>JBFWSE010000102.1:0-12735 GCA_050248535.1 Novosphingobium sp.
CGCCGCCGCCCCAACGAGAAATACGGCAAAGGCGTGCCAACCCAGGGCCAGCGCCACCGGAAATCCGATCGACGACCACAGCGAATAGCGCCCGCCGACGCTCTCCTGAAACGGCAGCACGCGCGTTTCGTCGACGCCCCATTCCACGGCCTTGTCCGGATAGGCCGTCAGCGCCACCACCCGGCCATAGGGATCGGCGACGCCGTTCGTCTCCAGCCAGCCAAGCGCGCTGGCGGCATTGGTCATGGTTTCGACCGTGGTGAAAGTCTTGGACGCAACCGCGATCAGCGTCGCCGCCGGATCGCAGGCCGCACAGGCCGCTTCCAGCGCGAGACCGTCGATATTCGAGACGACGTGGACGTCGACCTCGGCGCCATCCCTCGACAAAGCGTCCACGGCCAGCGCCGGCCCCAGCGCCGAGCCGCCGATGCCGATGTGGATCAGGTGCCTGATCTCGCCCAGCGCGCCGGCATGGATCGCCTCGACCAGCGAGCGCATCCGCGCATGCAGCGCCACGGCTTCCTCCACGCTGGTCTCCTTGCCCAGCCCGCGCTGGGCGGTGTGTTCGGCGGCGCGGTTCTCGGTAAGATTGACGATGTCCCCGGCAAAAAGGGCCGCGCGTTTGCCGGAAAAGTCCATGACCGCGGCGAGTTCTGCGAAAATGTCCAGGTGCGCCGCATCGAGGTGCGTCTTCGACCAGTCGAACAAAATGCCTGTCTCGCCCAGTTCCAGCCGCGCCGAGAGTTGCCCGACGCGCCCGCCATCCCGGGCAAATAGTTCCGACAGGCGCGGACGCGGCAGCACCGAAAGCCTTTGCCATATCGCGCCTACCGCATCGTCCATCGTGCACCTTTGCTTAGCCTCGTCAATCGCCTATGCCGTCTCGCGGCGGCAAGGCCAAGGCAAGACTGAAGGACGGCAATCCCACGATGGAAACGACAGATCCGGAATCCGGCGAAGCTGAAGTGCGGCCGGCGCCCGAACCCGCCGCCCCGACCAAGAAGGAAGAGAATTTCTTCGTATTTCTGGTGAAACTGCTGGCGATAGTCCTGATTTTCCGCAGCTTCATTTTTTCGCCGTTCAACATCCCCAGCGAATCGATGATGCCCCGGCTGGTCAATGGCGACTATCTGCTTGCCGCCAAGTGGCCCTATGGCTTTTCGAAATACTCGCTGCCGTTCAGCCTGCCGCTGATCCCAGGCCGAATCTTCGCCGGCCAGCCCGAGCGCGGCGACGTGGTCATTTTCAAGGCCCCCCCGGGCAACGACATTGACTATATCAAGCGGGTCATCGGCCTGCCGGGCGACCAGATCCAGATGGTGGGCGGCGTGCTGCACATAAATGGAAAGCCTGTTCCCAAGGTGCGGCAGCCCGATTTTGAAATTCCGGTAAGCCCGAACACCCATTGCTACCGGCCCGACTACGAAGCCAAGGCGGCGGATGGCAGCGATGTCTGCCACTATCCCCGCTTCCGCGAGACCTTGCCCAATGGCAAGAGTTACGAGGTGTTCGATTTGGGGAGCTACCCCCAGGACGATACGCTGGCTTTCGTCGTTCCAGAAGGCCACCTGTTCCTGATGGGCGACAATCGCGACAATTCGATGGACAGCCGCTTTCCAGCCGTCCCCGGCCAGGGCATCGGCATCGTGCCGCAGGACAATCTTGTCGGCCGCGCGACCATCATGATGTTCTCGACCGACGGGTCAGCGGAATGGCTCAAGCCCTGGACCTGGGTTTCGGCCGCACGCTGGGACCGGATCGGCGGAACGTTCTGAGCACATGCTGGGCGAATCGACTCACGATTTCCTCACGCGTCTCGCCGGAACCGAACTGGCAAGCGAAGAGTTGTGGCTGGAAGCCCTGACTCACGGCAGCACCGGGCACGAACGTAATTACGAACGTCTCGAATTCCTCGGCGACCGGGTGCTGGGCCTGTGCATTGCCGAATGGCTCTATGAGCTGGGCACAGGCGATGAAGGCAAACTTTCTCAGCGGCTGAATGCCCTCGTCACGCGTGCGATGTGCGCCCGGATTGGCCGGGAGATCGGCCTTGGCGACCATGTCCGCCTTGGCAAGCAAGCCAGCGACGACGGCGCGCGCGACAGCGACAACGTACTGGGCGACGTGATGGAGGCGCTGATCGGCGCGAGTTTCGTCACTTTGGGCTTCGCGGCCGCCCGTGCCATCGTGCGGCGGCTGTGGGCCGAAGCGATCCAGGGTGAGGCCGGACAGGCCAAGCACCCCAAGTCGGCGCTGCAGGAATGGGCGGCGGGCAACAGACGCAAGAGTCCACAATACCGGCTTGTCGACCGCAGCGGACCCGATCATGCCGCGCGATTTACTGTCTCCGTATCGGTCAATGGCGTCGGCGAAGCACAGGGCGAAGGATCCAGCAAGCAGGATGCCGAGACTGCGGCCGCCGAGCAATTCCTGAAGAATTTCGGTTGACCCCAGGCTCCGGACGCGCCGTAATCCCGTATTCAGCGTGACAGGATCACTCTGACCTGCATTCGTCGATGAGATGGAAAGGGGAGACCATGCGAAACCTACGCCGAAATTCAATTTCGCTTGCAGGGTTAGGGGCTCTCTATTTGAGCCTTTTGCTGGCCCAGCCGGACAAGGCCTATGCCGCTAGTCCGGCCAGTAGCGCCGCTAACCAGTTTACCGTCGATGGCACCCAGAATGTCCGGATCGGCATGCGCCGGGCGCAGGTCGCCGCCTATATCAATCCGCAAGGCAATCTTCGGGCATCGGGCTTCACCGCAGCGGAATCCCAAGCCTGCGACACCTACAACACCCGCGACGGGCGGGCATCGGTGATGATCGAAAATGGCGTGGTCACCTCGATCAACACGTCTGATCGCGCCTACCGGACGCCGTCGGGAGCCTATGTCGGCATGCCGGTGGCAACACTGCGCGCCACCTATGGCCGGCAAATGACCCGCAAGAAGAACATCTACACCGAAGACTACGACTATTTCGTCAGGGCCTCGTCCGGCAACACGCTCAAGTTCTATATCGAGGACGGCAAAGTCGGGCTGATCACGGCAGGAAACAGCCGGTCGATCCAGTATGTCGAAGGGTGCCTGTAACGGCCGAGAAGGCTCGCCGGTTCGAACCGGTTGCATTCCTGCGCAAAACCACGGAATGGGCCAGGATGAATCCGGCACCCGACAACGTCGATAACCAGCACTGCGGCCTCGTCGCCATCCTCGGCGCGCCCAACGCGGGCAAAAGCACCCTGGTCAATGCCCTGGTCGGCCAGAAAGTCGCGATTGTCTCGGCCAAGGCGCAGACCACGCGCGCACGGCTGATGGGGATTGCGCTGGAGGGCAATACGCAGATCATCCTCGCCGACACCCCGGGCCTGTTCGAGCCGCGGCGGCGGCTCGACCGCGCCATGGTCGCCGCCGCCTGGGAGGGCGCGCAGGAGGCCGATGCCATCGTCCTGGTGGTCGATGCCCGCAAGAAGAAGCGCGACTATCTCGAACCGATCCTCGAAGGACTCAAACACCGATCCGAACGCAAGCTCCTGGTCCTCAACAAAGTCGACGAGACGCCCAAGGAGCCGCTGCTGGTCGCCGCGCAGGAACTGGCGGGAGACGGCCAATTCGACGAAGTGTTCTTCGTTTCGGCGCTGACTGGCGACGGGGTGGCGGAATTGAAGACTCGGCTGGCCGCGCTGATGCCCGAGGGGCCGTGGCATTACCCCGAAGACCAGGTCTCCGACGCCAGCGAGCGCCTGCTCGCCTGCGAAATCACCCGCGAACAGCTCTACCGCCAGCTTCATGACGAATTGCCCTATGACAGCGCGGTGCGGCCCGAGAGCTACCAGACGCGCAAGGATGGGTCGGTGGAAATCCACCAGCAGATCGTCATCGCCCGCGATAGCCAGAAGGGCATCGTGCTGGGCAAGGGCGGCTCGCGGCTAAAGTCCATCGGCGAGGCGGCGCGCAAGGAACTGGCGGAAATGCTGGGGGTGAAAGTGCACTTGTTCCTGCATGTGAAAGTGGAAGCGGGCTGGGAAGACTCCAAGGAAATCTACGAGGAAATCGGGCTGGAATGGGTACGCTGACGGCGGCCATGCCCCACCCGCGCATGCCATGATCCGCCGCGAACTACTCGACACGGCACAAGTGCCCGGCGGCGAGGAACTGCGCCTGTACCGCCACGACCGCGACTTCATCATCATGATCGGCCGCAACGAGCTGATGAGCAGCAGGATGAGCGGATCGGAAGTTGCCCTGGCCGAGATGACCTGCGAGCGGCTGGGACAGGTCAGGCGGCCCTGCCTGCTGATCGGCGGCTATGGCATGGGCTTCACCCTGCGCGCGGCGCTCGCCCGGCTGGGGCCGGATGCGAGGCTGGTGGTGGCCGAACTGGTGCCCGAAATCGTCGAATGGGCGCGCGGCCCGATGGCCGGACTTGCCCGGGGCTGCCTCGACGACCCGCGCGTCGAACTGCGGCTGGGCGACGTCACTGATGCCATCGCCGAGGAGCAGGGCCGCTACGATGCCATCCTGCTCGATGTCGACAATGGTCCCGACGGCCTCACGCGCGCCGGCAACGACGGACTCTATTCGCGCCAGGGCCTGCTGGCGGCGCGAGACGCACTGCGCCCGGGCGGCGTGCTCGCGGTGTGGTCCGCCGCGCCCGATCCCGCTTTCGCCCGGCGGCTGCACAAGGCCCGCTTTGCCGTCGATGAGGTGGTGGTGCGGGCGCGCGGCAACGGCAAGGGGCCGCGCCATGTCATCTGGTTCGCGCAAAAGGCCGGTTAGCGCAGTTTCGCAATCCCGATCCCATCCGCCTTGGCCCGCTCCTTGGTCGATTCTTCGCTGCGGTTGAGCGCCCTCGCGATTTCCTTCAGCCCCTTGCCCTTGCCCGCAAGCGTGCGCAGCTTGGCCAGTTCCTCGCTTTTCCAGGGCTGGCGGTGGCGGGTGAAGTTTTCGGCCATGATGGTTACCTTCGCTAAGTGCGGATATGCGCTTCGTAGCGCTCCAGAAGCGCGCTCAGCGCCGGCATCGCCCGGCCGGCGGCGCGGCCGTCGGCCAGCCGATCGCGCAGCACCTGGATATCCTGCTCGCGAACCTTGCCGCCATGGTGAAACTTGTTGAACGCCGAATAGTCGACCGGCAGGCAGATATGCTCCATCTTGGCGTTGTTGCGCGCCATCATGCCCGGCCCCATGGTAAGGCTGAACAGCTTGCCGGCGAGGCCGAACTGCGGCAGCCGCATGATTTCCCTGGTCGCCTTGCTGCCCAGCGCCATCAGCGCCTTGTCCTGCGCCAGTACATCGGCATGCGGCCAGCCCGACAGGTCGAATTGGGCCATGGTGACGAAAATGCTGCCCGCGAACATCTCGAACATCTTGCCGCTGAACTTGGCGCATTTCGAAACGCCGCAACGGTTGTAGAGTTCGGCGAAGGCGCCGGCTGCCGCCTTGGGATGGCTGATGATCATGAATCCGGGATTCTTGCCCATGTGCTTGTAGGCCATCGAAGCCTGGGCCAATTTGGCGGCATCAGTCGGTGGGTTGAGCGGCAATTCGACCCGGTCGGTCTGGTAGCTCAAGAGGCCCATAGTGCCCTCTACCACTCGCTCGTCGGGCAGTTTCATGACGTCACGGCAATAGTCGCGCACGCCGACGCCGCTGATCACCGCATAGGCATTGCTGTTGCGGATCGCGTCGCCCAGTTCCGCAAGCAGCGCCGTGGCTTCCTCACCCCGGCAGGTCGCGCCGTCCATGGTGACGATGACGAAATCGTAAGCCGCAGCCTTTGCCTCGGCCACCGAACCATGGGCCTTATAGCCAGTGAAGTGCTTGAGCTGGTGATCGTCGAAACAATAGAGCACCTGCGGGTCCGCAAGCGCCGCAAGCCGCCCCGGCCTGACCAGGAAGGCAATGTCCGCACCGGCCAGTTGCAAGTGATAGCCAGTGACAATGCCCAGCGCACCCGCGCCGACGATCAGTACTGATTCCCTAGCCATTCATCCCCTCCAGTTGAGCGCTATTTGTCAGCCTTTTTCTTCGCCGGCGCCTTCTTCTTCGCCGGCGCCTTCCGCCGCCCGCCCTTCTTGGCCGGCCCCTTTGCCGCCTTCTCGGCGATCAGCACAATGGCTTCCTCGGCCGTCAATTCCTCGGGCGCCTTGCCGCGGGGCAAGGTGGCATTGGTGGTGCCATCAGTGACATAGGGCCCATAGCGCCCCGCCATCAGTTTCATTTCGCCGCCCGAAGCCGGATGCGGCCCGAAGGTCTTGAGCGGCTCCACCGGCACGCGCTGCCCCCTGCCCCCGCCATTGGCCGCATCGGCCAGCTTGGCGACGGCGGCGTTCATGCCGGTTTCAAACACTTCGGCAGTCGAGCGCAGCTTGGCATACTTTCCATCATGCGCGAGATATGGACCATAACGCCCTATGGATGCAGTAATAAGCTTACCCGTTTCGGGGTGCTCACCCACTTCGCGCGGCAAGCCAAGCAGCTTCACCGCCCAATCGAGATCGAGCTCGGGAACATCCTTGGGAATCGAGCTGCGCTTGGCGTCCTTGCCTTCGCCCATCTGGATGTATGGCCCGAAACGCCCTGCCTTGCGAACAATCGCCTCCCCCGTTTCGGGATGCTTGCCCACTTCGCCATCGCCATCGCCGCCACTGCCCCCCGGTTGGGCGAATTTGCGGGTGAACTTGCACTCAGGGTAGTTCGAACAGGCGACGAAGGCCCCGAACCGTCCACCGCGCAGCGACAGGCGGCCATTGGCGCATTTCGGACAGGCGCGCGGATCGCCGCCGTCATCCTGCGGCGGGAAAAGGAAGTCCGAAAGAAACTCGTCGAGCGCCTCTGTCACTTCGGACGGCTTGCGCTCCATGACTTCGTCGCTCTTGGGCTTGAAGTCCTTCCAGAAGGCTTCGAGCACGGCCTTCCATGCGGCCCGCCCGCCCGAAACGTCGTCGAGCTCTTCTTCCATGCCCGCGGTAAAATCGTAGGCGACATAACGCGGGAAAAACCGTTCGAGAAATGCGGTCAAGAGCCGCCCTGATTCCTCTGCAAAGAAACGATTTTTCTCCGTCCGAACGTAATTTCTATCCTTGAGTACCTGCAATGTCGCGGCATAGGTGCTGGGCCGGCCGATGCCCAGTTCCTCCAGGCGTTTGACCAGCGAGGCCTCCGAATAGCGCGGCGGCGGCTGAGTGAAGTGCTGGGTCGCATCGACGCCCTTCTTTGCCGGGGCGTCGCCCTTGGCCATGACCGGCAGCAGACCGCTGTCATCCTCGTCCCCATCCTGCTTCTGGTCGCGCCCTTCTTCATAGACCGCGAGGAAGCCGGGAAATTTCACCACCTGACCATTGGCGCGCAACTCGTTCTGCCCGGTTCCGTCGCGCAGCGTGACTGTTGTGCGCTCGATCGAGGCCGAGGCCATCTGGCTGGCCAGCGCACGCTTCCAGATCAGCTCGTAGAGCCGCGCTTCGTCGCCCGATCCATATTTGTCCTTGGTGAAATCGACCGGCCGGATCGCCTCGTGCGCTTCCTGGGCGTTCTTGGCCTTGGTCTCGTAATGCCGCGGCTTTTCGGGAAGGAAATGGCCGGAATAGCGGTCCGAAATCGCCTTGCGCGCGTCCGATATCGCGCTGGGGTCCATCTGCACGCCATCGGTTCGCATGTAGGTGATCGCGCCGGCCTCGTAGAGGTTCTGCGCAACCCGCATGGTGTGGCTGGCGGAAAACCCCAGCTTGCGCGCGGCTTCCTGTTGCAGGGTGCTGGTGGTGAACGGCGGATAGGGATTGCGCCGGGTCGGCTTGGTCTCGACCTCCTCGACCTTGAAGGCGCCCGCCTCGACCGCCGCCTTGGCGCGCAGGGCAGTGCCCTCATCGCCGATCGTCAGGCGATCCAGTTTTCCGCCCTCGAATTTCACCAGCCGCGCCGGAAATTCCGTCCCGCCCTGCTCCAGCCGCGCCACCACCGACCAGTATTCCTGCGGCTTGAACAGCTCGATCTCGTGCTCGCGCTCACAGATCAGGCGCAGCGCCACCGACTGCACCCGGCCTGCGCTCTTGGCCCCGGGCAGCTTGCGCCACAGCACCGGCGAAAGCGTGAAGCCGAACAGGTAATCGAGCGCGCGGCGGGCGAGATAGGCGTCGATCAGGTCCTGATCGAGTTCGCGCGGGTGCTGCATCGCCTCGGTGACTGTCGCCTTGGTGATGGCGTTGAAAGTGACGCGCTGCACATCCTTGGGCAACGCCTTCTTCTTGGCGAGCAATTCGCGCACATGCCAGCTGATCGCCTCACCCTCGCGATCGGGGTCAGTGGCGAGGATCAGCCGGTCCGCCCCCTTGGCCGCATCGGTGATCGCCTTCACCTGCCGCGCCTTGTCGCCATAAAGTTCCCAGTCCATGGCGAATTCTTCATCGGGGCGGACCGAACCGTCCCTGGGCGGCAGATCGCGGACGTGGCCGTAGCTCGCCAGGACCTTGTAGTCCTTGCCCAGATACTTCTCGATGGTTTTCGCCTTGGCCGGCGATTCAACAATGACTAGCTGCATTCGCGGCCTACAATCCCCTTACGCGTATACGTACGCGCGAGGGTGGCGGGATGATTGCCAATGCGTCAAGATGGTGTTGAATAAAGTTCGGAAAGGAATCGCCATGCGCATGAAACTGCTTGCCGGACTGGCGCTGATCGCTGCCGCATCGGCGCTCGCCCAGTCCGCCGAGCGGCTCGTTTCTCCACCACTGGCGGGCTTCACCGTAGGTTATGAACGCGCCAACGCCCAGCAATCGATCCGTGAGGAAGTGCCACGCGGCGAGACAGTCGATCGCTGGACGCGCATGGTGACGACGCAATGGTTCTCCGGCCTCGCGGCGCGAACGACGCCGGCCCAGTATGCGCAAAACATTCTGGGAGCACTGCCCAGACAATGTCCTGGGGCCAAGGCATCGCCGGTTGCCAATGTCACGGTCTCGGGCCGCCCTGCGGTTCGTTTCCAGGTCGATTGCCCGACAGGCGGCGGCGAGACCTTCATCCTGCTGGCCATTTCCGGCACGCGCGACATGCATGTGAAACAAGTCGCCTGGCGTGGCCCGACGACGCCGGCCGGGCTGCAATGGGGGCGGGGGTTTCTGGCAGCGACTGTGCTGTGCCGGGCGGGCAGAAGGGAGGCGGTTTGCCATCGTTCGAATTGAATTCGCGCTACAGCGGGTTGCGAAATATGATTACCCCGCCAGGCTCACCCTCCCCCCCGCATGGCGCACCAGCCGTCCGGCCAGTTCCAGCTCCAGAAGGGCCAGCTGCACTGCCGCCGCGCTCTCGCCAGACTGGCGAATCAGCTCGTCGATACCCACCGGCGCGGTAGTGAGCAGGGTGGCGAGATCGGCGGGTTCGTCCGCCAGTTCGTTATCCTCGGGCTGCCATAGGGCGACCTCTTCACGGAATGTCGAGCGCGGATTGCCGTCGAAGCCGGACAGCAGCTCGATGACATCCTGCGCCGACTGCACCAGCACTGCCCCCTCACGGATCAGCTGGTTGCAGCCTTGCGCACGGGCGTCGAGCGGCGAGCCGGGGATGGCCATGACTTCGCGGCCGAACTCTCCCGCCAGCCGCGCGGTGATCAGCGAGCCCGATTTGGGTGCGGCCTCGACCACCAGCGTGCCGGCGGCGATCCCGGCGATGATGCGGTTGCGCGAAGGGAAGTGGCGGGCGAGCGGCTCTGTGCCTGGCGGCTGTTCGGCAAGCAGCAGGCCCTTTTGCGCCACCTCCTCCTGAAGTTCGGCGTGTTCGGGCGGATAGGCAATGTCGATGCCGCTGGCGATGACGCCGACAGTCGCGCCAGCCGAAAGCGCCCCCTTGTGCGCCGCCCCGTCGATCCCGCGCGCCAGCCCGGAGACCACGGCGAAACCCGCTTCGGCCAGCTCTGCGGCGAATTCGCGCGCCAGCTTCACAGCCCCGGCCGAAGCATTGCGCGCGCCGACCACGGCGACGGCCGGCCGACGCACGAGCGCGCCCTCGCCGCGCGCAATCAGGATCGGCGGCGCGCTTTCAACCTCGCGCAGCAGCGCAGGATAGTCCGGCGAATCGTGAAACAGATAGCGCGCGCCGGCCCGCTTCACGTCCGCCACTTCCCCGGCGATCCGCGCCTCCGGTGCGGGACGATAGCCGCCCCCGCCGCGCCCGGCCAGATCGGGCAGCGCCTCCAGTGCCGTCACAGCATCGCCGAACCGGCGCAGCAACTGGCCATAGCTGATCGGCCCGACATTGGGCGAACGCAGCAGACGGATACGCGCCTGCGCCTCTTGCTGCGACAGGGTCACTTGGGCGATCCGACTTTCGGTTCGGTCCCTGCCCGCAGCCGGGCAATGTTGGCGCGGTGGAGGAACAGCACCATGGCGGCAAGAAGCGCCAGAACCACCGCCATTTCTCGCTGACCCAGAGCCAGCGCGGCCAAGGGGGCGGAAATTGCCGCGCTCATCCCGGCGAGGGACGAAATCCGGGTAAGAGCCAGCATACCCAGCCACACCGCCGCATAGACCGCGCCGATCGGCCAGGCGAGGCCGAGCGAGGCGCCCATCAGTGTCGCCACACCCTTGCCGCCCTTGAACTTCAGCCATACCGGGAAGCAGTGCCCCAGCAAGGCCCCCGCCCCAGCCAGCGCCGCCCATTCGGGAAACCAGCGCCAAGCCAGCCACACGGCCAGGAATCCCTTCGCGCCGTCAAGCAGCAGGGTCGACGCCGCCAGCCCCTTGCGCCCGGTCCTGAGCACATTGGTCGCGCCGATATTGCCTGAGCCGATGCTGCGCAAATCGCCCGCGCCGGATGCGCGCGTGAGGATCAGTCCGAATGGCACCGATCCCAGCGCATATCCCAGTCCAAGTGCGAGCAGCCAGTTCATGCGCCCTTCCCTTCCCCCGCCACACCTAGCTAGAAGCGCGCCAAGCACAAGTCCGCAAAAAGGAAACGCCTCCACCATGGATGCAGCCGCGCCGATCCTGATTTTCGATTCCGGCGTCGGCGGGCTGACAGTGCTGGCCGAATGGCGCAAGCTGCATCCCGAAGCCCCGGTGATCTACGCGGCGGACAACGCCGGCCTGCCCTATGGCGAAAAGACCGAAGCTCAGATCGCCGCCCGGGTCGCGGGACTGCTCGGCCGCATGACCGAACGGTTCCACCCCCGCCTTGTCTGCATCGCCTGCAACACCGCATCGACCATTGCGCTGGCCTCGGTGCGCGAAGTGCTGGAAATTCCAGTGGTCGGCACGGTCCCGGCGATCAAGCCGGCCGCGGCGATGACCAGGACAGGCGTCATCGGCCTGCTTGGCACCGCAGCGACAATCCGCCAGTCCTATGTCGACCGGCTCGAAGCCGAATTCGCCGCGGACAAATTGCTCCTGCGCCATGCCGCGCCCGAACTGGTGCTCGCGGCCGAAGCCAAACTGCGCAGTGAGCCGGTGGACCAGGCCGCCGTGCAACGTGCCGCAACCGCATTGCGCGCCATGCCTGGAGGCGACAGGATCGACACGGTCGTGCTGGCCTGCACACATTTTCCCCTGCTGACGGACGAACTGGCACAGGCGTTCGGCCCGGACGTCGCCTTTTGCCATGGTGCACAGGGCATTGCCCGGCGGATCGCCTTTCTCACGCAGGACCAGCCGTTCCGGCGAGACCGGCCCGACATGGCTCTGTTCACCGGCGATCAAGGCGCGCATGCCAGACTGGCTCCGGCACTCGCAGACTATGGGCTGACGCGGATCGAGATTTTCTAGCATGACGCACCGGTTCAACATGCTGATGCTCACCCTCGCGCTGTTGCTGGGCCTGCCCTATTACTGGCTGCTGCTCGATAATCGTCCGGATGGCATTCAGCCCATGCCCATCCACATGGCCCAGTTGCGCGAACTCGCCGCCAGCAAGCCCGGCCCTTTGCCCGAGAGCGTGCGCATGGAACTGGTCGCGCACCGGTTGCTGCCGGGGAATCTGGTCGCCGCCGGAAGCGGCATGAAGCGGCGCAATATGGGGATGCTGGCTTTTGTCCTGCCTGTCCCCGGCGGGCGCAATGTACTGATCGGGCCCGCAACGGCCATCGGACCCGATGCCGGGATCAGCCTTCATCGCCGCTACCGTGATGCCGCTGCGAGAGTGGAACAGTTAAGGCGCGATGGGGCAATGGCCATCGCGACCGATGGCGGGGCCGGCGCGAGCCAGCCGGCCGCCCTCGCCCCGGGCGTGGTGGCCATACCCGCGCCCTCGCACCGGCCCAGCACGCGCATGATCTATGCGCGTATAGCCAATGGCGCGGAATATCTGTTCGCTACCGATGTCGCCCCGCTTGCCGTCAGCTGGAAAAGCCAGCGCGGCCGCGCGCGGCTGGTCAGCGACTGGCTGGTGCCCGAGGATCGCCGCTCGGTATTCGCCTGGCTGCGCACCATTCGCGCGCTCAAGCTGGAGGCACCGGCCCTGCACGTCGTGCCTGGCTACGACTACGAATGGCTGCGCGATCCCCAGCACAAATCCGGAGTGATGTGAGCCATAATATTTCATATCTCGCTGCGACAACTGACTGGCAATGGCCCGGCGGTTGGGTTAAGGGGCGGGCAAGACAGCAATTTGCGGTGGTTTCGTGAACTACGATCAGATTTTCGACGCGGCGATCGGGCGGCTGCATTCGGAGGGGCGTTACCGCGTCTTCATCGACATTCTGCGCAACAAGGGCATGTATCCCAATGCGCGATGCTTTGCCGGGCACAACGGGC
>JBFWSE010000103.1:0-12662 GCA_050248535.1 Novosphingobium sp.
GTCGATCTCATCGTTCACCGGCTCGCGCGGGGGCAGCTTGGTATAGGGATCGAATTCGAAGAATTCCTCGTATTCGCCGCGTGCCTCGATGTACTGGGCGAATCCCTCGGCGCGGTGGCGTTTGAGGCGTTCTTCTTCGTATTTAGCCCGCAGGGCCTCGACGTCGATGTCGGGCACATCGGTAGGGCCGCAGCTGGTGAAGTTGGGGTTGGCGTTCATCTTTGTCCTGTCCCGAATCTACTTTGTTTGTTTCATAACCGTTCGTCCCTCGAATTCGCTGGGGACGAACGGTGAAATGAAAATATTCTACGCGATCGCCCCTGCGGGCAGCACCGCCGGATGGATGGGCGCTGCCATTTTCTGAATTTCGGGCAACACTTCCTCGGCGAAGAGGCGGATGCTGCGCTGGCATTCCTCGACCGGCATGGTGCCGAAATTGGGGACTATGGTGATTTCGGAGAAGGAACAGGCTTCCTGCGCCGCCTTGATCCGGCGGAACACTTCGTCGGGTGTGCCGATCATCAGGTTGTCTTCGTGATAGCCCGAAGGGCGGGCGACATTCTTCGGCGCCTCGCCGGTCACTGCCGCCGCCAGGATCGCGGTTGCCGCCCCTTCGCGCTCAGCATAGGCCTCATAGCCCTTGACTCCGATGAAGTTCGACGGGTCGGCAAAGCCATAGTGCAGGTTGACGTCGCGGTTGGCCTCGAAGATCCACTGGTCGCTCTGGTCGAGCTGGGCCTTGTCGGCGACGCAATAGAGGAACAGCACGTTCTTGGGCTGGCACGGCGCGAAACCTTCCTCGGCGCGGAACTGGTTGACCGCGCGCACATCCTCACAGGCCTTGGCCAGCGGCTTGTTGCCGACGAACAGCGGACGGATGCCTTTGCGCGATAGGATTTCGAGCGATTCGCGTGTCGCCGCAGAGCCATAGATGCGGGTCAGCAGGTCCTGGCTCTTGGGGGCAGGGCGGATCGAGGTTTCCGGGACCTTGAAGATCTCGCCGTCGTAGCTGAAGCGCTCATGCGTGAAGGCGAGATTGAGGATATCGAGCGTCTCGTTGAACCGCTGGCGGCTTTCCTCGCGCGGAACGCCGAGCGCCTCGAACTCGCCCTTCGCCACTCCGCGTCCGAGCCCGATCGTCTCGTAACGGCCGTTCGACAGCGTATCGAGCAGGGCGATCTGGTGCGCGAGGCGGATCGGGTGCCACCAGGGTGCGACCACTACCATGGTGCCGAATGTCACCCGCTCGGTGCGGCCGGCGTAATAGGTGAGGAGCTGCAGCGGGTTAGGCACCATGCCATAGGGGGTGCCGCAATGGTCCGGCGCCCAGATGCCGTCGTAACCCAAGGGTTCGGCCATGTCGCCGATCGCCAACATCGCCTCGACGCATTGCCAGTCAGGCACTTCCGGCTGGCGGTTATAATCGCCAGCCATGATCCGCTCCCAATCTTTGGAATTGGGCGCCGAGAGTCCGAGATTGACTTTCATCCCTCAAATCCTCCCCGGCACGGGGAGTTGGCAGCGCGAAGCGCTGACGGAGAGGGCTCTCGGCCGGGCGCGACATAGACGGGTAGCGCCGGGAGGCCGGCCCCCTCCACCGAGCTTCGCATGGTCCCCCTCCCTGTTCCGGGGAGGTTTTTGGCCGCATTCATCACTCTACTTCCCGATTTTCCTCGGCGTGCCCGAACCGACCATCTTCGCCAGGTTATAATGCAGGCTGGCGACTGTGCGCTCCATATAGGGATTGGGCTGGGCGCCCAGGAAACCCATGCTCTTCATTCCCTTTTGCACGGCGCCCATGTTGTTGAAGTCCTGCTGGAGTACCGGCGGCCAGTCATTGACTTCGGTGTATTCCCACTCGGTCTCGGGCGCTTTGCCTTCCGGATAGAGTTCGTAGACCGCGGCTTCGAAGTGACACATATCCGGATTGTCGCCGTAGGGGCGCGCCTGATAGGTCAGCATGTTGTTAACAGCGTGGCCGATCTGCTGGTTGGGGAAAATCTGCCAGGACGTTCCGGAAGCAGCGGTATGCTGCGGATCGACGGTGGGCCAGACGACGCCGCGCTCCTCGTCGATCTTGCGCGCCGTCGTCAGCCAATATTTCGACACTTCGGGCGCAGGCGTGCCTTCGGGCAATTCGTCAGCCAGCCGGTTGGCGACATCGACCAGCGTTCGGGTGGTGTTGGTATTGGCATTTTCCCAGGTGAAGTTCTGCATTTCGGCCGTCGAAATGCGTGCGTCACCAGTGCCCAGGCGCAGTTTGGCGGCGTCTTCCTCCTGCCCCTTGGGCGCGTCGTAACCGATGTTGGAATGCCTGCCCTGGTTGCGCCCCCAGCCTCGGAACTGTCCGAATTCCATAAATTCGGGGTGCGTGCCGGGCACGTGATAGGTCTCGCAGAAGGCCTCCATGGCGACCTTCCAGTTGCATTCGAAAATGATCCACTTGCGCCAGCGTGTGCGCATGTTTTCGAGCTGGAACGGATCGAGCATGGTTGCGGCGGGCTCGAGATAGTCGCGTAAGGGTCCGGCATGCGGGTCCAGGTTGATCCACAGGAAACCGCCCCAGGTATCGACTTGAACCTTGCCCAGAGTAGTGCGTTTCGCATCGTCGAGCGCGCCATTCCAGTCGTCCTTGTGCTCGATGAATTTGCATTTGCCTTCAAGGTCGTAGGTCCAGGCGTGGTAGCCGCAGATCAGCGTCGACTTGTTGCCGCGCGCATTGCGCTGGCCCGGCGGCGTGTCGATCAGCTTGCGGCCGCGATGGATGCAGACATTGTGGAAGGCGCGGATCTGGCCGTCCTCGCCGCGCAGCACGATCACCGAATCGTCGCAGATGTCGTAGGTAATGAAATCCCCCGGATTGGGAATGTCTTCCACCCGGCCAGCCTGCAACCAGACCTTGCGCCACAGGCGGTCTTTCTCGCGCTGGAGGTATTCCGCGCTGATATAGGCCTCGGGGCCGATTTCCACTGCGTCGACGAGGTCGTCGGCGGTTTCGACTACGTTGCTGATGTCAGCCATCTTGCATTCCTTGCATTTTCTCAAAGTCACGAACTAACAGAGCCGCTGTGGCGGCGGAAGTACGGTGTCGTCAGGTCCCGAAAGTCTCGTCGAACAGGTCTTTCATCGCCACCCAGCTGCGCCGCTCCGCCCTTGCATCGTACTTGAGCCCGGCCATGCCGATCGAAGCTGCGTCCTTGTTGGTGAAGCTGTGCTCCACGCCGGTAAGAAGCAGCATTTGGCAATCCACATTGTGCTCGGCCATGTTTGCAAGGAAAGCGTCGCGCTGGTCCTTTGGAATAAGCGGATCCGCGTCGCCGATGCAGACCAGCACGCTGGCCTTGATGTTCTTCGAGTCGGCAGCGACACCCGAGCCAAGCCCGGAGTGAAAACCGACGACTGCTTTCAGGTCGGCGCCCGAACGCGCCAGTTCGATGGCCGATGAACCACCAAAGCAGAAACCGATCGCGGCGAGCCTGGTCTTGTCTACATGCGGCTGGGCGGCCAGCGCATCGAGCCCGCAATTGAGCCGCGCGCGCCATTCGGCATTGTCCTGAACCAGCGCACCGAGAATGGCCATCGGCTCGCCTTCCGATCCGGCGAACATGTCGACGGCGAAAGCGACAAAGCCAATTTCAGCCAAAGAATCGCATTTCGACCGGGTGTTGGCGCTGAGGCCATTTCCTTCGTGCAAAACCAGTATGCCCGGTGCGGTCTTGCCGCCCGAACCATCCGCCAGATAGCCTTGGCAACTCCGGCCACCGCTCGACCAGGTGATCTCGGCCATTGTTTCTCTCCCGTTTTGCCTATCGCCCTATCGCCCTTCGCCGTGCAATGCGAGTCCCGACGCGATTGTCCATGGACACAGGGCCGCGAAATTGGGAAGATGGCGCAAGATCGATCCAATCGGGAGAATATAATGAGCGACGCAGAAGCCGCTGCCATCCGCGAAGTCAGGCGTGACTGGGTGACCGAACACCGCGAGAAATATCTGCGCTCGGGTGGCGTGGAAGGCCATATCGAGGATCTGACGCCCGTGAAGGGCCGCACTTACGGCACCAATTGCCTGATCAGGTACAAGGGCAGGAAGAGCGGCAGAACCTTCATTACGCCGCTCAGCTATGGCGCCATTGGCGGCGAAGTTGTGATCTGCGCCTCCAAGGGCGGGGCGGATACGCACCCGGAATGGTACCTCAACGTTATCGCCAGTCCGACGGTCGACTTTCAGGTCGGCACTCAGGCCTTCCGCGCCACCTGGCGCGAGCCGGAGGGCGCCGAGCGCGAAAAGGTGTGGAACTTCATTATCGACTGCCACCCGTTCTACGCTGACTACCAGAGCTGGTGTCCGCGGCTTCTCCCGCTGGTGATGATGTTGCGCCAGGAAGAGATTCCGGTGTTCAAGGAAGAGGATGCGACAGGAATGCGGTCGTATTGATGCCAGGCTGTTGAACTACAACAGGTTGTTCATTGGCTGATTGAGTAGGCTTACTGGCGGCATGGATTGTGGGCTGCCGGGAGGTCGATACCAGTTGTAGTTGCGTCGCCCGAGATCGAAGGCCTGTATTCGGTGCTCGGAGGCAGGACAGGTGCGGTCGTAGGCCCACTCGCACAATCTGGTCCGGATGTGCTTGAGGACGAGGGTCTTGCATGCCTCGCGAAAGGCGAAGCTTTTGGATGATGTGCTGTCGCCGGTCATGACGCGGGCGAAGGCGATGCAGTGCTTTGGTAATATTCGATTGCCGCGCAGAGGAAGGCGACGGCGCTCTCCTTCTTCTCGTCAGGATGGATCTGGCCGGACGCGATGTGCGGGGCATTGTCGTGCGCCGCACGATCCCGGCACGGCGGTATGCCGGGATACCGGCATTCTTGTGGATGGTCATCCGTTCACTTCGCCAGCCTGATGTGTCGCAACCTCAGTCTGGTCCGGTCAGGCCGGATGGACAACCTCCTGAAAGCTCACAGCAGCGTCAGACTGACGGCCCCTTTGGCTGAGCACGATTCGCGGCATAGTGGCCATACCGCCGCTTGCTCCATCGCGCCAGGATTGGCAAAACGCAACGCACCGCACCGGATGCCATTCGGCACGCCGCTTGAGAAGGAAAGTCCATGTTCCGCAGATTGTCAGACAATGTCTTTGCAAGCCCCCAGATCGGTCTTGCGGAAGTGGCCGAGGCCAAGGCGCGGGGTATCAAGCTCATCATCAACAACCGGCCTGAGGATGAGAGCGAAGACCAGACGCCAGGTGCGGAAATCGAATTGGCCGCCCGGGCCGCCGGGCTGGACTATTGCGCCATTCCCGTCACGCACGCTGGTTTCAGCGAAGGCCAGGTCCAGGCCATGGCCAAGGCGCTGGGCGAGGCCGGGGGGCCGGTGCTGGCCTATTGCCGTTCGGGCACGCGATCCACGCTGCTCTGGGCTCTCGCCGAGGCAAGCGCCGGCGGCGATCCCGAATGGCTGGCGTCGCAGGCCGCGCAGGCAGGCTATGATATTTCGCCGGTGCGGGCGGTGGTGGACATGCTGGCCGCCGGCAAGGCATGATCCCGATCGTGCTGCAACTGGCGGGATCGCTGTTTGCGATCCTGTCTCTCTCGCTGCTCGCCTGGAAACTGGGGCTGGGCGGTGATGTCCGTCTGCGCGATCCCGAACAGGCGCGGATGCTGGCGAACCAGGCCATTTGGGGGTTCGATGCAGTCGAAGTCGCGCTTGACCGGGCGGGCATCGGTGCGCTGTTGCGGAACGGGGAAGGGCAAGTCATGCTGCTGCGCCGCCACGGCGTACATTTTGTCGCGCGCCTGCTCGATGGGCACGAAGGCGCCCGGCTGGACCGCAATTTCCTGACTCTGGTTACGGAAAAGGGCGCAGCGGGCACTTTCACGCTCGATCTGGGTCAGCAAGCGCAGAACTGGGCCAGCAGCCTGCGCCGCCTGGGAGGCAGCGCATGACCGACTTCGATCCGGTCGCTTATGCCATTCCCTTTTTCGCCCTGTTCGTGGTCCTGGAAATGGCCTGGGCAAGGCGGCGCAGGCCCACGGCCTACGAACCGCGCGATACGCTGGTTTCGCTATCGCTGGGTCTCGGCAGTACGGCGGTCGGAATTCTGGCCGCTGGTGCAGTGACCGCAGCGATGTTCTGGCTCTACCAGTTCCGGCTGGTGACCATAGGCTGGCAATGGTGGGCCTGGGCGATCTGTTTCCTGCTCGACGACTTCAACTACTACTGGAGCCACCGTTTCGGCCACCGGGTGCGCTGGATGTGGGCGGCCCATGTCAACCACCACACCAGCCAGCACTACAACCTTTCGACCGCGCTCAGGCAAACCTGGACCGGACACGTGGCGCTCGCCTTCGTGTTTCGCATCTGGCCGGTACTGCTTGGATTCCACCCGGCGATGATCGCCGTGGTGGGCGGTTTCAACCTCATCTACCAGTTCTGGATACACACCGAAGCGATCGGCCGCATGCCGCGCTGGTTCGAGGCGGTGATGAACACGCCCAGCCACCACCGAGTGCACCACGCGGTCAACCCGCGTTATCTCGACCGCAACTATGCCGGCGTGTTTATCGTCTGGGACAGGTTGTTCGGCAGCTACCAGCGCGAACTGGACGAGGAACCGGTCTATTACGGCACGGTCAAGCAGCTGGGCAGTTTCAACCTGCTGTGGGCCGCGTTCCACGAATGGATCGGCATCGGGCGCGATGTGTGGTCGGCGCCCTGGCGGCACAAGCTGGGCTACCTTTGGCGCCCGCCGGGCTGGACGCATGACGGCAGCCGTGAGACTACCGATTCGATCAGAGCCAGGTGGCTGGCCGGACAATAGGACGAGGAGAGCGGAGCATGGCGGAGATGCGTTTCGACGGGCGCGTGGCGGTCATCACCGGCGCGGGGCGGGGGCTGGGCCGGGCCTATGCCTTGCTGCTGGGCGCGCGCGGAGCAAAAGTGGTGGTCAACGATATCGGCACCGACCGTCGCGGCGCGGGCGAGGATCTCGGCCCGGCGCAGGAAGTGGTCGATGAGATTCGCGCTTCTGGCGGCGAGGCGATTGCCAATACCGATTCAGTGGCGACGGCCGAAGGCGGCAAGGCGATCGTCGACATGGCGCTCGACACCTGGGGCCGGATCGACATCGTCGTCCACAATGCCACGATCAACCGTTCGCAGCCATTCCGCGAGATGAGCTTCAAGGACTTCTCCGATGTCCTCGACGTCCATCTGAACGGCGCCTTCCATGTCGCCAAGGAGGCCTTCCCCCGGATGTGCGATGCGGGATACGGGCGCATTGTCCTCATATCCTCGATTGCGGGTCTCTATGGCGAAAGCAACATTGCCGCCTATTGCGTCGGCAAGGGCGCGATCATCGGCCTGGCCAATGCCCTGGCGCACGAAGGCGCCGGTCATGGCGTCTTGACCAACTGCGTGGTCCCCGCCGCCGAAACCCGCCTCGCCGAGGGCCGCGACACCGCCGAATTCCCGCCCTGGGGCCCCGAACTGGTCGCCCCTGCTGTCGGCTGGCTGGCGCACGAGGGTTGCAAGGCCAACGGCGAGTTGCTGGTCTCGCTCGCCGGGCGCATGGCCAAGGCCTATGTCGCCGAAACCTGCGGAGTATATCAGCCGGAATGGACGCTCGACGAAGTCGCCGCGCGCATCGGCGAGATCGGCGACCGCAACAGCCAGGTCGTCTTTGAACCCTGGCCGAGCGGCTTCAACGATCACCTCGCCTACAGCTTCGCCATGGCGCGGGGCAAATAGCCGCCCGGACCCGCACTCAGTCCAGCCCCGGCGGGCGCAGATGCGCCCAGGGCCGCTCGCGTTCGAAAGCCCGCGCGGCGCGCAGCACCAGGTCTTCCTGGTTCGGCCGCCCCATGATCTGCAGGCCCACCGGCATGCCGTGATGGAATCCCGCCGGCACAGAAGCCGCGCAATAGCCCGACAGGTTGGTTATGAAGGTATAGGCGGTATATTGCCACGGCGTCATGTTGTTCGCGCCGCATTCGAAGGCCGTGTTGCCGATCACCGGGCAGAGCAGCAGGTCGTAGTCCCTGAAGAAATCATCGATATGGGTGCGGGCGCGATTGCGCACTTCGGGCTTGATCGACAGCGCATATTCGAGCGCGGTCGGACGGTCCGAGCGGTCGCGGATGTAGATGGTGGCGAGCCCCTGCTGCTCGCGCGGCAGGCTCATGACATAGCTGATCGGATCGACGGCATCGGGCAAGGTCTCGCGCTGGATTCGCGCGGTTTTCCATTTGGCATAGTCGCCATCGATCTCGAGATCGTCCATCGGGTCCTCGAAGCGGAACGATGGTTCGGTATAGTTCGCCCCCAGCTTGCGGAACGCCTGCGCCGCCTCGTGGCAGATCTCCACCACCGCCGTTTCGTCGGGAACGACCCGCCCGAGATCGCCCGACCAGGCCACCCGGACTCCCTCGATGCCATCCTCCAGCGTGCCGAGATAGTCGGGCGGCGCATCGTTGCGGCTTCTTGGGTCGCGCGCATCGCAGCAGGCCATGACTTGCATCAGCGTGGCGGCATCGCGCACGTCGCGGGTCATCGGGCCGATCACCGAAGAGACCAGCTGGATCGGCCAGTGCCCGTCCGGCACTCGCCCGCGCCCGGGCTGCAGCCCGAAAATGCCGCTGAAGCTCGAGGGTATGCGAATCGAGCCGCCGCCGTCGGTGCCAATGCCAAGCGGCCCCAGCCCGGCTGACACCGCCACCCCCGCCCCGCCGCTCGATCCGCCCGAGGTTCGGGTACGATTCCAGGCATTGACGGTCTCGCGGCCGAGCAGATTGACGCTGCGGCGGTTCAGTTCGAATTCGGGCAGATTGGTCTTGCCAAAGAAGATCGCGCCTGCATTGCGCAGGCGCTCGGCGGCGATGGAGTCCGTCTCGGGCACATGATCCTTGAACAGCAGCGAGCCGTAGGTCGTCCTTTGGCCCTTGGTGAAAACCGAATCCTTGAGGCTGACCGGCAGCCCGGCAAGCGGCGGCAGATCGTCACCCTTCGCATAGGTCTCGGTCGCTGCCTTCGCTTGCTCGCGATAATGATCGGCGAAGACTGTGACGAAAGCGCCAAGGCCGGCATTGCGCTCCACCCGCGCCAGCAGGAAATCCGCAAATTCGATCGGCGATAGTTCGCGCGCGGCAAACATTTCGCGCAGGCGCCAGGCTGGCGTCCACGCTAGTTCGCTATCGGTGGCCATCGCTTCGTCTCCGGTTCTGTTTGGAAAAGGGTCTAACGCATTCCGGTGCGCGCTCCTAGAACACCTTGTCGAACGCCGCCTCCAGACGCGCTAGGCTTCCCGCCACATCCTTGAGCTTGTCCAGCCCGAACAGGCCGATGCGGAAGCTCTTGTAGTCCGGCCCCTCGTCGCATTGCAGCGGCACGCCGGCGGCGACCTGCAGTCCCAGTGCGGCGAATTTCTTGCCGTTCTGTATGTCGGGATCGTCCGTGTAACTCACCACGACGCCCGGCGCGCCGAAGCCTTCCGCCGCAACCGAACGCAAACCGCGCGCCGCCAGCATGGCGCGGACTGCATTGCCTTGCTCCCACTGCGCCGCGCGCAGCGTGTCATAGCCGAGGGCCTGCGTCTCCTGCATCGCGCCATACAGCGTGCGTAGTCCATCGGTCGGCATGGTCGCGTGATAGGCATGGCCGCCGCCGAGATAGGCCTCCATGATCGAAGTCCACTTGCCAAGATCGGCGGCAAAACTGGTCGATTGGCTGGTCTTGCAGCGCTCCAGCGCCTCGCCATTCATCATCACCAGCCCGGCGCACGGCGTCGCCGACCAGCCCTTCTGCGGCGCGGAAATCAGCACGTCGACACCGAGCGCCTGCATGTCGACCCAGACACAGCCCGAGGCGATACAATCGAGCACGAACAGCGCGCCAACGCGATGCGCCGCTTCGGCCAGGGCGCGGACATAGTCATCGGGCAGAATGATGCCGGATGCCGTTTCGACATGCGGGGCAAAGACAACGTCGGGCCTTTCCGCCGCAATCGCAGCACATACCTCCTCGATCGGCGGCGGGGCGAAGGGATCCTGCGCCCCCGCCCCTTGCCGCCGCGCCTTCAGCACGGTCTCACCCGAGGGGATCGCGCCCATCTCGAAAATCTGGCTCCAGCGAAACGAGAAGAAGCCGTTGCGCACCACCAGCGCCTTCCTGCCTGTCACGAACTGCCGCGCAACCGCCTCCATCGCATAGGTCCCGCCGCCCGGCACTACCGTTGCCCGCTCGGCCTTGTAGACCCCGCACAGCCCCGCATGGATATCGCGCATCACCTGCTGAAAGCTCTGGCTCATGTGGTTGAGCGAACGGTCGGTGAAGACCACCGAATATTCGAGCAGGCCGTCGGGATCGACGTCGGGGCGCAGGGCAGTCATCGGGAAATCTCCTGAAAGTCGGCGGGCGCGATTTCATGAAACGGGCGGCTAGTCAAACCGGCAGAACTGCCCCATCATGTGCGCAAAGCCCGCGAAAGGCGATCAAGCGAGAGAGGAAACCCATGGCCAGGAAATTGCGCGTCATCCAGTGGACCACCGGCAAGGTTGGCAAGCATTCGACCCGGGCGATCATCGACGATCCCAGGCTCGAACTGGTCGGGCTCTATGCCCATTCGAAGGAAAAGGAAGGCCAGGACGCGGGCAAGCTGTGCGGACGGCCCCGGACCAGGACCGGGATCAAGGCGACATCGGATGTTGCAGCGCTGGTCAAGATGAAGGCCGATGCTGTGGTCTATACCCCGTTCGAGGCCAATCTCGACCATGCGATCGCGCTGCTGGAAAGCGGCAAGGATGTGATCTCCACAAACCTGTTCCTGAATGTCGGGGGCATCACCGGCAAGGTGAAAAAGAAGCTGGAAAAGGCCTGCAAGAAGGGCGACAGTTCGCTCTACATCACCGGGATCAACCCCGGCTGGGTCAATTCGATCACCACTGCGCTCACGGCGGTTTGCCGCAAGGTCAGCCATGTCCACCTGATCGAAAGCGCCGACTGTTCGGTCTATGAATCGGTCGAGACCTGGTCCTTCCTCGGCATGGGCGAGCCGGGCGGCGCGACCCCCGAACTGATGGAGCGCGCCCGCGCCTGGCTGATCCTGTTCCGCGACGCGGTGCAGCGCATCGGCGATTCGCTCGACATCGAATTCGACGATATCGAATTCTTCTGCGAATATGCCACTGCCGCCAAGACCGTCGATCTCGGCTGGTTCAAGATGCCCAAAGGCACCAACGCGGCGCTGCGCGGCGGCTGGGAAGGCAAGGTGAAGGGCAAGGGCAAGGTCAAGCTCACCGTCATCTGGTATCTCACCACGAACCTGACCGAGAAATGGGACATCGATCCCGACCAGCACCGCATCGAGATCAAGGGCGAGCCCGAGGTCACCATGAAGCTGCGCTATACGCCGACGCCCGGCTGGACCAACCACGACTGGGACGTGATGACCGCGCTGCCTGCGGTTTCGGCCATTCCCGATATCAAGAAAGCGCGGGCCGGCATTCTCGGGCTGGTCGATGTCGGCCTGCCACGGGCACCGGTCGGCCTGTGGAAGTAAGCCTGCGGTGACCGAGCGAGGCCGCCGCCTCAACCACGTCGAATTCGCCCACCGCCCGGGCGAGGGCGGGCTGGCGGTCCTGCTGTTCGAGGCGCTGGGCTGTTCGTGCGAAGTGATCGATACGCCGCCTTATGGCGCCTATGTCGTCGTCTCGCTCGACGGCTCGCCGCACGGAGAGAACGACATGTTCGCCTCCGCGGCCGAGCCCGAGCAACTGGCGCTGGAAGCAGCGATGCTGGCGGAGGGGGAGGCGCTTGCCGGGTTCCGCCAGCTCCAGCGCGAACGGCCCTTCCGCGTCAATCACGTGGGCCTGCGCATTCCCACGGTCGCCGCGATCGACGAGACGCTTGCGCGGCTGGAGGCGCTGGCCTCCGGCGCGCTGGCGGGGCGGCTGGAACTGGGCTTCGGCATGGAGCGAAGGCTGGAGGAAGCGCGGGCGAGCGACACGCCGATCAAGCAGCGCTGGATCTGGACCGATGTGATCAGCACTGGGGTGTTGGCGCTGGGGCAGCAGATCGAGTTGCAGGCTTATGATTTTTGAGGGTGTAGATAAATTACTGTCGTTTTCGTAGTTTGCATACTTAAAGACATTCTGACATGTCATAGGAATGGTGGGGCAGTCGGTTGCGGCGCTGGTTGACGCTTTGATCGCCGCGGAGAAAACTCTGGAAGGACAGCCGGACTGGCGACCTGCCGGGAACGGCGACGAACAGCGCCTAATCCTTCCAGTCTTCATCGACGGCGCCAGCACCGATGCAAGTGTCGAAATCAACGCTTACCCAAACGCGGCCAGCCTTGCATTTCGAGTAATGCTTCGTGTCGAAAAATGCGTTTGGCGGATTGATCACACAGACTGGGAGTTGCATGTGAACCCAGTCGATACGTTCTCAACGATAGTACCATCGAGATTCACCGAGCCTCACTTTCATTCATGGGCGGATAATCGCCGATATTGCACAGTCGGCAGCCTTCCTTCGCGCTTGAAGTGAATAGCCCCTAGATTTCTGGACGCCTTCGATCCTAATTTTGAGGACAGGAGGCGATGATGGGGAAGCCCAATTTCAGCGATGAGTTCAAGCGTGATGCGGTGGCTCAGATCACCGAGCGCGGG
>JBFWSE010000104.1:0-12398 GCA_050248535.1 Novosphingobium sp.
CAGCATAATAATCGGTAAGGTACAGCCATACTGAGCGCGGATGCGAGCATGCAGCCCTTCCAGCCTTTTCGGCGTGACGGCATGTAAGTTCGATCAGGCTTGCTATATCGAGCCTAACTTGCCTTGAGGTCTAAAAGCGAAATGATCGATGCAATCTGCTTGGATTGATCATCAAGCATTCGCCTCATATTGCTGAGATGTCCTTGATCCCACTTCTCATGCAGCGCCATAATCTCGAGCTCTGCTTTGAGATTGACCTCATAATCGTGCTGTGCCGCAATCCGGTCGCGCGCAGCTTGCCGGTTCTGGCTCATCATTATCACCGGCGCTTGAAGCGCGGCGACCATTGAAAGCATCAGGTTGAGGAATATGTAAGGATAAGGATCGAAAGCCAACTTCCAAGCCGACAAAATCTCGGTGTTCAGCAACATCCAGGCAAGCAGCAAAGCCAGAAATCCGAAGATAAAACTCCATGAACCGCCGACAGCGGCGACCTTGTCAGCAAGATTATCCCAGAAGTTTACGCCGTCGGTTTGATCCGAAAGATCGCGGCTGACGGGCGTTCGATTGGCAAACTTCTCCAAAATGACGCATTCGTCAGCGTCGAGTTGGCCCTCGCTTTTTTTCCAAAAGTCTGAGCGCCATTTTTTGCATTTGCTTATCGATATCCATCTGCCTGTCCTTTCCCTGTTTAAAGCGGACAACGCCCGATCTCAGGCAAATCCCGCTGTTTTGACGGTAACGACCACCCCCCCGTTCTGGCGGATCTGTGCAACCAATCCGTGCGCCTCGGCTACCGCCTTGACCAGTGCCAGCCCAAGCCCGCTGCCAGAAGAGCTGCGACTTTTGTCGACGCGGTAGAACCGGTCGAAGATCCGGCCATGATGGAGTTCATCGATCCCTCCGCCGTTGTCAGTGAGGCTCGCCTGCCACGTTCCGTTCGCCCCCGCCAACACCAGGTTTGCCGTCGTTCCGCGCGGCGTGTGGGCGATGACATTGTCAAGCAGGTTAGCGAACATCTGCAACAGCAGCGCGCGATCGCCCTGGAGCGAGATTCCGTCCTCGATCGACGTCGTTAGCACTTTGTCGGCATCATGGAACACTGGTTCGTAGATCTCTCCAAGCTCCAGCAGCAGTTCTGAAAGGTCGACCTCGGTGAACTGTTGTCTAGCTACACCACCCTCTACCTGGGCGATGCGCAGCATAGCACCGAACATCGCCTGCATGCGTTGCACTTCGTCATTGATCTGCCGGATTGAATGCGCCCGACGGTGTTCCGTCCGCTCGGCAGGGAGCCGCTCCAGCTTCTGCTGCAATCGCGCCAAGGGCGATCGCATATCATGAGCGATATCAACGGAAACTTGGCGGATTGCCGACATCGTGCGGTCGAGGACCGCAAGCATTTGATTGAGTTCCAGCGACAGTCTGTCGATTTCGTCTTGCCGCGCTGACATCGGCATCCGCCTTGCCATGTCGCCAGCCATCACTTGCTTGGCAACACGGTTCATCGCGTTGATCCGTTCTAAAGCACGCCACGAAAGCCAGTATCCTATCCCGACGGTGAATGAGAGGATCAGGAGCGAAGCAAACAGGAAGGCCTGCATCATCGCTTCACGCAGCTCGCTAAGGTGCTCGTCCTCCTGCGCCACCAGAACATAGCTGCCCCCGCGGGTTTTCAACCCGAACAGAATAACGCCGGAATCGTCGAGCCGTGCGGCATCCTCGAACATTGCCACATTGCCACTGGCTGGTACGGTCAGATGACCGGTGATGTCCTGCCTCGGCCGCAGTTCGTGCAGCAGGTATCGCCCCGCCGGGTCACGTGCAACGCGGAACATTTCGTCTTTTGCCTGAAGCGGCCAGACAGGCTTCTCGCCGTCATCGATTTCATCCAGAACTTGCCCTAGAGCCCGTGCCTGAGCCTCGACAGCGGTCGCCATCTGCTTTTCGATGATGTCGGTCGCAGTGCGATAGACGAGAACGAACAGCAAGCTTGATGCCGTTATCACGAAAATGCCCGCAAACAAGGCGATGCGGAATGCGCTCGACCGCAGAATGGTGCGACGATCCGTCCTGCGTTCAGGCATCAATGATGTAACCCGCCCCGCGCACGGTCTTAATCAGGGCGAGATCAAAATCCCGATCGATCTTGGCGCGCAACCGACTGATGTGTGTTTCCACCACGCTTGTCTTGGGATCAAAATGAAAGCCCCAGACGCCCTCAAGCAGCATTGTACGGGTCACGACGCGGCCCGCATTGCGCATGAGGAACTCGAGCAGCCGGAACTCCTGTGGCTGCAACTCGATTGCCTGCCTACTGCGTGCAACCTTGCGCGACAACAAATCCATCCTCAGAGGACCGGCAACCAGTTCGGTTTCGGCCTGGCTCGTTCGGGGGCGGCGGGCCAAGGCATTGATCCGCGCCGCCAACTCACTGAAGGCAAATGGTTTGACAAGGTAGTCATCGCCGCCAGCCTCAAGACCTGTGACCCTGTCGGAAACCCCGTCGAGCGCTGTGAGGAACAGGGCGGGCGCGATGTTGCCGATGTCGCGCAGCGTTTTGATCAGGGCGATGCCATCCATCCCCGGCAGCATGCGGTCCAGAACAAGGACATCGTAGATTTCGCCCGATGCAAGCATGAATGCATCGCGCCCATCGTGCGCGACATCGACGACATGGCCAAGCTCCCTGAGCCCACCCGCAACATAGTCGGCCATTTCGCGATCATCTTCGGCAACCATGATTCTCATGTCTACAACCTAACGCAATCCCTTAAAAAGACGATGCCGGACTGCGCAGGGGCAGGCGCAGTCCGGTCCGTCAGCAGCACGCAGCGATCTAGTCGCTGTCTGCCCCGCTTTCGGATTCTCCGTCATCGGCAGCCACGGATTTGACATGTCCCGATTGGGCATCGACGAGGACAGTCTTTTCCTGCGCGCCTGAGCCGACGCTGACTTCCCAGGTTGCCACCGCAACTTCATCGTCCAGTCCGGCTTCGGAGGCCTTCAGGCCTGTATGCTGCTCGGCAGTTCGTACCGCGTCGGCAAGCGGAATCCGGGCACTCGAGAGCAACTGAGCCTCGTGAGCGCCTTCCTGCGTCTCGCTACGCTCGGTGTTCACACTTTCCTTGTCGCCGAAGACGCCAGCCTGCGCGGCACCTGCGATACCGAGCGAGCCGAGGGCGGCAAGACCGCCCATCACCGCCATGATTTTCTTCGATACCATCACTTACTCCATCTACCGATCCAGGATCGAACCGTGCGACCTTTGTGGAGTTAATCACTTTTCCTGACGTTTTCTGTTTGGATACAAATTTGTATGCTTTGACTCTTTGGATGTTCGGCCAAGGTTGGAAATGAAGGCCATCAGCAACGTGGCTCGGCGTGTCTTGGCCCGGTTGCGAGGCCAGCAAGGATCGGACAATCGGGTCGTGCATCGTCGCTGCACCCTTCGACCAGATCCAGCAGGGTGCGCCGCATCGCCTCCAAAGCCGCAGCCTTGCGAGCAAGGTCCCTGGCATGCTCAAGAGCAATGGCCTTGACCTCGCTGCTCGCCCTCCCGCGGTCGTCCCACAGGCTGAGAAGCGCGCTTATCTCTCCAACTGAAAACCCGAGGTCGCGGGCGTTGGCGATGAAGCGCAATCGCTCGATCGACCGTGGCGGATAGTCCCGGTAGCCATTGTCGCGCCGGTCGGGCGGCGGCATCAAGCCGATTCCCTCGTAGTGGCGGATCATCCGCAGCGAGACGCCCGTCGCCTTCGAGACCTGCCCGATGTTCATAACACGATCCTCCTCAGTCGCAGTGAATTGCCGATGACGCTGACCGAGGACAGGGCCATCGCCGCTGCTGCGATAATCGGCGAGAGCATGAGGCCAAACAGCGGGTAAAGCGCGCCTGCGGCCACAGGTATGCCTGCAACGTTGTAGGCAAAGGCGAAGAACAGGTTCTGCCGGATGTTGCCCATTGTCGCCCGGCTGAGGTGTCGGGCGCGGGTAATCCCGGTGAGATCGCCTTTAAGCAGCGTGATGCCAGCACTTTCAATGGCGACATCGGTGCCCGAGCCCATGGCGATCCCGACATCTGCTGCGGCGAGTGCCGGCGCGTCATTTACGCCGTCGCCGGCCATTGCGACGATCCGTCCCTGATCGCGCAATCGCTTGACGATTTCGCTTTTCTGGTCCGGCAACACGTCGGCTTCGATATCGGTAATGCCTAATCTCCGGGCGATCGCCTCAGCTGTGACACGGTTATCGCCGGTCAGCATGATGACATGGATGCCCGCCTCGGCGAGCGCCAGAAGTGCGGCAGGCGTCGTTTCCTTGACCGGATCGGCGATGCCGATGGCGCCGGCGATCTTGCCATCGACGCCAAGGAAAATAGCAGTTGCACCTTCGCTGCGCAGACGATCGGCCTGATCGCTCAATACGGCGGTTGGAATCTTCTGCTCGTCCATAAAGCGGGCATTGCCAGCGATAATCCGGCGCCCGTCGATCGATCCGGTAATTCCTTTTCCAACCGGCTGATCGACCTCGCTCGGCTCGCTGATGGCGAGCCCCTTCGCTTCGGCGGCCTTGACGATGGCAAGAGCGAGGGGATGCTCGCTGCTGCGTTCAAGACTGGCGGCCAGGCGCAGCACTTCATCGGCATCGAACCCTTCGGCGGTCTCGATGGCGACTACCGCGGGCTTGCCCTGGGTGAGCGTGCCGGTCTTGTCGACGACGAGCGTGTCGACCTTCTCCATCCGCTCGAGGCTTTCCGCATTCTTGATCAGGATACCGGCCTGCGCACCGCGACCGACGCCGACCATAATCGACATCGGGGTCGCGAGACCCAGGGCACAGGGGCAGGCGATAATCAGCACCGCGACCGCTGTGATCAGGCCATAGCCCATTGCGGGAGGTGGGCCGACAAGCGACCAGGCGATGAACGCCAGCACGGCAACCGCGATCACTACCGGAACAAACCAGCCCGAGACGGTATCGGCGAGGCGCTGGATCGGCGCGCGGCTGCGCTGTGCCTCGGCGACCATCTGGACGATGCGCGCGAGCATGGTGTCGCGCCCGATCTTTTCGGCGCGCATGACCAGGCCGCCGGTCTGGTTGATCGTGCCGCCGATCAGCTTTGACTTGGCTTCCTTGGTCACGGGCATGGACTCGCCGGTGACCATCGATTCATCGACGGTGCCGCGGCCATCGAGGACCACACCGTCAACCGGCACCTTCTCACCAGGGCGGACCCGCAGCGTGTCGCCAACCAGAACTGCGTCGAGCGTGATTTCCTCATCCGATCCGTCGGCACGAACCCGGCGGGCGAGCTTGGGCGAGAGATCGAGCAAGGCCCGGATCGCCCCGCTGGTCGTCTCGCGGGCGCGCAGTTCGAGCAGTTGCCCGAGCAGGACCAGCACCGTGATCACCGCCGCCGCCTCGAAATAGGTCGGAACCGCGCCATGTGCGGTCCGGAACGCCATCGGGAATACTCCCGGCAGGAGCGCGGCCACCATGCTGTAAACCCAGGCAACGCCCGTTCCCATGGCAATCAGGGTGAACATGTTGAGTTGGCGGCTCTTCACCGAGGCCCAGCCGCGTTCGAAAAATGGCCAGCCCGCCCAGAGCACGACCGGCGTCGCAAGCACCATTTGCAGCCAATTCGACATCTGCTGGCCGACCAATCGGTTTAGCCCCAGGATATGCCCGCCCATTTCGAGCGCGACAACGGGCAGGGTCAGGACCAGCCCAATCATGAAGCGCCGCTTCATGTCGGCGAATTCGGGGCTGGGGCCATCGCTCAGCGTCGGGGTCATCGGCTCGAGCGCCATGCCGCAGATCGGGCAGCTGCCCGGTCCTGGGCGTTGGACCTCAGGATGCATCGGGCAGGTCCAGATCGCGCCTTCGGGCGCTGGGTCCACAGCCCGTGGTGCGTCGCTCATATAACGAGCCGGATCGGCGTTGAACTTGGCGAGACAGCCCGCGCTGCAGAAGTAGTGATGCACGCCGGCATGGGTAGCGACATGCGGCGTGGTCGCAGGATCGACGCTCATTCCGCAGACGGGGTCGATGAGAGTTCCCTGAGTTGGCGCCGCGGGGCTTGCACCATGCGTATGATCTTGATGCGACTCGGCCATGTCATATGTTCCTTCGGTCGCCGCTTCATGAACCTTCACGTCATGTCAGGGTCAAGCGCCAATTCATCCCGGGACGCCGAGCGGATCCAAAGTCCCGAGCCAGGCAACCAATGCGAGGATCGCGAGCGCAGCCCCGCCCTCAGCCAGCAAGCTTCGTCTGAGACCGATTACCGCCGAAGCCGTATCACCAGTGCGGATCGCGATGCCGAGGGTCGGGGTCAGCCGCCAGCGATTGAGCCCGGCCAATGCCAGCATCGCCGCAAAGAGCAGCAGCTTGATCATCAGCAGCTTGTCATAGGCTGTCAGGGGTGACTGCTCGAAAGGCGGAAAGCCCACAATGGCAAGGCCATTGATGATGCCGGTTGCCACGATCAGACCTACCGCGAGCGTGCCGACCTGCGAAAATCGATCGAGCGCGCGGTGCGCCACTGAAAGTTGCTCCTCCGTCTGCGCGATTTGAGGTCGAAAAAGCATCCACGAAAAAGCTGCAAGGCCGCCGATCCAGACCGAGGCTGCCAGCATATGGATGACATCGCTCAGCTGGTGCACGGTTCCTGTCCAACCTTCCGTCGCACCCGCGTGCCCGGTCCAGACCAGCGTGGCGATCGCGAGCGCAGACGACGCCAGCAGCACCCAGCGCGCCGCCGCAGGACGGCGATTGAGCGCACTTGCAGCCAGCACGGCGATGATCATCGCCGCCATGCGGACAATCCAGGCAGTGCCGACCGCGCTTTCGCCGATGATTTCGCGCAGGACCTCGCCATCCAGATCCCAGACGCTCGATCCCGTCATTGCTGCGACAAGAGCCGCCATGCCGAAACCGGACAGACCGAGACCTGTCAGCGAAAGTCCAATTGCGGGTCTGGTCAGCACCAAGAGATCCGACGTCCGCTCCTTGCTCGAAAGGGCATAGAGCGAGAACGCAACCATGCCCGCCAGCACCATCAGATCCGCATACAGCGCGAACCGGATGACGATGACGGGCAGGTTGTCCATGTGCCCTAGCGCACGGTGAAGCTGAAAGTGCCGCTCATGCGGTGCGTGTCCGCGCCTGCCGCGGTCCAGGTCACCACATAGGTTCCCGCCGTCAGCGGTCGCCTCAGAAGCAGCGTCATCGACTTGCGATCCTTGCCCAGTTTGGCCGTGAAGCCGGTGATCGCCATCGGAGCATGGCTCGCCATGCCTGGCATCCCGGTCATGGCAATCGTGGCACGCGCGGTGGCGCCAATCACGGCCTCATTGAAGCGCAGTTCGATCTTGGTCGGGGCAGCCACAGCGGCATTGGCCGCGGGGTTCGACCCAACGAGCTGGGTATGAGCGGCAGCGATTTGCGGGGCAACGAAGCCCATTGCTGCGACTGCGAGGGCAAAACGAGGGAAGCGCATTGATTGTCTCCATTTGCAGGGTGTCATCGCAAATACGCAGCAAACGGGGCAGCCCCTCATCCTAAAGCTGGATTTGTCTGAAATATACCCTATGGGGGTATATGGCTCACATCAAATCCGACAGCGCCAGGATCGTTGCCCGCATCCACAGGATTGCCGGGCAGGTCGCCGCGATCGAACGAAGTGTCACCGGCGATGCGCCCTGCGCAGATACCCTCAACCTGGTCGCGGCAGTGCGCGGTGCGGTTGCCGGACTCATGGATGAATTGGTTGACAGCCATATTCGCGCCCACGTCGCGGCTCCCGATCTGACCCCCGAAGAGCGCACGCAAGGGGCCGACGAACTTGCCGTCGTTCTGCGGCGCTATGTCCGATAGGAGAATGACTTTGCCCCCCGGTTTCAACGTGGATCCTTATTCTCACTCCCATGACTTTCTGGGGTTGGCTCACGACGACAATGCCAGACGAACCCGGTGGGTGGTGGCACTGACCGCTGTCATGATGGTCGGCGAAATCATCGTGGGTTATATGACGGGCTCGATGGCGCTGCTCGCCGATGGCTTTCATATGGCGACCCACGCAGGGGCACTCGGCGTGGCAGCGGCGGCCTATGTCTATGCCAAGAAGCACAGCGCCAATCCGCGTTATAGCTTTGGAACGGGCAAAGTTGGTGAACTTGCCGGATTTGCCTCGGCTCTCATTCTGCTCATGATCGCGCTTGGTATTGCGGTTGCTTCAGCGATCAGGCTTGCCAATCCGGTTGCCGTCGCCTTTGGCGAGGCCACCATCGTTGCCGTAATTGGGCTCGGGGTGAATGTCGTCAGCGCCTTCCTGCTCGCCGGAAGTCCAGGCCATGATCACAGTCACGAGCATGGCCACGATCATCATCACGGCCATAGCCACGGCCACGACAACAATATGCGCGCAGCCTACATCCATGTCCTGGCGGATGCGCTGACCTCTGTCCTGGCGATCATTGCGCTGCTGGCGGGGCGTTATCTCGGTTGGGTCTGGCTTGATCCGATGATGGGTATCGTTGGTGCCGTCGTAATCGCACGGTGGTCATGGACTTTGGTGCGCGACACTTCGGCCGTATTGCTCGACACAGCCCATCCCGGATTGATCGACGAAGTCCGGGAGTGTGTCGAAGGGCCAGGCGATGCCCGGATCAGCGATCTGCATATCTGGCGTGTGGGGCCGCAGGCTCACGCAGCCATTGTCAGCTTCGTGGGTCGGCCAACGTCAGCAGCTATCCGCGAACGTCTGAAGTCGGTTCACGAACTGGGACATCTCACGGTCGAAGAATCTTGCTTTGTCGATAAGGCTTGAGGGTTAGCCGCGTTTGCCGCGTATAAGCGTCGATGCAGGAGAAAGCTTGATGCGCAGCCTTGATGACATGTTGGCCGGCCTCGGACAAATGCCAGTACCTGAGTTGGCATCGCTCGACGATGCCGTGATGGCTGGCCTCGCGCGGCGTCGCCAGGAAGCGGCTTTCACGCCAGGACTGATGGGCGCTGCAGGAGGACTCGCGCTGGTATTGGGACTTGCTGGCGGGAGCCTGTCTTACAGCGATCCGGCCTTGGCAAGGCCCCTGACGCCATTCGCTTCAGCGGATGCTCTGGCACCCTCGACCCTGCTCGCGGTCCATCCATGAGCTGGGGCAGGCGACTGGTTCTGATCGCGCTTGTCGCCTTCGTGGCCGCGATGGGCGGCACCTATGCCGGACGGACGCTGCTGGCACCTGAAAAGCAGTCCGAAACCGAACTCCATGCGCTGCTGCACAAGGACTTGAACCTCGATGCCGCGCAGCAGGCCAAAATTGAAGAGATCGAGCAGCGCTTCGCCCCGCGGCGCAAGGCCCTCGAACTTGAGATGCGCGCGGCGAACGCCCATCTGGCCGCTGCAATGCAGGCCGAGCATGGCTATGGCCCCGAGGTCACCGCCGCCATCGATCACACCCACATGGTGATGGGCGAGATGCAGAAGGAGACGCTTGAGCACCTGTTTGCCATGCGCGCCGTGCTCAACCCTGATCAGGCTGTGAAGTTCGACAGGACCGTGACCAAGGCGCTGTCACCTGAAATTCCGGCCCCAGAGGCAAGGTGAGTCTGACGCTGTCCGATGGCAGCGATGCGGAACTCGCGGCGCTTGCGCTTGGAGGCCGGCAGGACGCGTACGGCGAGTTGCTGGCGCGGCACCGCGAGCCGGTGTTCCGCCTGATCCGCGCCACCATCGGTGACCCGCACGAGGCGATCGACATCACGCAGGAAACCTTTGTCGCGGCCTTTGCAGCTCTTGCGCGCTATGATCGCGAACGCCCGTTTTCGGTCTGGCTCAAGCGGATCGCGCTCAACAAGTGTCGCGACTGGGCGCGTCGGCGCAGGGTCCGTGCCTTTTTCACCCGCGCAGCGCCGCTGGAAGATGCCTTCGATGTGGCGGGCGATACGGTTCCCGCCGATGTGCAGGTCGCCGACCGGGCCGAACTGGCGCTAGTGAGTGCCGAGATTGCACGGCTGCCCACGCGGCTGCGCGAAGTTCTGGTGCTCAGAACGGTCGACGGCCTGAGCCAGACCGAGGCTGCGCAAGTGCTGTCAATCAGCGAGAAGACCATCGAGACCAGACTTTATCGCGCGCGCAGCAAACTGAAGGCTCAGCTCGGCGATCGGATTTGAGGGGTAAGGCCAGGCGCTGCGTATGGCCCTGTGACAGTCCGCAACTCCAGCCGGTAGCCCCCATGACAGCAATCTCCCTCGATCGACGCACACTCATCCGTTCCGCCGCCTGGGGATGCGGGGGATTTGCGTTGTCGGCGGCACTGCCCGTCTGGGCCCGCAGCGGAACGCAAGGACTTGCCGCGCCGATGGCAACGGTTTCCGGCGAGGACATTGCCGTGTCGATTGGCCATGCGATGATCGATATCGGAGGCCGCCAGGGCCATGCCATCGGGATCAACGGTGCGACCCCAGGCCCCGTCATCCGGCTCAAGGAAGGCCAGAACGTCCGCCTCGCGGTGACCAATACGCTTGACGAGGACAGTTCGATCCACTGGCACGGCTTGCTGCTGCCGTTCCAGATGGACGGTGTTCCCGGCGTCAGCTTTCCGGGGATCAAGCCGGGGGCGACCTACACTTACCAGTTTCCCGTCAGGCAGTCCGGCACCTATTGGTATCACAGCCATTCGGGCATGCAGGAAGCCATGGGCCTTTATGGTGCGATCGTCATCGATCCGGCAGGTCCGGATCCGGTGGCCTATGACCGCGAGCATGTGATCCTGCTCGCCGACTGGAGCTTCATGCATCCGCACACAATCCTGCGAAAGCTGAAGGCGCAGGGCGGATACTTCAATATGCAGAAGCAGACGTTGGCGGGCCGCCTCGCAGGGAAGGACCAGTCTGCCGCCGACCGGCGAATGTGGGCCGGGATGCGGATGGACCCGACCGACATTTCGGATGTGACCGGTTCGACCTACCACTTTCTTGTCAACGGCCACGATAGCGGGGCCAACTGGACCGGGCTGTTCGCTCCAGGCGAGCGCGTTCGCCTGCGGATCATCAATGCTTCGGCGATGACCAATTTCAATATCCGGATCCCGGGACTGCCGATGACCGTAGTCGCAGCCGACGGGCAGAATGTGCAGCCGGTCGAGACCGACGAGTTCCAGATCGCCATCGCCGAAACCTACGATGTGATTGTCCAGCCTACAGCAGACCAGGCCTACGGCTTCATTGCCGAGGCGATCGACCGCTCGGGCCAGGTCCGTGCGACGCTGGCACCGCGCCTCGGGATGATCGCACCGATCCCCGTGATCCGCGAGCGGCCGCTGCTGACCATGAAGGACATGGGCATGGGCGAGATGGACATGGCGGGCGGCGGTGACATGGCGGGCATGGACCACTCAGCCATGAGCGGCGATATGGCCGGCATGGACCATTCCGCCATGGGCGGCGGCGCGATGAACATGCGCGATCCGTCCGTCGCGCCGCAGGTCAAGCTGGGGCCGGGGGTCGCAACCTTGTCGCCAATGCCGATGGACCGGACCGGCGAGCGTCCGACCGGCCTCGAAAAAGTCGACCACCGGGTTTTGACCTATCGGGACCTGAAGTCGCTTGCCCCCAATCCCGATACCCGTGCCCCGTCGCGCGAGATCGACCTGCATCTGACCGCCAACATGGAACGCTACATGTGGTCCTTCGACGGCCAGAAGTTCAGCGAGAACACCGAGCCGATCCCCTTCCGGCAAATGGAGCGGGTGCGCGTCAATCTGATCAACGACACCATGATGCCGCATCCGATTCACCTCCACGGCCACTTCTTCGAAGTGGTGACCGGCAATCCCGGCCATCATCCGGTCAAACACACCGTCAATGTGCTTCCCGGCGGGAAAGTCTCGTTCGACCTGACCGCCGACGCGCTCGGCGACTGGGCGTTCCATTGCCACATGCTGCTCCATATGATGTCAGGCATGTTCCGCGTCGTCACGGTCCGGAAAGAGGAGGCAGGTGAATGACCCGGTTCCTCGCTCCGGCCATCGCCGCCGCCCTTGCTTTGCCCGCCTCGCTGACGGCCAGCCCGGCACTGGCGCAAGCATCGATGCCCGGAATGGAGATGCCGCCAAAGCCCCCAGCTGACCAGTCGGCACCGGCCACGCCGGCTTTACCAGTGCCAACAGCGCCCGCTGCGCCATCGGGTGATCCGCATGCCGGACACGCCATGCCGGATGCACCCAGTGCCGCAGAAAAACCCGCGGATATGCCCGGAATGGACATGTCCGGGTCTGGTGGTCACGACATGTCAGCAATGCAGCCCGAAGCGACGGATGTTGGAAGCGCTCCAGCACCTGCACCACCCACTGATCACGCCGCCGATGCGCTGTTCGATCCGGCGGAAATGG
>JBFWSE010000105.1:0-12190 GCA_050248535.1 Novosphingobium sp.
CCGTGGAATGGGGCGTCGACGAAACGCGCGTGCTGCCGTTTCAGGAGAGCGTCGGCGGGCGCTATTCGCTGTGGTCGTCGATCGGATTTCCGGTGGCGCTGGCCCTGGGTTGGCACGCCTTTGCCGAATTTCTCGATGGCGCGGCGGCGATGGACCGGCATTTCCTCGATGCCGATGTGGCGGAAAACCTGCCTTTGCGCGCGGCCTTTGCCGACCAGCTCTATACCCGGCTGCGCCATTGCCAGACGCGCGCCTGCTTTGCCTATGACGAGCGGCTGCGGCTGCTGCCGAGCTATCTCCAGCAGCTTGAGATGGAATCGAACGGCAAGGGCGTTACGGCCGACGGCCAACCTGTGGACGGCCCGACCGCGCCGATCACCTGGGGAGGAGTGGGAACCGATGCGCAACATGCGGTATTCCAGCTGCTGCACCAAGGCACCAACCTGGTACCAGTCGATTTCATCGCATCGGTGGCGCCCGGCGACGCGCTCGATCCCGCGCACCACCGCAACCTGCTGCTGAACTGCCTGGCCCAGGGCGCGGCTTTGATGGCCGGGCGCGACAGCGACGATCCCGCGCGTGCCTATCCCGGCGACCGGCCTTCGGCGACGATCCTGTGCGACGAAATCGATCCTGCCACCCTGGGCGCGCTGATTGCCTTCCACGAACACCGCACGTTCGCCAATGCCGTGCTGATGGGGATCAATCCGTTCGACCAGTTCGGCGTCGAACTGGGCAAGGAAATCGCGCGCAGCATCGAAAAGGGCGGGGCCAGGTTCGACGCCAGCACCGAGGCGCTGCTCAAGGCGGCCGGGCTGACCGGCTGAATGGGCAAGGGCACGCGGGCTACCGCATTTCTCGACAAGGCAGGCGTCGCCTATTCGATCCACACCTACGACTACGATCCCGGCGCCGACCGCGTCGGTCTGCAGGCCGCCGGAGCGCTGGGCGAAGCGCCGGAGCGGGTGCTAAAGACGCTGATGGTGCTGGTCGACGGCAAGCCCGCCTGTGCCGTGTTGCCCTCGAACCGCGAAGTGGCGATGAAGCGACTGGCCGCGGCACTGGGCGGCAAGAGCGCGCAGATGATGCCGGTGCCCGATGCCGAACGCGTGAGCGGCTACAAGGTCGGCGGCGTAAGCCCCTTCGGCCAGCTGCGGCCGGTCCGCACGGTCTTCGAGGCAAGCGTACTTGCGCACCCGCTGGTGTACATCAACGGCGGCCAGCGCGGGTTGCAGGTCCGGTTATCGCCTGTTGAGGCGGTGCGGGTGCTTGGCGCGGAAAGCGGTTCGATCGTTTCCGGCTGAGCGCAATCAGGCCGGGCGGTTTTCGCTGGCGGCTCCCGCGTAAATCGTGTTCATCGCCTTGGCGGCGTCAAGGCAGGCTTGCGAGAAAATCTCGGGTTCGACCCGGTATTGGTACGTCGAATAATCATAGGCGCTTCCCGGTTTCGAAAGCGGCGAGGCATTGGCATCCCAGCGGCCGACCGAATTCCACCAGTCCACTTCGGCGCGATTGTTGGCGCTCGAGGTTTTTACCAGTTCGCCTGCCTGGCCAATCGACACTCGATCCTTGAGGATGATCTTGCCGATTGGTCCAGCCAGCGCGATCTTGGCGTGGTTCGCGGTAAGCTGGGTAAACAGCGGGACGAGGAACAGTCCGGGCTGGATGCCGACCTGCGCGCTGGCGCCATAGACGCTGTGCCCGCTGCCGCTCAGTTGCGCGAAGTCGATCACGAGGCTGGGGATCATGACGACGCAGTTGAGATCGACGCACATCTGGTTGATCGCCCGCCAATTGCCGAGGCTGAAGGGAGACTTGTCGGTAATCGGGGAATCGGAGTGCTGGTTCACCAGAGGCAACTGGTCGGGCGATACCATGACGACAGTGCGGGCATCGGCGAACGGTTTCTTGACGAAAGGAACCGGCGTCGTCTCCAGTTTGCGGTAACCGGCCGAACCGGCCATTTCCTCAGCCGTCACCAGCGGCCGACCGGTTGCCCGAAGCCGCTCGATGAAATCCGCGTGGGCGGCATCGGCAATGGCGCGCATTTGCGCAAGATCCAAGCCAACGAGATCGGCGGCTGCCTCCATCTTGACCGAGCCCTGGCCGCCCGAAGCGGAAATGCCGCTGCGCATGACTACGCCGAAACGATAAGATGGCACGGCGATCCGGGCAGTATTGGAAAGAACCTTGATGCCGGTGGGGTTGAGGGCGCCCGGCGGGATGGCGTTGAGCGGCCACATTCTTTCGGCCGCCAGGGCCTCTCCCGCACCCAGGCCAAATCCGGCACAGGCGGCAGCCGCGCCGCCCAGTTTAATAGCATCACGTCGTGAAATCATTGGCTTGCATTCCGGAAAATGATTCTTGGCCAAATCGATTATCGATTACGTTTTGGCAAGATCGAATTCCTCTAATTAGAGGAAGGGATTTGGCCGGCAAGTGGATACCGGGTTGGCAAAGCCGAGCGCGCAAGCCCATAGGGTGGCCATGGCCTGGCCTCAGTTTAAGAAAATCGTTTCATTCCTTGAATGGGTCGAACCGCATACCGCCGAAATGCGCCAGCGGGTCGCGATGCTGTTCGGCGCGGTCTTGCTGGGGCTAGTGGCAATCGCTTTCGCCCGACTGAGTGACCTGGCGCAGCTTGCATTCCAGCGGATGAGCACGGCCTACACATATGCGCCGCTGGTTGTGACACCGGCCATTTTTGCCTTGGCGGCCTGGGCGACTCGCCGCTTTTTCCCCGGTACGGCAGGGTCGGGAATACCGCAGGTAATCGCGGCAAGTCACAATCCCGGCAAGGCCGCAGGCGGTCCGTTGCTGTCGCTGAGAGTCGGGTTGTTCAAATGCTTCGGCACCCTGGCCATGCTGCTTTCCGGCGGTTCAGTGGGGCGCGAGGGGCCGACGGTGCAAATCAGCGCCGCCATCATGGTGACGGTGCACCGCTGGCTGCGTGTTCCGATTGGGTCCGGTGCGATCATCGCCGGCGGTGCGGCGGGAGTTGCCGCTGCCTTCAACACGCCACTAGCCGGCATCACCTTTGCCATAGAGGAACTGGCCAGCGCCTTTGAGCAAAAGCTGGCGGTGCTGGTCATGTTCGCAGTGGTCACTTCGGGTCTGGTCAGTAAATCGATTGCCGGCGACTATCTGTATTTCGGCTATATTCACACTGGCTTGCAGCTCAAGACGGCACTGATCGCGGCGCCACTGGCCGGAGTGGCAGGGGGTCTGTTCGGCGGGCTGTTTTCGCGCCTGCTGATCGCTGCCAGCGAGTCGGGGCGCCCGTGGTACGTCCGGCTCAAGTCGCGTCCGGCACTGCTTGCCGGGGGGTGCGGGCTCCTGGTCGCCGTGGTTGGCATCTCGACGGACGGGCTGAGCTGGGGAACGGGTTACGAGACAACGCGCGGCCTTCTGGAAGGGCACCAGGCCTCGCTGCTGTTTGGACCGGCCAAGCTGCTGAGCACTTTCGTCACGACCTTGAGCGGCGCACCGGGCGGGATCTTCGCGCCCTCCCTCTCGGTTGGAGCGGGCTTTGGTCAGCTCATTGCTTTGCTGATGCCGGATTCGCCTGCGGGGCCTATCGTCATGCTGGGCATGGTCGCCTATTTCACGGGTGTGGTGCGCGCCCCGCTGACTGCGGTTATCATCCTGATGGAAATGACCGAAAGCCGAGGGATGATCTTGCCGCTGTTTATCGCCGCCTTGATTGCCGACCAGGTCAGCGCGATGGTTTGCCACCGGAAACTGTACCACACGCTGGCTCAGGGATTCCGACCTTCGGCGTAATCGGACGCGGTTTCCGCGCTGGGTGAGTCGATCCGGCTGGCCTATCAACCGCTTCATTGCCATATCGCCCGGCGCGATAGGAGCTATAGATGCCAGACTTCGACTACGACCTCTTCGTCATCGGCGCCGGTTCAGGCGGGGTGCGGGCCAGCCGGGTGGCGGCATCGCATGGTGCGCGCGTGGCTGTGGCGGAGGAATTCCGCATTGGCGGGACTTGCGTGATTCGCGGCTGTGTGCCCAAGAAACTGTTGGTCTATGGCTCGCAATTCGCCGAGGAACTGGGTCATGCCGGAGGCTATGGCTGGACCATCGGCGAGCGGTCGTTCGATTGGGCCTCTTTGCGCGATTTCGTCGCGCGCGATGTCGACAGGCTGGAAAAGGCCTACACGACCACGCTCGACACCAACAAAGTGGAATATTTTCACGAACGCGCGGTGGTTACGGGCCCCAATTCTGTGCGGCTGGCCAGCGGCCGGGAAGTGACCGCCAGGATCATTCTCGTTGCCACCGGCGCCTGGCCAGTGATGCCGCACTTTCCCGGCAACGAGCTGTGCCTCACGTCGAACGAAGTGTTCCATCTGCCCGAATTGCCGCGCCGGGTGATGATCCAGGGCGCGGGCTACATCGCAATGGAATTCGCCGGTATTTTCAATGCACTTGGCAGCCAGGTTACGGTCGTCAACCGCAGCGACCAGATCCTGCGCGGCTACGACGAGAGCCTGCGCGACCGGCTGTTGCAGATCACAATGGCAAGGGGGATCGAGTACCGTTTCAACAGTCCGATCGAACAGGTGCACAAAGGCACACAAGGGGCATTGAACGTCACAACACGGAGCCATGATCCGGTCGAAGTGGACGCGGTGCTGGTCGCCACCGGGCGGCGGCCCAATACCTCCGGTCTGGGGCTGGAAAACGCGGGCATCGAACTGGGCGCAAACGGCGAAGTGCCGGTCGACGAATACAACCGCACGCGCTGTCCCAGCATCTATGCCGTGGGCGACGTTACCGACCGGGTGCAGCTTACGCCTGTCGCTATCCGCGAAGGGCATGCCTTTGCCGACACGGTCTTCGGCAATGCACCGCGCACCATCGACTATGGCAATATCCCCAGCGCCGTCTTCTCGCAGCCGCCGCTGGCGGGCGTCGGGCTGACCGAAGCGCAGGCGCGCGCGCAGTGTGGAGAAATTCGCGTCTTCACCTCCGATTTCCGCCCGATGAAGAACATGTTCTCCGAAAGGGCCGAGCGTGGTCACTACAAATTGATCGTGGATGTACAGACCGACCGGGTACTGGGCGTGCACATGATCGGTCCCGAAGCGCCCGAAATCCTTCAGGCCGCGGCGATTGCCGTCAAGGCAGGTCTGACCAAGGCGCAGTTCGACGATACCATGGCCTTGCATCCGAGCATGGCGGAAGAGCTTGTGCTGATGCGTTGACCCGGTTCTTGCCGGGGAAGTTGTTTAATCGCCCGGTTAAACGATATTGCCTTTGTGTCCTCCCGCGCCTAGTCGCGTTCGCACTTGCAACAGGGAAACTGCCCGCATGTCTGCCAATATTGCCGAAATGGAACGCCGCCGCGAAGGCGCCAAGCTGGGGGGCGGGCAGAAGCGCATCGATGCGCAGCACGCCACAGGCAAGCTCACCGCGCGCGAACGGCTGGATATTCTGCTGGACGAAAACAGCTTCGAGGAAGTCGATGCTTACGTTGAGCACAATTGCGTCGACTTCGGCATGCCCGACACAGTGATCCCTGGCGACGGCGTGGTCACTGGCAGCGGCACGATCAATGGCCGGCTGGTCTTCGTCTATGCCCAGGACTTCACGGTGTTCGGCGGCGCGGTTTCCGAACGCCATGCGATGAAGATCTGCAAGATCATGGACACGGCGATGAAAGTCGGTGCGCCAGTCATCGGGCTCAACGATTCGGGCGGCGCGCGTATTCAGGAAGGCGTAGCAAGTCTAGGTGGTTACGCGGAGATCTTTCAGCGTAATGTCAATGCCTCGGGTGTGATTCCGCAGCTCAGCATGATCATGGGGCCATGCGCCGGCGGTGCAGTCTATTCGCCGGCGATGACGGACTTCATCTTCATGGTGAAAGACAGCTCCTACATGTTCGTCACCGGGCCCGACGTGGTCAAGACCGTGACCAACGAGATCGTCACGCAGGAGGAATTAGGGGGTGCGGTCACCCACACAACCAAGACCTCGGTCGCAGACCTGGCGCTCGAAAACGACATCGAGGCGCTGCTGACCGCGAGGGAATTTTTCGATTTCCTGCCGCTGTCGAACAAGGAAGATGTTCCCGAGCGCCCTTCGGCCGACCCCTGGGACCGCCGCGAGGACAGCCTCGATACGCTGATCCCGGCCAATGCCAACCAGCCCTACGACATGCACGAAGTAATCCGCAAAGTCGTCGACGAGGCGGAATTCTTCGAAATCCAGCCCGCCCATGCGGCCAATATCGTCTGCGGCTTTGGCCGGATCGAGGGCCGCACCGTGGGCGTGGTCGCCAACCAGCCGATGGCGCTGGCGGGCGTGCTCGACATCAACAGCTCCAAGAAGGCCGCGCGCTTCGTGCGCTTCTGCGATGCCTTCAACATTCCGATCCTCACCTTTGTCGATGTCCCCGGCTTCCTCCCCGGCACCAGCCAGGAGCACAACGGCATTATCAAGCACGGCGCCAAGTTGCTCTTCGCCTATGCCGAAGCGACCGTTCCCAAGATCACCGTGATTACCCGCAAGGCCTATGGCGGCGCCTATGACGTCATGGCCTCCAAGCATCTACGCGGCGACCTCAACTACGCCTGGCCGACCGCCGAAATCGCGGTGATGGGCGCCAAGGGCGCGGTGGAGATCATCTTCCGCGGTCTCTCGGCGGAAGAGAGCGCGGCGAAGGTTAGCGAATACGAAGACCGGTTTGCCAATCCTTTCGTGGCGGCGGGCAAGGGCTTCATCGACGAGGTGATCTATCCGCATTCGACCCGGCGGCGGATTGCGCTGGGCTTGCGAAAATTACGGAACAAGAGCCTCGAAAATCCGTGGAAGAAGCACGATAATATACCTCTCTAACGAATTTGTCCGGGTGGCACTCGCAGGAATGCACCCGGGCCGTTCCAAGGACCTGTCATGACCAACACCGAAGATATCTACATCGTTTCCGCCGTGCGCACCGCGATCGGCGATTTTGGCGGCAGCCTCAAGCCGTTCCGTCCCGCCGAGCTGGGCGCCATGGTGATCGGCGAGGCGCTCAAGCGCGCCGGGCTGGAGCCCAAGGACGTGGAGCACGTGGTGATGGGCCAGGTCATGCAGACTGGCCCCAAGGACCAGTTCATGGGCCGCGTCGCGGCGTTGAAGGCCGACATTCCCGTCGAAGTGCCCGCACTCACGCTCAATCGCCTGTGCGGCTCGGGCGTGCAGTCGATCGTTTCGTGCGCGCAGATGATGAAGCTGGGCGAAGCGGGCATCTGCGTCGCTGGCGGAGCCGAAAGCATGTCAAACGTGCCCTATCACGATCTCGAGGCGCGCTGGGGCAAGCGGCTGGGCAATTCGGTATTGCTCGACGCGCTGGTCGAAGGCCTGCACGATCCGATCCACGAAGTGCACATGGCGATCACTGCCGAAAATGTCGCCGAGCGACACCAGGTTACTCGTCAGGAGCAGGACCAGCTGGCCGTCGATGGCCACTTGCGCGCCGCGCGCGCCATTGCCGAGGGCCGCTTCAAGGAGCAGATCCTTCCCATCGAGATCAAGACCCGCAAGGGCACTGTGGTATTCGATACGGACGAGCACGTCCGCGCCGACACCACGATGGCGACGGTTTCGCACCTCAAGCCGATGTTCAAGGAAGATGGGTCGGTGACGGCGGCCAACAGCTCGGGCATCAACGATGGCGCCGCTGCGGTGGTGCTGGCGACCGCGACCGAAGTCGAGAAGCGCGGGCTCAAGCCCTTGGCGCGGATCGTTTCCTGGGCGCATGCCGGGGTCGAACCGCTCTACATGGGCGTGGGTCCGGTCAAGGCAGTGCCCATCGCGCTGCAGCGCGCCGGGCTGACGCTCGACGACATGGACGTGATCGAGGCCAACGAGGCCTTTGCCGCCCAGGCGCTCGCCGTCGCCAAGGAACTGGGTTTCGACCGCGACAAGCTCAATCCCAACGGCTCGGGCATTTCGCTCGGCCACCCGGTCGGGGCGACGGGCACGATCCTGACGGTCAAGGCCGCCTACGAGCTCAAGCGTACTGGTGGCCGTTATGCGCTGATGACCATGTGCATCGGCGGCGGGCAGGGCATTGCCATGATCATCGAGAATGCCGATTTCTGCCAGGATCTAGAGCTAAGGGAAGCCGCGGAATGAAACTGGGCCGGATGAACCACATCGGCGTCGCCACTCCGGATCTCGACGCCTCGATCCAGTTTTATCGCGACGTCATGGGCGCGACGGACATTACCGAGCCCTTTGTGCTGGAAAGCCAGCAAGTGCGCGTATGCTTCGTCAATACGCCGGGTGAGGGCGGTACGGCGGGGACGCAGGTCGAACTGCTCCAGCCGACATCGCCCGACAGCGCTGTAGGCAAGTGGCTGGAGAAGAACCCCTTGGGGGGGCAGCACCACATTTGCTACGAAGTGCCGGACATCCACGAAGCCAAGGCATGGTTCGAAAGCCTCGGCAAGCGGGTGCTGGGCGAACCCCGCATCGGCGCGCATGGCACGCTGATTTTCTTTGTCCACCCCAAGGACATGGGCGGGCAGCTGACCGAGATCATGGAGACGCCGAAGGGGGCGCACTAGTTTCAAGCCCCTCCTCCCTTGCGGGGGAGGGACAGGCGCGAAGCGCCAGGGAGAGGGGAAGCCCCCTCTCCAACTCCGACTAGCCAGCAAGCTGGCAAGTCTCCGTATCCTCCCCCGCGAGGGGGGAGGAGCTAGAGGTAGGAATTATGGCAAAGATCGAAGACTGGCAGGCAGCGGCGACCAAGGAAGTCAAAGGCAAGGACCTCACCTGGAACACGCCGGAAGGCTTTGCCATCAAGCCGCTCTATACGGCCGAGGATGCCGGCGATCCGGGCCTGCCGGGCTTTGCCCCCTTCACCCGCGGCGTGCGCGCCAGCATGTATGCGGGCCGCCCCTGGACCATCCGGCAATATGCCGGCTTCTCCACCGCCGAGGAATCGAACGCCTTCTATCGCCGCAACCTTGCCGCCGGGCAGAAGGGTCTTTCGGTCGCTTTCGACCTGGCCACCCACCGCGGATATGACAGCGACCACCCGCGCGTTCTGGGCGATGTCGGCAAGGCGGGCGTGGCGATCGATTCTGTCGAGGACATGAAGATCCTGTTCGACGGCATTCCGCTCGATCAGATGTCGGTTTCGATGACAATGAACGGCGCGGTGATCCCGATCATGGCCTTCTTCATTGTCGCGGGTCAGGAACAGGGAGTTGCCACCGAGCAGCTCGACGGGACCATTCAGAACGACATTCTGAAGGAGTTCATGGTCCGCAACACCTATATCTATCCGCCCGAACCCTCGATGCGGATTGTCTCGGACATCATCGCCTACACCTCCGAAAAAATGCCGAAATTCAACAGCATTTCGATCTCGGGCTATCACATGCACGAGGCGGGGGCGACCGCGGTGCAGGAGCTTGCCTTCACTATCGCCGACGGCAAGGAATATGTCGTGCGCGCCATGGCCGCCGGACTCGATATCGACGCCTTCGCCGGGCGGCTGAGCTTCTTCTTCGGCATCGGCATGAACTTCTTCATGGAAGTCGCCAAGCTGCGCGCCGCGCGCACCTTGTGGCACCGGGTGATGGATGGCCTGGGCGCCAAGAGCGAGCGCAGCAAGATGCTGCGCACTCACTGCCAGACCTCGGGCGTCTCGCTGCAGGAGCAGGACCCTTACAACAACGTTATCCGCACTACGGTGGAAGCCATGGCGGCGGTGCTGGGCGGCACCCAGTCGCTGCACACCAATGCGCTCGACGAGGCCATTGCCTTGCCGACCGATTTCTCCGCCCGCATCGCCCGCAACACGCAGATCGTGCTGGCGGAAGAGAGCGGTATCACCAAAGTCGTCGATCCGCTGGGCGGCTCCTACTATATCGAGGCGCTGACCGAGGAACTGGTAGAAGGCGCCTGGAAGCTGATCGAGGAAGTCGATGGGCTGGGCGGCATGACCAAGGCCGTCGCCACTGGCATGCCCAAGAGCCGCATCGAACAGGCCGCCGCCGCCAAGCAGGCCCGCATCGACAAGGGCGAGGACACCATCGTCGGCGTCAACAAATATCGCCTGGCAAGTGAGGACCACCTCGACACGCTGGAAGTCGATAACCACGCGGTGCGTGAGGCGCAGATCGCGCGGTTGCAGACAATGCGCAGCACCCGCGACGAGGCAGCTTGCCGCACCGCGCTGACCGCGCTGACCGAAGGCGCCAAGGCGGGCGGAAACCTGCTCGAGCTGGCGGTCGAGGCCGCGCGTCATCGCGCATCGCTGGGCGAGATTTCGGATGCGATGGAGGCTGCTTTCGGCCGCTATGGCACGCAGCCGGTGCCGGTGACCGGAGTCTATGGCCCGGCCTATGCCGCCGACAGCCGCTATGCCCAGGTGATCGAGGGCGTCGAGGCCGTCACCCGCCGCCTTGGCCGCAAGCCCCGGCTGCTGGTGGCCAAGATGGGCCAGGACGGCCACGATCGCGGGGCCAACGTCATCGCCTCGGCCTTCACCGACATGGGTTTTGACGTGACCAGCGGGCCGCTGTTCCAGACGCCTGAAGAGGCCTGCGCACTGGCGCTGGAGCAAGGCGTCGATGCTGTCGGCGCGAGTTCGCTCGCAGCAGGGCACAAGACGCTGATCCCCGAGCTGATCCGGCACCTCAAGGAAGCCGGGCGGCCCGATATCAAGGTCGTCGCGGGTGGCGTCATCCCGCCGCAGGATTACGATTTCCTCAAGAATGCGGGGGTGCAGGGCATCTATGGCCCGGGCTCGAACGTGGTGGAGTGCGCGGCGGACATGCTGCGGTTGCTCGGGCACAACATGCCGCCGGTGGGCAGCGAGCTGGAAGCGGCGGAGTGATCGCCGCCCTCCTCCTGATGGCCGCCGCGCCGCAAGTCGAGAGCGATTGCGGCGATTTGCCGCAGCAGCCGATGAACATGTGCCTGAATGAGGTCTACCAGGGCGTCGATGCGGAGATGAACCGGGAGTGGAAAGTCGTTGCCGATGCCATGAAGGCCGGGGACCGGGACCTGGACCGGACTTACGACAAGGAACCCGGCTGGTACGACACCCTTCTCGCCGGCCAGCGCGCTTGGCTGGCCTGGCGCGACAAGCAATGCCTGCTCGAAAGTTTCGACATGCGCGGCGGTAGCGGTGCCCCGATGCTGCATGCCTTGTGCATGTCGCGCATGACGCGCGAGCGGACGAAGCAGTTGAAATCTATGGTGGAAGACGGGAACTGATGTTCAAGAAAATCCTCATCGCCAATCGCGGCGAAATTGCCTGCCGGGTTATTAAGACGGCCCGCCGCATGGGTATCGAGACCGTCGCGGTCTACTCGGATGCCGATGCGCGCGCGCCGTTTGTGCGGATGGCGGACGAGGCGGTGCATATCGGTCCGTCGCCGGCCAGTGAAAGCTACCTGATCGCCGACAAGATCATCGCGGCTTGCAAACAGACTGGCGCGGAAGCCGTTCACCCGGGTTATGGCTTCCTCTCCGAGCGGACCTCGTTCGCTGAAGCGCTGGCGAAGGAAGGGATCGAGTTCATCGGCCCGCCGGTGAACGCCATCGCCGCCATGGGCGACAAGATCGAATCGAAGAAACTGGCCAAGGAAGCCGGCGTCAATGTCGTGCCCGGCTTCGTCGGCGAGATCGAGGATACCGAGCATGCGGTGCGCATCTCGGCCGAGATCGGCTATCCGGTGATGATGAAGGCCAGCGCCGGCGGCGGAGGCAAGGGCATGCGGCTGGCCTATGACGAGAAGGACGTGCGCGAGGGCTTTGAGGCCGTGAAGCGCGAGGGGCTGAATTCCTTCGGCGATGACCGCGTCTTCATCGAGAAATTCATCCTCAATCCGCGCCACATCGAAATTCAGGTGCTCGGCGACAAGCACGGCAACATCCTCTACCTCAACGAGCGCGAATGCTCGATCCAGCGCCGCCACCAGAAAGTGGTCGAGGAAGCGCCTTCGCCTTTCGTCACCCCCAAGATGCGCAAGGCCATGGGTGAGCAGTGCGTCGCGCTGGCCAGGGCCGTGGGCTATTACAGCGCCGGCACGGTCGAGCTGATCGTCTCGGGCGCGGACCCCAGCGGCGAGAGCTTTTACTTCCTCGAAATGAACACCCGCCAGCAGGACGAGCATCCGGTGACCGAGGCGATCACCGGGGTCGATCTGGTCGAGCAGATGATCCGGGT
>JBFWSE010000106.1:0-12185 GCA_050248535.1 Novosphingobium sp.
GGTCTCGTCATTGTCGGTTCGGGGATCAGCGGACTGGCCGCCGCCTATTTTCACCGCAAGAAGCATCCGGAAGCCAGCATCCTGCTGATCGACAGCCATGACGATTTCGGCGGCCACGCCAAGCGCAACGAGTTCGACACCCAGGGCAAGCTGTTGATCGGCTATGGCGGCACCGAGAGCCTGCAATCGCCCAAAAGTCTCTACAGCGAGACGGCGATGGGGCTGATCAAGGAGCTGGGCGTGGACATCGCCCGCTTCGATACCGCCTTCGACCGCGATCACTATGCCGGTCGCGGTATGAGCCGCGCCGTGTTCTTCAAGAAGGAAGCTTTCGGCGAAGACAAGCTGGTGACGGGCAGTCCGTTCCTGGGGGTGGCCGAGGACCTTGACGAAAAACGGCTCAATGCGCGGGCCTTGCGGGCTTTTCTCGCCGACTACCCGCTGAAGCCCGAAGCCAGGGCGCAACTGGTCGCGCTGTTCACCGAAAATCGAAATTTCTGGCCGGGCAAGCGCCAGAGCGAGGTCGAAAAGGCCATTGCCCACATGAGCTACCGCGACTTCCTGCGCGATAAGTGGAAAGTGGCGCCCGAAGTCATCGCCTGTTTCCAGAACAACACCTGCGATTTCTTCGCCACCAGCATCGACGGAGTTTCGGCCAAAGATGCCTTCGAGACCAATTACCCTGGTTTCCAGGGCCTCAGGCTGGAGCGCGGCGCGGCGGCCGAAGCGGAAGTGGGCGAGCCATACATTCACCATTTCCCGGACGGGAATGCCTCGATCGCGCGGTTGCTGGTGCGAAAGCTGATCCCCGGCATAGCGCCCGGCGAGACCATGGATGACATCGTTCTCGCAAGGTTCGATTACGGCAAGCTCGACAGCCCGCAAAACAAGGTCCGCATCCGCCAGAACGCGACCGTGGTGCGCGTCGAACAGTATCCCGACGGCATGATCGACATTGGCTATGTCAAGGACGGCCGGACCATGCGGGTGCAGGCCAAGCAATGCATCATGGCCTGCTACATGATGATGACGCCCTATGTCCTGCAAGGCCTGGCGCAGGACCAGGCAGGCGCCATGCGCCGCAATGTCAAAGGACCGCTGACCTATACCAATGTCTTGCTGCGCAACTGGGAAGCGTGGGACAGGCTCAAGGTCCACTCGATCACCAACCCTTCCGGATTCTATTCGTTGCTCAAGCTCGATTACCCAGTGAGCATGGGCGGCTATCAGTTCTCGCCCGATCCAACACAACCGATTGTCGCGCATCTGGTGCATGTGCCGACCGTGCCCGAAGCGGGTCCGGGGCTGGCGGACAAATACCGCGCGGCGCGGATGAAGCTGTTCGAGATGCCCTTCGCGGACTTCGAGAATGCGGCGCGCGAAGAGCTGACCCGGATGCTGGGCCCCGGCGGCTTCGATGCGGAAAAGGATATCCTGGCGATCACCGTCAACCGCTGGTCGCACGGCTATGCCTATTATCCGACCGCGCTGTTCGATGCGGATTACGATGTGTTCCCCAGGGAACTGGCGCACAAGCGGCAGGGCAACGTGGCCTTCGCCAATTCGGATGCGGGGTGGGATGCCTATACCCACACCGCGATAGACCAGGCCTGGCGGGCGGTGGAGGAGCTGAAGGGGAAGGGTTAGTCTTTGTCCCTACTCCGCTCACCCTGAGCCTGTCGAAGGGTGTTTGCACGACGGTTGCGCCAGCGTCCTTCGACAGGCTCAGGACGAGCGGAACTTGTGCAGCTTTGTCAACAATTCAGCCTATCCCGCCCGGATCAGCGTTCCCGCACCCTTCGAGGTGAACACCTCAAGCAGCATGGCATGTGGCACCCGGCCATCGAGCACCACCGCCGCCTCGCAGCCCGCCTCCACCGCATGGACGCAAGTTTCCAGCTTGGGGATCATGCCACCTGAAATGGTGCCATCGGCCTGAAGTGCGGCAATGTTTGCGGGCGTGAGGTCGGTGAGCAGATTGCCCCCTTTGTCGAGCACGCCCGAAACGTCGGTCAGCAGGAACAGCCGCGCCGCGCCCAGCGCGGCGGCAATTGCGCCGGCCATGGTATCGGCGTTGATGTTGTAGGTCTCGCCGTCCGCACCCGGGGCGATCGGGGCGATCACCGGGATCATGCCCGAGGCGACAATGGTTTCGATTACCGTGGTGTCGACAGTCTCGGGCTCGCCGACGAAACCGAGGTCCACCGCCTGTTCGATCTGGCTGTCGGGATCCTTGGCAGTGCGAGTGACCTTGCTGGCGGTAACCAGCCCGCCGTCCTTGCCGGAAATGCCGATAGCCTTGCCGCCCGCACCCGCAATCCAGCCGACCAGTTCCTTGTTGATCGCACCCGACAGCACCATTTCGGCGACTTGCGCGGTTTGCCGGTCGGTCACCCGCAGGCCATCGACAAAGCGCGATTCGACGCCAAGCTTCTTGAGCATATTGCCGATCTGCGGTCCGCCGCCGTGGACCACCACCGGGTTTATGCCCACGGCCTTCAGCAGCACCACGTCCTGGGCGAAGTCGTGCGCCAGTTCGGGATCGCCCATGGCATGGCCGCCATATTTGACGACGAAAGTGCGCCCGGCATAGCGCTGCAGATAGGGCAGCGCCTCGACGAGAGTTTCGGCCTTGGCCAGCAGTGCGGGATCGTGCGGTTCGGACATGGCCCGCGCCTTTAGGCCTGCTGCGCCGCCGCGTCCAGCCGCCTGCCGACGGTGACGACGGCCCAGACGATGACCGGGACCAGTACGGCCGACAAGATCACCTTGCTCAACATCTGCCCGGCCATCAGCTCCCAGATCGGGCGCACGCCATAGAACGAAACCGAAATGAAGATCAGCGTATCGACCACTTGCGAGGCGGCGGATGCGACGAAGCCGCGCAAGGGCGCATTGCCGCTGGCGCCGCGAAGCCGGTCGAAAATCCAGATATTCAGCGTCGACGAAACACCATAGGCAATCACGCCGGCCAGCATCATCCGCCAGCTCTGGCCCAGAATAATCGGGAAGGCCGCCTTGGCCGGCTCGTACATGCCCGGATCGGTAGGCAGGGCCAACACAAACAGGCTAAGCAGAATCGCGGCAATGAGCGGCACGAAACCGAACCGCACCAGCCGGTCAGCCGTCGCCTTGCCATGCAGCTCGGCAATGCCGCTGCCGATGCCGATCAGCGTCAGAAAGGGAAAGATGCCCGCTTCCACCGCCAGCGGCCCCAGCGCGACCTGCTTCGCCCCCAGAACGCCCGCCAGCGTCACCATGCCGCCATAGAACAGCGCAAAGAGCAGCAGCGACGGCGGATACATGCGTTGCCCGGTCATCTGTCCTCCAGGATCATTTCCGCGCCCTTTTCGGCGATCATCATCACCGGCGCATTGGTATTGCCCGATGTGATGCGCGGCATGACCGAAGCATCGATGACGCGCAAGCGCTCCGCCCCCATTACCCGCAGCCGGGCATCGACCACGCTGCCCATGGCGGCAGTGCCCACCGGGTGGAAGATCGTCGTGCCCACCTCGCCCGCTGCGCGTTGCAGGTCCTCCTCGCTGCGCAGATCGGGGCCGGGGCGCACTTCCTCGGGCCGGTAGCGGGCCAGCGCGCGCTGGGCGGCGATCTCGCGGGTGATGCGGATCGCCCTAGCCGCAGTGCGGCGGTCCCCTTCGGTTGCGAGGTAATTCGGGCGGATCGCCGGGGCCGCGGCCGGATCGGCGCTGACAATCGAAGTACGCCCCCGGCTTTCGGGCCGCAAGTGGCAGACGCTGGCCGTGAAGGCCGGAAAGGGATCGAGCTCGCCGCCGAAGGCAGCAAGGCTGAGCGGTTGGACATGGTATTCGAGATCGGCCGTCGCCAGATGCCGGTCGCTCTTGACGAACATGCCGAGCTGGCTGGGCGCCATGGCCATCGGTCCGGTGCGCCGGGCGACATATTCCAGCCCGATCAGCGCCTTGCCGAACAGGGAGGCCGCCCGCCGGTTGAGTGTGGAGACGCCCTCGACTTTGAAGGCGCAGCGCAATTGCAGGTGATCCTGCAGATTGCCGCCGACTTCGGGCCGCTCTATGCGCGGTTCGATGCCCAGCCCGGTGAGCCGTTGCGCATCGCCGATGCCCGAGCGTTCGAGGATCGCCGGCGATCCGATGGAACCTGCCGCCAGCAGTACCTCGCCGCTGGCAAGCGCCTTGCGCTCTTCACTGCCCAGGCGATAGATCACGCCTGTCGCACGATTGCCATCGAACAGCACACGATCGGTCAGCGCCCCGGTGACAACCTTGAGATTGGCCCTGCTGCGCACCGGCTTCAGGAAAGCGTCCGCCGCGCTCCATCGCCAGCCCTTGCGCTGGGTGACGTCGAACAGGCTCGAACCGGCATTGTCGCCCGTATTGAAGTCCGCGACAGGCGCCACGCCCCATTGCTCCGCCGCACGCTGAAACGCTTCCAGTATCTCCCAACGCAACCGCTGCTTTTCCACGCGGATTTCGCCATCCGCGCCATGGAACGGCCCGGCGCCGGCATGGTGGCCCTCCGCCCGGATGAAATAGGGCAGCACATCGTCCCAGCCCCAGCCTGTGCAGCCCTGCTGCCGCCAGCCGTCGTAGTCCGCCGCCTGCCCGCGCATGTAGATCATGCCGTTGATCGAGGAGCAGCCGCCAATTACCCGCCCGCGCGGATACTTCAGCTTGCGGCCATTGAGCCCCGCCTCGGCCTGGGTCTCATACATCCAGTCGGTGCGCGGATTGCCAATGCAATAGAGATAACCGACCGGGACTTTCACCCAGATGTAATTGTCGCTGCCCCCGGCCTCGAGCAGCAGCACCCGGTTGCGCGGATCGGCGCTCAGGCGATTGGCCAGCACGCAGCCCGCGCTGCCCCCGCCAACGATGATATAGTCGAATGTGTCCATCTTGCGCGTCGCCATTGCAGCGATAGTCTGCCAGAACCGGCATCGCAAACCATGGGGTATCGTAATGCGCAAGATGTTGTTGCTCGCCGGATCGGCCTTGCTGATCGCCGCTGCGCCGGCCCGGTCGCCCGAACAGGTGGCCGAAGCCGCGCTGCGCGCCGCGCCGGTCTGGGATGGGCACAACGATGTGGCCGAGCAGCTGCGCGACCGGCGCAAGGATATGCTGGATGGCTTCGATTTTGCCGATACCAGCAAGACCGGCGATGCGGCAAAGTCCTTGCCCGCCATGCAGACCGACCTCGCGCGGCTACGCGCCGGGCACGTCGGCGCGCAGTTCTGGTCGGTCTACGTCGATTTCCGTCTGCCCGAACCGCAGGCGGTGCAGGCGACGCTGGAACAGATCGACACTGTCAAACGGCTGGTGGCGCGCTATCCGGACCAGATGCAGCTCGCGACCAGCGCCGACGAGGTCGAGGCCGCCATGCGAAAAGGCAAGGTCGCTTCGCTAATCGGCATGGAAGGCGGCGGCTCGATCGGCTCGTCGCTCGGAGTCCTGCGGCAGATGCATGCGCTCGGCGCGCGCTATCTGACGCTGGTGCATTACAAGACGATCGGCTGGGCCGATTCATCGAACGACGACCCGAAGAACGAAGGCCTTTCTCCCTTCGGCAAGGACGTGGTGCGCGAGATGCAGCGGATCGGCATGCTGATCGATCTCAGCCATGCCTCGGAAGGCACGATGATGGACGCGTTGGACGTGGCGAAGGCGCCAGTGATTTTCAGCCATTCCAGTGCGCGTGCAGTCGACGGGCATCCGCGCAATGTGCCCGATGCAGTGCTCGACCGGCTGAAGGGCAACGGCGGGATCGTCATGGTCACTGCGGTCGACTATTTCGTCGGTGAGGATTTGCGCCAGTGGCGCGCCCTGCGCGCCGGAGAGGAAGCGCGACTGAAAATCCTCCACACCGGATATCCCGGCAGAGTGAAACCGGCTCTGGATGCCTGGGAAGAGGCACACCCCGCCCCGAAAGCGACACTAGCGCAATTGGCCGATCATATCGATCACTTGGTCAAGCGGATCGGCATCGACCATGCCGGCATTGGCGCCGATTTCGATGGCGGCGGCGGCATCGAGGGCCTTGCCAGCGTTGCCGACTATCCGGCGCTGTTCGCCGAGCTAGCCAGGCGCGGTTATTCGCAGGCCGACCTGGAAAAACTGTCCAGCCGCAACATGCTGCGCGTCATGCGCGCGGCGGAGGCCTATGCCCTGGCACACAGGAACGATCCGCCGATCGAGAGCCCGACCACTTTCTAGTGCGCATCGATGCGGCCGAGCATGCGGAAGAAGAAGGCGGTCGACCAGCCAAGCATGACAACGCCGATGATGCTTTCGAAGGCGCCCGTCAGCCGCCACTGATCCATGATGTGCGTGTCGTTATAGCCGACCGTCGAATAACTGATGGTCGAGAAGTACAAGGCGTTTTCCAGCGTCGGCACGGCCCCGAGACCGAGGTAGAGAAACGCGAAAGCCCAGATTTCCACCCCATGCAGGGCGAAAATCGCGAGAACGACCCCGAGCGTGAACAGGGCCCCGCGCGGCGAGAGCGGGTCGATATGCCGCAGCCGTTCGACCGCCGCCTCGCCGCGCATCGCCTGGTTGAGCCCGGCAAGTCCAAGTCCGTGAAACACCACGCATGCAATCAGCATAAGCGCGGAAATCGCGAATTGATCGATCATCGGCCCCAGCACGGCGGCCTCCTGGCTCAATCGCGCAACAGTTCGTTGATCCCGGTCTTCGAGCGGGTCTGGGCGTCGACAGTCTTGACGATTACCGCGCAATAGAGCGACGGGCCCGGCGCGCCGTCGGGCAGCGGCTTTCCGGGGAGCGAGCCGGGAACCACCACCGAATAGGGCGGTACGCGGCCCATGTGCACCTGGCCGGTCGCGCGATCGACGATCTTGGTCGAAGCGCCGATGAACACGCCCATCGACAGCACCGACCCCTCGCCGACGATCACGCCTTCGGCCACTTCGGAGCGCGCACCGACGAAGCAATTGTCCTCGATCACCACCGGATTGGCCTGCAACGGCTCGAGCACCCCGCCGATCCCGGCCCCGCCCGAAATGTGCACGCCCTTGCCGATCTGGGCGCAGGAGCCGACCGTGGCCCAGGTATCGATCATTGTGCCTTCGCCGACCCAGGCGCCGAGATTGACGAAACTCGGCATCAGCACGACGCCCTTGGAGATAAAGGCGCTGTGGCGCACGACCGCGCCGGGCACCACGCGAATGCCTGCCTCGCGGAAGCGGTTGTCGCCCCAGCCGGCAAATTTGAGCGGAACTTTATCGAAGGCCGGTGCGCCAGCCGCGCCATAGTCCATAACGCCATTGTCGTTCAGCCGGAACGAGAGCAGCACGGCCTTCTTGAGCCACTGATTGACTTTCCAGTCCCCGGCCCCGTCCGGCTCGGCCACGCGCGCCTTGCCCGAATCGAGCAAAGCCAGGGCTTCATCGACGATCTTGCGCACATCGTTGCTCGCCGGCGTGACGGAATCCCGAGCTTCCCAGGCAGATTCGATTGCGGTTTCGAGGTCGGACATGCGGCTTGGCTCCAAACGATTGCGGTTGCGAACGAGCGCCTATCGTCAAGCAGCAAGAGCGGCAAGAGGAAGCGTCGGTGGCGTGTGGCGGCGCCCTGTGGATTTCGTTAGGGGTTCAGATACCTGAAATTTCCCATGCCGGCATGGAATAATGATGGCCTGCCCGCGCCCGTTCCAACGCCTGCGCCTTCGGCGGCAGTGTGGCGCCGTGGGTCTCCCAGCCGCTGCGCGTGGAATCGGGCGGGTTCAATCTCGATCTGCCCGGCAACTGCGCCAATTTCCCAGACGGCAAGGGATTCGCCCGCACCTCGCGGCGGCACTTCCAAAAGCGCAGCCGCGCCAACCTTTGTACTGGACCATCGCAGCGATTTGCCGCTAGCGCATGCCTGTTGCTCGCGTACGGTTCGATTGACCGGATGCGAGCCGGAGGATGCAGCCAAAGGCAGGAAACCCGATGACCAACATGACTCTCGATTGCTCGGATCTCGACAACCACATGGGCAAGCCCATGACGACATGGACCTTGCGAGACGATCTGCACAACAACGATTTCCGCCGCTGGGCGCAGGCGATGCACTATCCCAACCTGTTGCACTACGACGCCGACTACGCCGCGCGCGGCCGCTATGGGCGGCTGGTCGCGCCGCAGAGCTTTGCCGTCGCGGCAGGTGAAGGCCATGGCGCCTGCCCGGCGGGCATAGGCATGATCCCCGATTCGCACCTGATCTTCGGCGGCGACGAATGGTGGTTTTCCGGGGTGAAGCTGTTCGCCGGCGACCGGGTAGTGCACGAGAAAGTGCCATTCGACTATGTGGTCAAGGAAACCAAATTCGCCGGACCCACCTGCTTCCAGCGCGGCGACAACGACTATTACCGGCAGGACGGCACTTTCGTCGCCAAGCAGCGCTCCACCGCGATCCGCTACCGCCCCGATCTCGCGGTCGAAATGCAGGCGATGACCGAGACCGAAGACCCGGTGTGGAGCGACGAGGAACTGGCCGACATCGAAAAGCGCAAGCTCGAATTCATCGATGCCATGCACGATCTGGGGCATGACCGGCGCTGGTGGGACGAGGTGAAAGAAGGCGATGCGCTGCCGGTACGGGTGTTCGGCCCCCATTCGATCGCCAGCTTCGCCACCGAATGGCGCGCCTACCTGATGAACCTGTGGGGAAGCGCCCACCGCAACGAGGATTGTGACCCCAAGAAGCTGGGTTACCTGGGGCCCATGGCGGACTGGGAAATGGATCCGCACCTTGAGAAGATCAATCCGGAAGCCACCGACGGGGCTTACATCGGCGCCTCGCGCGGGCACTTGTTCAAGCGTTGGGCGCAGTTCGTCGGCATGCCGCGCGAATATGGCTATGGCGCCTCGATGGGAGCCTGGATCCTCGATTACCTCGCCGGCTGGGCAGGCGAGTGGGGCCTGGTGGTCCACGTCAACTCGCAATACCGCGGCCCGGCTTTCACGGGCGACATCACGATCATGACCGGCGCCATCACCGGCAAGGAAGTGGATGCCGAAGGGAGGCATGTGGTCAGGGTCGAATGCAAGATGGCCAACCAGCTCGGCACGACCATGGCGACCGCCAAGGGGGAGATACAGCTGCCGAAGAAATAGCGCTCAAGACTAGGGAGAGAGAACATGGAAGGCTTGGAACCGCTGGCGCTGACGCACGATGGCGTGGCGCTCGAAGGCTATGTGGCGCGGCCCGAAGGCAAGGGACCGTTTCCGGCGGTGATCGTCTATCACTCGGGCATGGGGCTCAAGCGCTTCGAGTGCGACAAGGCGAAAGCCATGGCCAAACTCGGATATCTGGGCATTGTCGCCGACATGTTCGGGCTTGACGCGCGAAACATCCAGCCGGGCGACCTCAGCGCCTACGAACAGCTGCGCGCGCGCGACGAACTGCTGCGCGCGCGCGTGGCCTTGTGGTTCGACACAGTCGCAGCCCTGCCCGATGTAGACGCCGCGCGAATCGGCGCTTTCGGTTTTTGCATGGGCGGCAGCTGCGTACTCGAACTGGCGCGCAGCGGCCGGGACGCGAAGGCGGTGGTGAGCTACCATGGCGTGCTGACGACGCATGAGGCGGCGAAGAAAGGCACGGTAAAGCCGGTCGTGGCCGCCTATTGCGGGCTCGAGGATCCCTACGCTCCCGCCGACACCATCCGCGCCTTGCACGACGAACTGAGCGCGGCGGACGCGCAGTTCCACATCGTCGAATTCGCGCACGTCGGCCACAGCTTCACCCATCCGGAAGCTTCAAGCTTCAACATGCCCGGCATCGCCTATGACGCAGTCGCCGATGCGGTGAGCTGGGCGGGGACTCTGGCGCTGTTCGAGGCGACGCTACAGGGGTAGGCGCTTCCCCCTCCTCTTCAGAGGAGGGGCAGCGAGACTTGTGTCCGGCGTAGCCGGGCCTTAGTCGCAGCGGGGTGGTGTTTCCAACGGCGGGAGCGCGGCTTGCGCCGCGCCACCACCCCAACCCCTCCTCTGTAGAGGAGGGGCATCGGTCAGGCTTCAATCCGCGCGGCGTTGATAGCCGCCGCCTGTCCTTTGCTTGCCGCCGCCCTGGCCGCCACCGTGCCCTTTGCCGCCACGGAACTGCCGGCGCTCGCCATCGGGCGATTGCCTGCGGTCACCCTGCTGGCCGGAGCGATGCTCACTATACGCGGGGCGACGTTCGCCATGCTGGCTGGAGCGTTGATCGCCATGCGGCGCAGGACGACGCTCACCGTGCGGCGCAGGACGACGCTCTCCGTGCGGCGCGGGGCGGCGATCCCCATGCGGCGCCGGACGGCGATCACCCTGCGGCGCGGGGCGGCGCTCACCGAGCGGATCGAAGTTCGATGCCCGCTCTGCCTGCGGGCGCTCGCCCTGCGGAGCCTTGCGGTAGCTGTCGCGGTGGTGATCCTCGCGCGAACGTCCGTCGCGGCCCTGGCCGCCATTGCTGCGGTTGGTGTTGCCCCGGCCCTGGCCGCCACGGCCCTGACCGCCACGCCCGAACCGGCCTCGCTGATCGCGTTCCTCGCGGATCGCATCCTGCGCGGCTTCGGCAGGCTTGCGCGAGGGCGCGGGCAGGCGGGCGGCTTCCTTCTGGAAGTCTTCCGGCAGGCCCATCGGCATCAGCTTGACGCCGGTCAGCCGCTCGATGTCGCGCAGATAAGGTTTCTCGTCGGGGGCAACGAAGCTGATCGAAATGCCGTCCGCCCCGGCGCGCGCGGTGCGGCCGATGCGGTGGACATATTGTTCGGGCACATTGGGCATCTCGAAATTGAACACGTGGCTGACGCCCGAAACGTCGATCCCGCGCGCGGCGATATCGGTGGCGACCAGCACCGGCGTGACACCCCGGCGGAACGCGCCAAGCGCGGCGGTGCGCTGCGCCTGGCTCTTGTTGCCATGGATCGCCGCGGCATTGACGCCGGCAGAGTTGAGATGGCGCACCACCCGGTCCGCGCCATGCTTGGTGCGGGTGAAGACGAGGGCGCGTTCGACAGACCCGTCAGCCAGACCCGCACGCAGCTTGATGGAAAGCAGCGCCTGCTTTTCGGCCTGGTTCAAGTGGGTGACGTATTGCTCGACCCGCTCGGCGGTCGTCGCCTGCGGGGCGACTTCGACGCGCACCGGATTATGGATGAACTGCTTGCCCAGCTCGGCGATTGCCTTGGGCATGGTCGCCGAGAAAAACAGGCTCTGCCGCTCCTTGGGGAGCAGGTTGGCCACCCGCTTGAGCGGCACGATGAAACCCAGGTCCATCATCTGGTCGGCTTCGTCGAGCACGAAGATCTCGACATGGCGCAAGGTCAGCGCGCGCTGGTCGATCAGGTCGAGCAGGCGGCCCGGCGTGGCGACGAGCACGTCGCAGCCGCCGCTGAGCGCGCGGGCCTGCTTGCCCACGGGCACGCCGCCGAACACGCATTGCACCGAGAGATTGAGATACTTGGCATAGCCGCGCATGTTATCGGCGATCTGCGCCGCCAGCTCGCGCGTCGGCGAAAGCACCAGCATGCGGCAGGCGGCGTTCTGGCGGCCCTTGGGCTCGGCGGCCAGGCGATGCAGCGAGGGCAGCGCGAAGGCGGCGGTCTTGCCGGTGCCGGTCTGGGCAATGCCCAGCAAGTCGCGGCCCTGGAGCAGCGCCGGGATGGCCTGGCTCTGGATCGGGGTGGGATCGGTATAGCCCTTGGATTCGAGAGCACGGACGATGGGCTCGGCCAGGCCGAGCGAGGAAAAGAATGTCATAGGTAAGATTGAGACTCGTTATTGCGCGCGCCGGATGGCCCGGGGCGCGGGGGAGGGTTCGTTCGATGCGACCCTGCGTGAATAAGGAAGCTTCAGCGATCTATCGCGACGGTCTGTCCGGAGCGGGCCTTGCGTTGAAACGCTGCCCTCACGCTGCTCGGGATCTGCCTCGGGAATTGCCCGCTGCACGACCGTTCGTGGGGGGCGTTAGAGGAAGTTGCGGGGAAAAGCAAGAAAATTGCGCGCGAGCCAATGCCGAATCAATGCTTGAACAGCTTGTTAGGATGTCACAAGGTTAGGCTGCGAGCCTTTCAAACTCTCTGTCTGAATAGCCCCTAGTTTTCTGGACGCCTTCCGCTTTCAAAATCTGCTGCCGTTCGAACTCGACGGGTGACAGCATCCCGTTCCTGACATGCTTGCGCACCGGGTTGTAGAACATCTCGAT
>JBFWSE010000107.1:0-12170 GCA_050248535.1 Novosphingobium sp.
CGGGCGCGCCGGACTTGAAATAGTTGCCTGCCGGGCTGGCGATGACCAGGAATTTGTATTGCTTGGCCGGGCGCACACCGAGGAAGGCCTCGGTGGCAATCATGAAGGGGCGCAGGTAGAGCGAGCCGCCCTCGACCGTCGGGAACCAGTCGCGGTCGGCCGCGACCAGCTGGCGTACGGCCTCGACGAACACGTCCTCGGGCAGCGCCGGCATGGCCAGCCGCTCGGCCGACTTGTTGAACCGCGCCGCGTTGGCCTCGGGGCGGAACAGGGCAATGCCGCCGTCGGCCTGGACATAGGCCTTGAGGCCCTCGAAGATTTCCTGGGCGTAGTGCAGCACGGCGGCAGCGGGATCGAGTGGAATCGGCTGGCGCGGGCCGACTGTGGCTTGGTGCCAGCCGCGCTCTTCGCTCCATTCGATCGAGACCATGTGATCGGAAAAGTTCGAGCCGAATCCGGGATTAGCCAGAATTTGCGCGCGCTGTTCCGCACCGACCGGCGAAGGATGGGGCAGCCGGGTGAAAGTCAGTCGGTCATCGGCGAGCGTCGCCATCTTGCGTGATTCCCTCATAGTTGCACGGACGCATTGAACAAAAATTACGCGGACGGCAATTGAGAAGAAATAAATGACAAGTGCAGTCCTTGCAACTGGCGATAGGGGGAATCGCCGCGCGAGGAAAGAGTGGATCGGGGGCAGGGGCGCGGCCGGCCGCTGCCATTGGACGAAACGGCAAAAAATGAGAAGGGCCGCAGCGGTCAGTCCGCTACGGCCCTTCGCATGGTCAGCGGCAGGAAGTGCCGCTCACGAAGCCTCTATCACTTGTTGAAATCAGCGATAATGCCTCGCGACGGGAAACTCCGACCTCTGTGCTGAACCATGAGACATCGGATCACCTCCTTTCGCGCTGTTGAGCCATAGGGTTTGCCGCTTTCGCGACAGGGCGATTTGGCCTGAGCCGCTTCGCCTTCGTGCTATGTGTGAATCATTCCGCGTTGCACAACAAGTCTTGCAAAGTTTTTTTTTGCCGTCAGAATCAAAGCTTCGGGCCTGTTATGAACAGGTGCCTTGGTTCATGCGAAGGTTCACGGGTGGTCTGAGCCGCGATTGAAGCGGCCAAACTCTATCTGCAATCCTCGATCACCCGGCTCACTTCGGGCCAGCTGGGCACGTAAAGCGTCGGCAAACCCGCGGTTTCGATGGCGAAACGGCCGCTGCTGAAGGCCATGGCATCGAGCAGCCCATCGCGCGCGGCGAAGCTGACGGCGATTACCGGCGGATTGGTGGCAACGCCGCTGCCATTGACTTGCCGCGTCTGGCTCGCGGTGATCACGGTCATCGGCACTGCGCCTTCCGCCGTGCCCGGCCGCATCAGCGTGACATTGCCGGTGGTGCGATTGCAGCTCAGCACCAGCACATTGCCGCCGAACCGCGCGACCGAGAGATTGCCTTCCATGCCCCAGCGCCAGTCGCCCGGTGTAACCGGGGCGTCGCGCCAGTCGATATGGGGCTGTGCGCTCGGCGGCGGCGTTGGTGGCGGGCGGACGGCGAGGGTTTCGGAGGGCGAGGGCGCCGGCCGTGGCGCAGTCTGCTGTTGCGAACAGGCGGAAAGCGCGGTCAGCAGCGATGCTGCGAGGAGCCATGGTGTGGTGCGGGCGGAGAAATTTGCCTTCATCGCTTCCCTATGGGATCAGGCGCTTGCAGCCGCAACCCCGCACGATCATGAACGCCCCATCCAAGAGCCGCCCCGCCGCAAAACAGCGCGTTGATCAGATGCTGGTCGCGCGCGGCCTCGTTGAAAGTCGCGCCCGGGCGCAGGCGCTGCTGCTTGCAGGGCTGGTGTTCAGCGGCGAGACACGGGTGACCAAGGCGGGGCAGATGCTGCCCGCCGATGCGCCGCTGGAAGTGCGCGGACGCGACCATCCGTGGGTTTCGCGCGGCGGGATCAAGCTGGCCCATGCGATCGAGCACTTCGGACTAAATCCGGCCGACGCCACGGCCATGGACATCGGCTCTTCGACCGGCGGCTTCACCGACGTGCTGTTGAGCAAGGGCGCAGCGCGGGTTTTCGCGGTCGATTCTGGCACCAACCAGCTTGCCTGGAAACTGCGGCAGGATCCGCGCGTAACGGTTCTCGAGAAGACCAGTGCCCGCGTGCTGACCTCGGATATGATCGATGCGCCGTGCACCTGGGTGGTGTGCGATGCAAGCTTCATTGCGCTCGCCAAAGTACTCGAAGTGCCGCTGCGGTTGGCGGCGCAAGATTGCCAGCTGGTCGCGCTGATCAAGCCGCAGTTCGAAGTGGGCAAGGGCGAAGTGGGCAAAGGAGGCGTGGTGCGCGATCCGGCGCTGCATGCGCGCGTATGCGAGGAAGTGCGCCAGTGGCTGGAAGGCGCGGGCTGGGAAGTGCAGGGGATTGTCGAGAGCCCGATCAAGGGACCGGAAGGTAATGTCGAGTTCCTGATCGCGGCGAGGCGGGGAAACAGTTAGTTACTCTGGTTGCCACGCCTCATTCACCCCGTAAGACTAGCGCAAAAGGCCGCACATCGATTCGAGGATCGCCGCCCGTATGACAGAGCTAGCCTCCGCCGGACAATTGCGGGCGTCCTTGCTGCGCTGGGCGCTGGTGCTTGTGCCGGGTGTCATTCTGCTGGGCTTCCTGTCTTCGCAATTCGGCAGTCCGCAAAGTGCCTGGTTCGAAAATCTCGCCAAGCCGCCGATTAACCCGCCCGGCTGGGTCTTCGCGCCGGTTTGGACCGTGCTTTACGCCATGATGGGCTTTGCCGCCGCCATCGTGGTTTCGGCGCGCGGCGCCTGGTGGCGCGGGCGGGCGGCTATCGCCTTTCTCGTCCAGCTGGTGCTCAACCTGGCCTGGTCGCCGGCCTTTTTCGGCATGCATGCCATCCCGGCTGCGCTTGCGGTGATTGTTGCGCTCGATATTGCGGTGGTGGTGACGGTTTGGCTGTTCTGGAAAGTGCGCCGCCTCGCAGCCTTGCTGTTGCTTCCCTATCTCGCCTGGATACTGTTCGCGACGGTGCTCAACTGGCAGTTTCTGGTCTATAACCCCACGACCAGCGCGCCCGCCACCCAGCGCATTCAGCTCTAGCGAAATCGCGCCAAGTCCCCTATTTCGGCGCCATGCAAAGCGAAAACCCCTTGATCGCCGATTTCGTCAAACTGGCCAATGCGGCCGCCGGCACGCTTGCCGGCATGGGCCGCGAGGCGCGCGATTCGGCGCGTGAGCGCATGCGCGAGACGCTGGGCGGACTCGATTTCGTCAGCCGCGAGGAATTCGACGCAGTGAAGGCCATGGCCGCCAAAGCGCGCGAAGAAGCCGAAGCGCTCAAGGCGCGGGTTGAGGCGCTGGAGAAGAAAGCCACCCCGAAGGCCCGCAAGCAGGCCTGATCAGCTGCTGAAATTCGGCGCCCGCTTTTCCTTGAGCGCCATCACGCCTTCCAGGTGATTGGGGTGGCGCACGCTCAGGCTCTCGAGCGCAATGCCGGTTTCCATCACCGAGTGGGCCACGCGCTTGAGTTCCAGGTTGGTCAAGAGCTTGGTCGCGCGGATCGCGTTCATCGCGCCTGAGAGCAGCTTCTGGCAGAAAGCGTCCACGGCCGCGTCAAGTTCTTCCAGCGGCACGCAATGATTGATCAGGCCGATCTCGGCGGCCTTGGCGGCAGTCAGCAATTCGCCGGTCAACAGGTATTCCTTGGCCCGGCCCAGTCCGATCCGCTGCGCCCAGATCACAGCGCCGCCATCGCCCGCGACCAGCCCGAGGCCGACATGCGGATCGCCTATCTTGGCCTTTTCCGCACCGAAGATCACATCGCACAGCAGCGCGATGGTCGCGCCCAGGCCGACGGCATGGCCATTCAGCCGGCAGACGATCGGTTTGTCGATATCGAGCATGGCATAGACGATGCGCCGCGCCATGCGCGCTTCGTGGTCGAACAAGTGCGGGTTTTCGGCATTGCGCTGCAAGTGGTCGAGATCGCCGCCGGCGGAAAAAGCGCGGCCGGCGCCAGTCAGCACGATCAGGTCCGAATCGGGATCGGCCTGGCAGAACAGGAAAGCATCGACCAGTTCGTCGTGCAGGGTCAGGTTGACGGCATTCATCGCATCGGGGCGATTGAAGGTCATGCGCAGGAGGCGGCCCTCGCGCTCCAACAGCAGTTCCTGGAATTGGGGCAGCGGTGTTGCGGACATGTCATTCTCCCTTGCGTCCCGCTCATAGGTTGGCCAGAGCGCATGGCAAGCAAGCGCGTTGGACGCAAGGATTGGAGTGGAGCGAATGGCGGAATTCGATGAAACATTCGATTGGGTGGTGATCGGCTGCGGCGGCGGCTCGATGGCTTCGGGGCTGCTGATGAAGAGCCAGGGCAAGTCGGTCGTCATCCTGGAGAAGTCCAAATTCGCCGGTGGCACAACCTGCAAGTCAGGCGGAGTCATCTGGATGCCCAACAACCGGTTCATGGACCCGGGCGAGGACAGCCTCGAACAGGCGATTCTCTATCTCGACAACGTTGTGGGCGACGGGCCGGACAAGCCAGGCACCAGCCCGGAAAAACGCCGCGCCTACGTGGTCGAGGGCAACCAGATGATCGACTTCCTGCTGCGCCAGGGTGTCGCGCTGGAACGCGGATCGTGGTTTTGGCCGGACTACTACGACGAGGCGCCCGGCGGCTGCAAAAGCAGCCGGACGATCACCGCCAAGCCGTTCAACAAGAACGAGCTGGGCGAATGGGCGCCCCGGTTGCGGCAGGCCATGGCCGATGCGCCGATCCGGCTGGACGACGGGATGAAGCTGCCTTTCGCCAAGTACGACATGTCGATCATGTGGACAGTGGTGAAGACGGGCGTCAAGATCGTGCTCGGCAAGCTCACCGGCAAGCATTGGGTGACGGCCGGGGGGGCGCTGCAGGGCCGCATGCTGCAGGCCTCGCTCAAGGCCGGGCTCGATATCCGGCTGGAAACGCCGGGCAAGGAACTCATTGTCGAAGGTAACAAGGTTGTCGGCGTCGTCACCGTCAAGGACGGCAAGCCCTGGCGCATTGGCGCCAATCTCGGCGTCCTGGTCAATGCCGGCGGCTTTGCCAAGAACCAGGCCATGCGCGACAAGTACATGCCGGGAACCCAGGCCGTCTGGTCGATGGTCAACGAGTGCGACGAAGGCGACATGCATGTCGAATTGGAACGGATCGGTGGCGTCCTCGGTCAGATGGACCAGATGGTCGGCTTTCAGATGAGCCGGGCGCCCGGCTGGGACAAGGACTACGTCGCCCCCGGTATGCAGGCGGTAACGGCCCGCCCGCATGCAATCCTCGTCGATCAGAGCGGCGTGCGCTACCAGAACGAGGGTGGCAGCTATGAGGCCTATTGCGAGGGCATGCTGGTGCGCAACCGCACCGTGCCGGCCGTGCCGAGCTGGGCTATCATGGATAGCCAGTTCCTCGCCCGCTACCCGCTGGCGAACGGCGGCCAGGGCAAGGCGATCCCGCAGGAATGGCGCTCGTCCGGCTGGCTCAAGGAAGGCGCCACTGTCGAGGAACTCGCTGGCAAGCTCAATATCGATCCGGCAGTGCTAAAAGGCACGGTCGATCGCTGGAATGGTTTTGTCGACCAGGGCCGCGACGACGATTTTCTGCGTGGCGAACGGCAGTACGACCGGTTCCTTGGCGATCCCACCCGGGAGGGGCTTTCGCGCACAATGGGCCGGATCGACAAAGGGCCGTTCTATGCGGTCGAAGTGGTTCCGGGCGATGTCTCGACCTATGGCGGCGTGGTCACCGACACCAATTCGCGTGTGGTCAAGGCAGACGGTACGGTCATTGAAGGGCTCTACGCCTGTGGCGTTTCCACCGCCTCGCCAATGGGCCTCGTCTATCCCGGTGCGGGCGCCTCGGTCGGCCCGTCGATGACTTTCGGCTGGATCGCCGCCAAGCATGCGGCAGGGCTGGATAACCAGACCGTCTGATCATGGATGCAGAACAGCTGAAGGCGCAGGGCTGGTTCCGGCTGCCCACAGTGCGCTATTCCGAGGCGCTGGGACCGACCTGGGCGCGGGTGCGCGATGGCGTGGCCGAGGTTGGCCTCGAGGCCCGGGAGCATCTGGCCAACGACAGTTTCGGCATGGTCCATGGCGGCGCGATCATGACCTTTGCCGACATGGCATTGGGTTTTGCGGTAGGTTACGCGATACGCGACAAGTCGTCTTTCGGTGGGCCGGAGAGCGCGCCTTTCGTGACGGCGCAATTGCAGGTTCAGTTCACTGCCGCAGGGAAAGTCGGCAGCTTCATCGTCGCTCGTCCCGAAGTGGTGCGCAAGACCTCGCAACTGGTCTTCCTGCGCACGCTGATCGAGGCGGAGGGGCGGACTATCGCCTCGGCCGACGGCATCTTCAAGCTGCTCGACACCGAAAAGATCGCGAGACTCAAAGCAGGTTGACGCCCACCTTGCCGAAGAAGGCATGGCTTTCCATGCAGCGGTAGGCGTCCTGAATCCGGTCGAGATCGTAGACCACGTCGACCACAGGCTTGATCCGGTGCTGGACGATGAACTCCAGCATGGCTTCGTGCTGGTCGCGGTTGCCGACGCTGATCGGGGCGAGGTTGACCGTGGGGTTCTGCTTCGTCCAGCTGAAGTCGGAGCCGAGCATGCCGATGGCGGATAACTGGCCGCCCTCGGCCAGCAGCGAAGCATTGTCGTCGAACTGCACCGCACCGACCGTATCGACGACATTGGCCACCTTGTTGCCGCCAATCGCCTGACGGATCGCTTCGGCCCAGTCGGGCGTGGCCTTGTAGTTGACCGTGACATCGGCCCCCAGCGATTTCGCCCGATTGAGCTTGCGGTCCGATGACGAAGTGATCGCGACATTGCACCCCATCGCCTTGGCGAATTGCAGCGCGGCGATCGCGCAGCCGCCGGTGCCGTGGGCGAGGACCCATTCGCCGGGTGCGGTCGGGCGGAAGCCTGTCAGTGCCGACCACGAGGTGAGCGCCGCGCAAGTCAGCGTCGCGGCCTCCAGATCGCCGAGTTCGTCCGGATTGAGCACCAGGCTTTCGGCCGGGAACGTTGCATATTGCCGCGCCACGCCATCGACCGAGCCACCGAGCATATCATAGCTGGTCTGCGGCCCGCGGATGTTGCCCAGGGTGAAGATCGGCGTGACCCGGTCGCCCGCCTTGACCCGGGTAACGCCGCTGCCGACTGCCGCCACTTCGCCGGCCGCGCAGGACATTGGCACCAGCTCCGGTTCCTTGGCGATGCCGGGAATCAGCGCCTTGGCCATGATGATGTCGCGGAAGTTGAGCGTCGCCGCGTGCAGTCGCACCAGCGCCTCACCGGGCCCCGGTTCGGGCACGGCCACTTCGCTGACAGTGATCGCCTCGATACCCTTGCCGCTCAGCAGCTTCGCAACTTTCGCCATTGTGTTCTCTCCCATCTGTCTGGAACCCATAGACCAATCGCTGCTGCGCTTTCACGCGCAAAATGCATGAGGTCCGCCGGTGCGGCGATTGCGCGCCTTGCCACATCGCGCCATTCGGTGCGACACAGGGACGACGGGAGATATTTGCGTGGCGGACCAGCCTCTATCGATTGTGCACGGCATGCCGCTGGCCGAAGAGCCGGGGCAGGGTGCGCAGACGATTGGCGGCTACCTGCGCGAGCTAGCTGCGCGACATGGACTGGCCGAGGCGCTGGTATTCCACGAAGACGGCCAGCGCATTGCCTGGAGCTATGACGATCTGCTCGCCCGCGCGATGGATGTGGCCCGCTCGTTGATTGCGTGCGGGGCGGGAAAAGACGCGCGAGTCGGTATTCTCATGACCAACCGGCTGGAATTCCTCTCCGGGTTTTTCGGCGCATCGCTCGCCGGCGCAGTGCCTGTGCCGCTGAGCACTTTCTCCACGCCGTCCGAACTGGCCTATATGGTGCAGGCCTCGCAGATATCGGTGCTGCTGTTCGAGCGCCAAGTACTCAAGACCGACTTCCACGCGATGCTCGTGGAACTGGAACCGGCGATTGCCACATCGAAGCCGGGTACGCTGGCCTCTGCCCGGTTTCCCTTCCTGCAGCGGCTGGTCGCAGTAGGTGAGGGGTCGGGCGGCGCAGTGGAGGCCTGGGACGCCTTCCTTGCCCATGGCGCAGACATTGCCGACGCAGTGGTGTTTGGCCGCGCCGATGCAGTGCATCCGGCCGACGTCGGCGGGATATTCTTCTCCTCGGGCACCACCAGCCTGCCCAAGGGCATCGTCCACGCCCAGCGCGCCTTCACCATCCAGTGGTGGCGCTGGCCGCGGGTGTTCTGCATGCGCGAACCGGTGCGCAGCTGGACCTGCAACGGCTTTTTCTGGTCGGGCAATGTCTCGATGGTGGTAGGCTCGGCGCTGTCAACCGGCGGGGCAGTGGTGCTGCAACGCTATTTCGACGCTGAGGAAGCGCTGAAGCTGATGGAGCAGGAGAATGTCAGCTTCATCAATGGCCGCCCGCATCAGTGGGTTCGTCTGAAAGGCGCGGCGAACTGGGACAGCGCCGACCTGTCCGGCCTCAAATATATTCCGCGCGGCGAGATGATCTGGGAGCATCCCACGGTCGATACCGACTGGGACGTGCCGATGGCTTTCGGCACGACCGAGACTTTCACCGTCTGCACCGGCTTCACTGCCGATACGAGCAAGGAATACTACAACGGCAGCTTCGGCGGGCCGCATCCGGGCAATGTGCTCAAGATCGTCGACCAGCATACCCGCGAAGTGCTGCCGATGGGCGCGACCGGCGAATTGTGCATCAAGGGGCCGACTCTGATGATGGGCTATCTCGGCAAGGCGCCCGAGGAGTGTTTCGACGAGGAAGGCTACTACCGCACCGGCGACTGCGGCCGGGTGGATGCGCAAGGGCGGTTCTACTGGGAAGGGCGCCTCACCGATATGATCAAGACCGGCGGCGCCAACGTGGCGCCGATGGAAGTGGATGACGTGATTGCCAGGTTCCCGGGCGTGAAGCGCAGTCAGACCGTTGGCGTGCCCGACGAATTACTAGGCGAAATGGTGGTGTCCTGCGTGGTGCCGGCCGATGGTGCGGAGCTGTCGGAAGCGGACATTGTCGCTTTCGTGAAGAAGGAAGTGGCCAGCTTCAAAGTTCCGCGCCGGGTGCTGTTCTTCACCGACGCCGAATATGCACTGACCGGCAACGAGAAGATCAAGACCAGCGATTTGCGGGCTTTGGCGGTGAAGCGGTTGGAAGCGGAGAGTAAAAGCTCCCCTTCCTCTTCAGAGGAGGGGGTTGGGGGGGGATGGCGCGGCTCGTAGAGACGCGCTGTTGCAAGGCACCACCCCGCTGCGACTAGGGCCTGCTGCGCAGACCCAAGTCTCGCTACCCCTCCTCTGAAGAGGAGGGGGGAAAGGCAAGAATATGGAACAAAGGCTTACAGGCAAGATCATCGCCGTCGCCGGCGCAGGCGGGATCGGTGACGAGCTGGCGCGGCGCTATGCGGCCGAGGGCGCCAGCGTTGTGCTCGGCGATATCGACGGCGACCGGGCGATTGCCACGGCAGAGGTGATTGCCGCCAGCGGCGGCGCCTGTCTTGGCACCCATCTCGATGGCGGCGACGATGTGTCGATCAAGGCGCTGGTCGATCTCGCCGTCACCACCTTCGGAGGGCTCGACGGCTTTCACGCCAACTATGCCGGTTTCAGCGACGGCGATTCGGCCAGCGACGTCACCAACATCCCGCTCGAGGACTACGATTACGTCATGAATGTCGGCTCGCGCGGCTTCATGCTTTGCACCCGCCATGCAATCCCCGAAATGCTCAAGCGCGGCGGCGGCGTGATGCTCTATACCGCCTCCGACGCGGCCTATGTGGGCGAAGTGGTGCGGCTGGCCTATGCGATGAGCAAGGTCTCGTTGCATGCCCTGATGCGCCATGTGGTCAACCGCTTCGGGCTGGAAGGCATTCGCGCCAACGTGATTTCGCCGGGCGTCGTCGCCCATTCGCGGTTCTACGAGGTGATGGACCCCAAGGTCGTTGCGGCGATGGAAAAGGACACCCGCGTCGGCCGCCTTGGCCGGCCCGAGGACATTGCCGCCATGGCCGCACTGATGATGTCCGACCAGGGCAGTTATATCACCGGCCAGGTTGTCAGCGTAAACGGTGGCTCGTATCTGAAGGCCTGATGGGGAGAACGACAATGCAATTCGACATGGCGATGACGGACGCCCTGCTTTCGACTACGCGGGCGGTGCGCAAGCGGCTCGATCTCGACAGGCCGGTGCCGCGCGAAGTGATCCTCGAGTGCCTGCAACTGGCCGTGCAGGCGCCGACCGGCAGCAACAGCCAGACCTGGCGCTGGATGGTGGTGGAAGACGCCGCCAAGCGGCAGGCGATCGCCGACATCTATGGCAATGGCGCGCGCGCCTATCTCGCATCGGCGGCGGAAACGGCGGAAGAGGGACAGACCAAACGGGTGCTCGATTCGGCCATGTGGCTGGCGGAAAACCTGCACCGCGTGCCACTGTTCGTCATTCCCTGCGTCAAGGGCCGGTTGGCCGAAGGTGCGCCCCATGTCATTGCCGCCTCGACCTATGGCTCGATATTTCCGGCGGTGTGGTCCTTCCAGCTCGCCCTGCGCGCGCGGGGATTGGGTTCGACGCTGACCACGCTGCACCTGATGTTCGAGAAGCAGGTGGCGGAAATTCTCGGCATTCCCGAGGATGTGATGCAAGTGGCGCTGCTGCCGGTGGGTTATACCAAGGGCACCGATTTCAAGCCGGCGGAGCGCTCGCCAGTGAGCCGGATTACCCATTGGGATACGTGGTAAATCCTCCCAGTTCCGGGGAGGATGTTACGCAAATTCCGCAAGCGCTTGCCGCCCTGCTGCCTCGCGCCAGTGATCGGCGCTGCCCGATAGCTGCGCGTTAAGCATCGCGCGTTTCATGAACAGGTGGCAGTTGTGCTCTTCGGTCAGGCCGATGCCGCCGTGGAGCTGGATCGCCTCCTCGGTCATCGACATGTAGACTTCGTTGGCCAGCGCCTTGGTGACGCCGAGATCGACCACGCTGGCGCTTTCGTCCGCGGCGCGTTGCCAGAGCAGGGCTTCGGCGGCGACGATGCGTGTCTTCAAGTCGGCGCAGCGGTGCTTCAAGGCCTGGAACATGGCGATCGGCCGGTCGAACTGCTTGCGGGTCTTGAGGTATTCAACTGTCATGTCGAGGCAGGCGCTGGCTCCGCCCAGCGAATCGGCGGCGATGGCGAGCTGGGCCACGGGCGAAATGCGGTCGTGCAGCACTTTCGCGGCCCCGCCTTCGGCAACAACCAGCGCGGGATCGGGCCGGAAGGCTGATAGTTCGACATCGAACAGGCGGCGGCTGACGTCCCAGACTTCGCGCTCAACTAATTTCACCCCCGGCGCATCGGTCGGAATCAGCACATAGCGGCCGGGAATGCCGGCGAGCACGTGGCCCGCCATATCGGCCTCGAAGAAGCCGGAAAGCCGCCCGGTCAGCGCTCCGCCTGAATCCTCCACCGATCCCGGCAGCATGTTGAGCGGCACGTATTCGCCGCCGACTATGCGCTCGATCCAGCCATCGCGGTCCGCAAGCCCGTTGGCGACGGCAATGCCTTCCAGCCCCAGCAGTGCGGGCATCAGCGGCGCTGTCGAGACCACGCGGCCAAGCTCGTAATGCACGGCCACCGCGGCCTCGCGATGCAGGCCGAGGCCGCCCTGGTCTTCGGGCAAGGTTATCATCAGCCAGCCGAGTTCGGCGGCAAGTTGCCATGCCTCGTCGCGCGGCGGACAGAGCTTGTCGGCGGGGAAGGCCTTCTGCGCCGAATCGCGCAGTTCCTGAAGCAGTTCGTCGCTCACAGCACCCACCTATGAAGAAAAATAGGGACAGTCCCCTTTTTTGCTTGCGGGCACTGCATTCGGATCTTCGCACATTGGTCAAAAAAGGGGACTGTCCCTATTTTTCTCCTCATAGTACCCACCCCTTCGGCTCGCGCTGCATTTCGAGCATGCGCTCGGAAATGATGTTGCGCTGCACTTCCTCGCTGCCCGCGGCGATGGTCCAGGCGTAAGAATTCATGAAATCGGCCATCCAGTTGCCGGTGTTGAGATCGCCGAAAGTGATCATCTCGCGGTACTGCTCGTCCATGCCGCCAAGCCTGAGG
>JBFWSE010000108.1:0-12122 GCA_050248535.1 Novosphingobium sp.
GGCCAGCAGGGTCATTTCATTGGCGAAACATTGGAAGGAACCAACATCAGGTCGCGCGCTCCCGCCGCCAATGCCCTCGCTGTGCCTCATGCAACGGACGGCGCGGCTGAAAGCCAAACCGCGGGCGATACCGCAAGCGGCTTTGGCACCCCCCGCAAGGTGCCGCGCAAGCCCCGGCCGCGCGGAGGACGGCGCGGGCACTGAGCAATGATGCGCAACCTGATGTTCCTGTTCGCCGGATTGGCCTCCCCCGCCCTGGCCGCATCCCCGGCCAGGGATGAGGCTCCCGACATGCCGTGGTCGATCTCGATAGATGGCGGAACGTCGATCACCGTGGGCAATGCCGATCAATGGTCGGCCGGCGCCACTCTCACCCGCGACATCGGCGATGGTTTCGTCTCGCTGGCCTATGCCCGCCTGAAGGACGAAGGCATCCCCGGCTCGGTCCTCGCCCCGGCGACGCGGACCGATCAGCTGACCCTGTCGGCCGCCTACACATTCGGCAAAGTCAGCCTTGACGCCTCGTTCGGCTATGGCTGGCGCAAGTTCGAGCCGGCGGCGCTGGCTGGGCGGCTGGGGCGAACCATCACTATCGATGGCGACGGCCGCGCCTTGAGCCTGGGCGGCGGGATTTCGGCCGAATTCGCCCTCGACGCGCATACCGCGCTCAGCCCGTCGGTTTCGGTTACCTACGACGAGAGCGACACCGGGCGTGTCGTGGTACTGCCGGTGCGCGGCGCGGTTGTGGTCAGCAAACGCGAAAAGGGCGTGACGGGCAATTTCGGCCTGACACTATCTCGCAGCTTCGGGGCGGAGGACCGGCACAGCATTTCCGCCCATGCCAGCTATATCACAACCTCGAATGCCGCCGCGCCCGCGCTGCTCAGTGGCAACCGCGGCTCCCGCTCGCTGCGTCCGCGCACCGAACTGGGCGGCAGTGCCGACTGGTTCGACTATGGCGCCAGCCTGGGCCTTGGCCTGACCGACCGCCTCTCGCTCAATCTCGACGTGTCGAGTACCGCTGGTTTCGCTGGACCGGAAGTGACCAGCCTTTCGGCCGGGCTGGAGATCAGGTTCTAACTAGCGGCCCGGCGCAAGTTCCGGTTGGCAAGCGCTGGCCCCGGGCATATCGTCCCCTTCAAACCGGAACACACGGGAGAGGACACATGTTTCACAAGCACGATCTGTTTCACACCGGCATCGGCTTCGATCTGCGCGCGCCTGCGCAATTCGGCGTCACCAGCTCGCAGATTTTCTCCGAAGCCATGTCGATGATCGAATATGCCGACCAGAACGGCATCGACAAGGTCGATTTCCAGGAACACCACCAGTCGGAAGACGGCTATGTCCCCTGCCCGATCCTGCCCGGCGTCGCCGCCTCGCAGCGCACCAAGCGCATGGGTATCGTCATGGGCGCGATTATCCTGCCGTTTCACGATCCGGTAGAAATGGCCGAACAGATTGCCGTGGCCGACCTTCTGAGCAACGGCCGGTTCTACGCCGTATTGGCCGCCGGCTATTCTCCCACCGAATTCGCTGCATTCGGAGTTAGCCTGAAGGACCGGGCGCGGATCATGGACGAAGGCTTCGACACGATCCTGCGCGCGCTTTCAGGCGAGCGTTTCATGTTCAAGGGCCGCGAAGTGTTCGTGCGCCCGCTGCCGGATCGCGATCCGCGCGAGATCGTCTATGGCGGCGGCGGCACCCGCGCCTCGGCGCGGCGTGCGGCGCGGTTCGGCCTGTCGATGTGGCCGATGAACGACAGCATCATTCCCGATTATGAGGAAGCGGCGGCCGAATTCGGGGTGACCAACTACAAATTCATCCGCGGCATCACCTCCTGCTACATCACCGATGATCCCGAGCGCGGCTGGGCTGAAATCGGCGACCATCTGGTTCACTACATGCGCAGCTACGCCAAGTGGAGCGAGGACCCGAACACCTCGGCCTCGCCGCTGCACGGTCTCGACACCATCGATAAGATCCGCGCGGCGGGCCTGGTCCAGGTCGTAACGCCAGAGCAGGCAATCGAGCTGGGCAAGGTCCGCTCGATCGGGATGCAGCCGCTGATCGGCGGCCTGCACCCGGACAAGGGCTGGAAAAGCCTCGAACTGTTCGTCACCAAAGTGCTGCCGCATATCAAGAACGCGCGGGCGGAGTGGCTCGCATCGCAGGCCGAGACGGCCTGACGCCATGGGATTGCTGGAAGCGCATGAGGCGCTCAAGGGGCGCCGCGCCATTGTCGTTGGTGGGGCATTCGGCATCGGGCGGGCCATTTCGCTGGCGCTCGCCGAAGCCGGAATCGACATAGCCTGCTGCGATTTCGACGAGGAAGGCGTCGCCACTATCGGCGGCGAGGTCGAGGCGCATGGCGTCAAATGCCTCGCCATGCTGGCCGACGTGCGCGACGAGGCGGCGCTGGAAGCGTTCTTCGATCAGGTCGAGCAGCAATTCGACTCAGTCGATTTCCTGATCAATGTCGCGGGTGGCGTGAAAAGCATGTATTTCACCGAGACCTCGCGCGAGCAGAACGCCGGCGAAGTGCGGCTCAACTATGGCTATATCCTCGACAGCGTCCGCCGCACGGTTCCCCTGATCCGCAAGGGCGGGCGCGGCGGTTCTATTGTCAGCTTCACCACGATCGAGGCCCACCGGGGTGCCGCGACCTATGCGGTCTATGCCGGGGCCAAGGCGGCGACGACCAATTTCAGCAAGGCGCTGGCGGTCGAACTGGCCAAGGAAGGCATCCGGGTCAACCTGATCGCGCCCGACACCACCCCTTCGCGCACCTCCATGTCCTCGGCCACGCCCGAATTCATGGAGCGATACTACGCGCTGCCCGAGGACATGCGCGGTCTGGGTATGCAGATCTACATCCCTCAAAAAGTGCCGCCGACCCAGGACGATCTCGCCAATGCCGTGCTGATCCTGATCAGCGACCTGTCGAAGTCGATCACCGGCATCACACTCCATGTCGATGGCGGCACCATGGCTTCGGCCGGGTTCCTCGAATGGCCCTATGACAACAAGTGGGGGCCGGCGCCGGGCGTGGGGCTGCTGGAGAAGCTGTCGGGGACTACGTAGCACCTCGGGGGTGGCGGAGCGTAGTTTCGTCTGCCATTGAATGGCCATGCGCCAGAAGGAACTCCGCATCGCGCTCGTCTGTTATGGCGGGATCAGCCTTGCGGTCTATATGCACGGCGTCACCAAGGAGCTTTGGAAACTCAGCCGGGCAAGCCGTGCCTTCCTGGCCAATGAGGACTGCGCCGAAGGCACCGAATGCGTCTATCACCGCTTGCTCACGCACATCCAGGATCGCCATGGCCTGCGACTGCGCGTTCTCAACGATATTGTCGCGGGCGCCAGCGCCGGAGGAATCAATGGAGTCTTCCTCTCACAGGCGATTTATTCCGGCCAGTCGCTCGAGCCGCTTACCAACCTGTGGCTGGCGCGCGCCGATGTCGATGTGCTGCTCGATCCCGATGCGCGTCCCTGGTGGCGCTTTGCAAAGTTCTGGGCGCAGCCGCTGGTCTGGTGGGTGCTGACGCGGCCGAACAATGTCGTCTCCGCGAGCGTCGCCAAGGAGACGCGCACCGAAGTGCGGCGCAAGCTGTCGCGGTTCATGCGTTCGCGCTGGTTCGAGCCGCCATTCGGCGGCCTGGGCTTCTCGCGGCTGCTGGCCGAGGCGCTCGACGCCATGGCGAAGTCTGAGGCCGGACCGCCGCTGTTGCCGCCCGGCCACCCGCTCGACCTGTTCGTCACGGCTACGGATTTCAAGGGCTATCTTGAAAATCTGCGGCTGCACAGCCCGCCGCTGGTGCAGGAAAGCGAACACCGCCTGTCAATCGGATTTCGCGCGCCCTCGCCGCTGCGCGGCGGCCAGCAGCTGGCCTCGTTGCCCGAACTTGTCTTCGCGGCCCGCGCCACGGCAAGCTTTCCCGGGGCCTTTCCGGCGCTGCAGCTCGGCGAAATCGATGCACTGTGCGCGGAACGCGGCGATGAGTGGTATGGCCGGCGGGATTTCGCCAAACGCATTATGCCTGAACATGCGCACAGCGGCGACCTCGACGCAGTCGCCTTGATCGACGGGTCGGTGCTGGTCAACGCACCATTTGCCGAGGCAATGGGCGTTCTGCGCAACCGCCCTGCCCAGCGCGAAGTGGACCGGCGACTGGTTTATATCGACCCGCGGCCCGACCGCATAGGCGGGCTGCAACGCGACGATCCGCGTCCGCCGGGCTTCTTTTCGGTGATTTTCGGCTCGCTGAGCTCGATCCCGCGCGAACAGCCAGTGCGCGACAACCTTGAAGTGCTGGCGCAGCAGAGCGAGGAAATGGCGAAGCTGCGCGCGATCGTCGAAGCGCTGCGGCCTGAAGTCGAGCGCGTCGTCGCCAAGCTGTTCGGACGGACCCTGTTTATCGACAAACCGACCGTCAAACGCCTCTCGGCCTGGCGCGCCAAGGCCCATCAAACCGCCGCGGAGCAGGCCGGTTTCGCCTATCAGGGCTATGCCCAGCTCAAAGTGGCCGGCGTCATTGATACGCTGGCCGCCTTGATCGCGGATGCGGCCCAGAAAGTCCTGCCTGTCGGCCGCGAGGCGATCTCGCGCCACTTGACCGCGCACCTCGCGATACACGGGCTGGACCGCATCGCCGAGGTAAAGGGCGGCGCCTCGCCCGCCGCGATTGCCTTTTTCACCGCGCACGACCTCCCTTTTCGCATTCGCCGCCTGCGCCTGCTGGCCCGCCGGCTGAACGAAGGCTGGGACGGGGTCGATACCGTCAGCGACGAAGCGCGCGAAAGGGCGCGGGACGCCATTTATGGTGCGCTGGCGCTGTACTTCGAGCGCGAAGCGAGCGATTCATTGGGCGAGGACTTTCCCCAATTGGCGGCGCGCGTATTCGAAGATCCCGCGGCCGTTCTGGAGGGAATCGCCGAACGGCGACGGCTGGTGCAGACCGATCTTCTGGTCGACGCGATGATGGTCTCGGCTCTGGTGGACATGCCCCCAGAGCTGCGGCGCCGGGTGCTCTATGCGTACCTCGGCTTCCCCTTCTATGATACGGTTACCTTGCCCCTGCTGCGCGGCGAGGAGCTTACCGAATTCGACCCGGTCAAGGTCGACCGGATTTCCCCTGACGACGCCACATCGATCCGCAAGGGCGGCACGCAGGAAACCTTGCGCGGGGTGGAATTTTACAATTTTGGCGCCTTCTTCAGCCGTACCTACCGCGAGAATGACTATCTGTGGGGCCGGCTGCATGGAGCGGAACGGATGATCGACATCGTCGCATCGGCCATGCCCGACAATATGGCGCTTTCGGCCGAGGAAATCGGCATGTTCAAGCGCGAGGCCTTTCTGGCGATTCTCGACGAGGAAGAAGGGCGGCTGATGGCGGAGCCGGGCCTGGTGCCGGGGATAAGGGCCGAAGTGTTGAATCGCTTGCCGGCTGACGGCGCTTGAAGCGAACCGGAACAGAGGATCGACCATGATCAGGGCATCACTCTTCTCGGCTGTGGCAGCCATATCATTCGGCCTGGCAACGCCGCTGCACGCCGAACTGACCGAAGCACAACGCGCCGAACGCGCGGCCAGCGACGAGCAGAACCTCAGGGCCTTCATGGCCAACTCGGACGTGCGCCGCCTGATGGTCAGCGTCGACAACGGCGATGCCTTTTCGATGGTGCGCGTGGCCGACATGATCGACCAGCAGTTGCACAGCAAGTTCTATGACTTCGACAAGCTGCTGCAAATGCGCATGAAGCTCTACGCGGGGGCCATGGCCAAGGGATACGGTCCGGCCTTCCATCGCGTCGGCATGCTGATCAAAAACCGGCAGACGCCGGAGGGCACACCGATGGATGCCTTCAATTACTTCAGGCAAGGCGCTGAAAAGGGCGATGCGGACAGTCTTTACGAATATGCCCGGCTGGCCTTCGATCCGGACCTGTGCACGCGATGCAGGCCATACGCACGCGGAGAGAAATTCGATTCGACCGGATTGCTCGGGAATGGTCAGCCTGCCGGTGGCACTTCGTTGTGGGAAGCGAGCAAGCGGGAATATCTCCGGGAAAAGGTTCCGATGGCCCAGGCGGCCCTGGCAAGGCTGGAAACGATCGATGTGACGCGGCACAGCGCCGCCGTCGAACTGCTCAATTCGGTCTATCTCGATGGCGTCCGTCGCCCATCCTATGTGATTGACGTTTCGGGCAGCAGCATGGTCCTCGCTCCGCAGCCCGACAAGGCCAGACGGCTGATGGAAGGGCTGGCGGCCAGTGGCGATGTCTGGGCCAACAAGTTGCTCGCCCTGATCTACATCAACGGAAACAAGGAAGGTTTCGCCAAAAACCCGGGCAAGTTCCTGTCCTACATGGAACGCGCGGCGCAAGCCGGCGACGTGCAGGCGCGCGCATTGCTTGGCCACGAACAGGTGGCGGGCAACAAGGTTCCCGTCGATCTCGTCAATGGCGAGAAGTGGATCCGCCTCGCGCACCAGGGCGGCACCATCGATGCGACGGTCGACCTCGGCGTCATGTACATGTCGGGCAGAGGCGTGACCAAGGACGAGGCCATGGCTGCCGATCTGTTCGGCAGGGCGGCCGATCGCGGCAGTTCCAAGGCCGCCGAATATGCGGCGACGTTGTGGGAGAGCGGCATCAACGGCACGCGCAATCCGCTCCGCGCCTTCACCTATCGCGAGCAGGCCAAGCGCAATGCCGAAACCGAACGGCAGGCAAAGGCAAGGCAGGAGACCTTGCAGGGCATTAGCGGCAACTGATCTGACGCGGGAAAACGGACGATTACTCCGTCAGATCGCTCCACGCGTCCTTCAGCCGCTCAAAAAAACCCTTCGACTCCGGGCATTCCTCCCCTGTCTCGGTTTCCTTGAGTTCGCGCAGCAATTCCTTCTGCCGCGCGCTAAGCCGCGTGGGTGTCTCGACCACGATCTCTACCACCAGATCGCCCTGTCCGCGCCCTTGCAGCACTGGCATGCCCGCGCCGCGTTTGCGCAATTGCTTGCCCGACTGGATGCCCGCCGGAATGTTTATTTCATGCCGGGCGCCATCTAGTCCCGGAATCTCGATCTCGCCGCCCAGTGCCGCCGTGGTAAAGGTAATGGGCACCCGGGTGATCAGCGTCGTCCCGTCACGCTCGAACACCTGGTGGCGCTTCACATGGACAAAAATATAGAGATCGCCCGGCGGCGAGCCGAATGGCCCTGCCTCACCCTTGCCCGCCAGCCTGATCCGCGTGCCGGTATCGACTCCCGGCGGGATGTTTACGTCCAGCGTCTGGGGCATATCTACCCTGCCCTCGCCGCGGCACTGGCGGCAGGGGCTTTCGATCACCTCGCCGCGGCCGTGGCAGGTCGGGCAGGTGCGCTCGACCATGAAGAAGCCCTGCTGGGCGCGAACCTTGCCGTGCCCACCGCAAAGGTTGCAGCGGCGCGTGCCAGTGCCGGGTTCCGCGCCCGAACCACCGCAGGGTTCGCAGCCCTGCGAAACTTCGATTTCGATGGTCGCCTGCTTGCCGTGGTATGCCTCGTCCAGACCCACTTCGAGGTCATAGCGCAAGTCCGCCCCGCGCCGCGCCTGCTGCCGGCCGCCGCCGCCGCCAAAGGCTCCACCGAAGAAGCTTTCGAAGATATCGCCAAGATCGGAAAAGCCCGCGCCCCCGCCAAATCCACCACCGCCGCCCATTCCGCCATTCTCGAAGGCGGCATGGCCGAACTGGTCATAGGCGGCGCGTTTCTGGGGGTCTTTAAGGCAATCATAGGCGGCGCTGATCGCCTTGAATTTGGCTTCGGCTTCAGAATCGCCGGGGTTGCGATCGGGGTGGAATTGCATGGCGAGGCGGCGATAGGCGCTCTTGAGCGTCGCGTCGTCGGCGCTGCGCTCGACTTCGAGCAGTTCGTAGAAATCGGCTTGCACCGCGATCACCCCACCCCGAATCCAAACCCGCCGCTAGCCCAGGGCCAGCGGCGGGTGAGGTTCTGCAACATCAGCCCTTGTTTTCGTCGACTTCCGAGAATTCGGCGTCGACCACTTCCTCTTCGCCTTGCGCAGGCGCTTCGGCGCCGGGCGAGGCAGCGGCGGCCTGTTCCTTCTCGTAGATCGCCTGACCCATCTTCATCGCCTTTTCGGTCAATGCCTGGGTCTTGGCCTTCATCGCTTCCAGATCGCCGCCTTCCAGCGCCGCCTTGGTCTCGGCGATGGCCTCTTCGATCTCGCTCTTGAGCGATGCATCGATCTTGTCTGCGTTTTCCTCGAGCTGGCGTTCGGTCGCGTGGACAAGGCTATCGGCGTTGTTGCGGGTTTCCGCTTCCTCGCGCCGCTTCTTGTCTTCGTCGGCGAACTTCTCGGCATCGCGGACCATCTGGTCGATGTCGGCATCGGTCAGTCCGCCAGAGGCCTGGATCTTGATCTGCTGTTCCTTGCCGGTGCCCTTGTCCTTCGCAGTGACATGGACGATGCCATTGGCGTCGATGTCGAAAGTGACTTCGATCTGCGGCACGCCGCGCCGCGCCGGCGGAATGCCGACGAGGTCGAACTGGCCGAGTATCTTGTTGTCCGCCGCCATTTCGCGCTCGCCCTGGAAGACGCGGATGGTCACGGCCTGCTGGTTGTCCTCGGCCGTCGAATAGACCTGGCTCTTCTTGGTCGGGATCGTCGTGTTGCGGTCGATCATGCGGGTGAACACGCCGCCCAGCGTCTCGATGCCGAGGCTCAGCGGAGTGACGTCGAGCAGCAGCACGTCCTTGACGTCGCCCTGCAGCACGCCCGCCTGGATCGCCGCGCCCATGGCGACGACTTCGTCCGGATTGACGCCGGTGTGCGGTTCCTTGCCGAAGAAGTCCTTCACCACTTCGCGCACCCGCGGCATGCGAGTCATGCCGCCGACCAGGATCACTTCGTCGATCTGGCTGGCAGTGACGCCGGCATCGGCCAGCGCCTTCTTGCACGGATCGAGCGTGCGCTGGATCAGGTCGCCGACCATCTTTTCGAGGTCCGAGCGCGTCACTGTCTCGACCAGGTGCAGCGGCGTGGTCTGGCCACCTTCCATGCGCGCGGTGATGAATGGCAGGATGATTTCGGTGGTCGCCGTGCTCGACAGCTCGATCTTGGCCTTTTCGGCAGCTTCCTTGAGACGCTGAAGCGCGAGCTTGTCGGTCTTCAGGTCCATGTTTTCCTTGGATTTGAACTTGTCGGCCAGCCATTCGACCAGCTTGCTGTCAAAGTCCTCGCCGCCCAGGAAGGTGTCGCCGTTGGTCGACTTCACTTCGAACACGCCGTCGCCGATCTCGAGGACCGAGACGTCGAACGTGCCGCCGCCGAGGTCATAGACCGCGATGGTCTTGCCGTCGTTCTTTTCCAGGCCATAGGCCAGTGCGGCTGCAGTCGGCTCGTTGATGATGCGCAGCACTTCGAGGCCGGCGATCTGGCCGGCGTCCTTGGTCGCCTGGCGCTGGGCGTCGTTGAAATAGGCCGGAACGGTGATCACCGCCTGCGTGACGGTTTCCCCGAGATAGCTTTCGGCGGTTTCCTTCATCTTCTGCAGGATGAAGGCGGAAATCTGGCTGGGGCTATAATCTTCGCCGCCGGCATTGACCCAGGCGTCGCCGTTCTTGCCCTTGACGATGGTATAGGGCACCAGTTCGGTGTCCTTCTTGGTCACCGGATCGTCGAAGCGGCGGCCGATGAGGCGCTTCACCGCAAAAATCGTGTTGTCCGGGTTGGTCACTGCCTGGCGCTTGGCCGGCTGACCGATCAGTCGCTCGCCATCCTTGGTGAAAGCGACGATCGAAGGCGTCGTGCGCGCGCCTTCCGCATTTTCGATGACCTTGGGTTTGCCGCCGTCCATGACCGAAACGCAGCTGTTTGTCGTACCCAAATCGATACCGATAACTTTAACCATTATACCCCATTCCTTCAGTCCAGTGTGACACCGCGCATTGGCCCCCCGCATTTGCGGCAAGGCTGCTTGGCGGCTCGATGACGGGCGCGATATAGGTGCCAATTTGCTTGGCACAAGGGTATTGGGGCATTAGCCTTGACCTGGACATTCGAACCGTTCCGGAAAAGGACCAGAACCATCGTGAAACTTGCCCCGATTGTATCCGCACTTGCCGCGCTCTTGCTTGCCGCCTGCCAGCAGCAGCCCAAGCCGGCGGAAGAAAAATCCACGGCTTCGGCAAGCGCTTCGAGCCAGGAAGCCAAGGGCCCCAATGCCAAGCCAGGGCTGCAGCTCGAAGGCGGCAGGCTGGTGCTGCCCGCAGTCAAGGGCAACCCTGGCGTCGCCTATTTCATGCTCGACAATTCAAGCAGCGCCACTGTCCAACTGGCTTCGATATCGATCAACGGCTCCGAAAAATCGCAAATGCACCAGACCGTGGAAGACACGATGACGACTGTCGACAGCGTTGAGATTGCACCCGGCACGAGCATCGCCTTTGAACCGGGCAGCCTCCACGTCATGGTCTTCAACCTCGCGCCCAGGCTTCAGGCCGGCGGCACGACCGAAATGACGCTGACATTCGGCGATGGCGACAAACTGTCGGCCCCTCTGAAGATCGAAGCGCCCGGTTCGGGCAGTCATCAAGGGGCCATGCACTGAGGGGCAATGCGGACACTTCCGCCTGTCCGGTCGGCAGTGAGCGGGGTCTGACTGCGGGGGAAAGCGCGCTGGTGCAGTCGATCTTCGGCGCGGCGATCGACACCCGGAAAGTCCTGCTCAAGCGCCGCAAGTGGTTTCTGTTTCAACCCCGCCAGATTCTTATGGCGCCTTGCGGCCATGTCCATTTCCACCCCCGCTCGCCCCACTGGTGCGACGATTTTGCGGGGGCGAACATGGCCTTGCAGGGCCTGTTTCTCCACGAAATGACGCATGTCTGGCAGGCCCAGACCAAGGGCTGGTGGTATTTGCCGATCTGCCGATCATTCTCCCGGCGTTACGATTACAGCCTGAAACCGGGCTGGACACTCGATCGGTATGGGATCGAGCAGCAAGCCGAAATCGTCCGCCATGCCTTCCTGTTGCGGCAAGGGGTCAAACTCGCCGGAGTAGGCGATCCTGCGGCCTACGACCTGCTGGTCGACTTTTCCGGCGCCAGTCAGCCCCGATAACCCGGCTGCGCCGGTTCGCCAAAGGCATCGAGAATTTCGCCGAACCAGGCTTCCAAAGCCGGTTTGGCTCCAGGGTGCGTAATGATATGTGGCTGGTTTGTCTCGATCGCCCGCACAACCGCGCGGCCCAGCCAGACGGGCTCCATCATCTCCATCGACCGCATGTGCGGCTCATCGCGCTTGGCGATATCCATCGACATGTGGCTGCGCGTCAGGCCGGGATAGACGGCGGAAACACCCACGCCATGGGGCGCCATTTCGTCGCGCAGCGCCTTGGTCAGCGCCGTGACGGCAAATTTGCTGGAAGCATAAGGCCCCATCGAACCCATCGACAGCAAGCCGTTGAGCGAGGTAGTATTGACGATATGCCCCTCTCCGCGCGCCATGAGATCATGCCCAAAGGTCTTCACTCCGTTGAACACGCCGGTGAGATTGATGGCAATGGTGCGGGCGAACAGTTCAGGGTCGAGATCGACCAGCGGCTGCCATTTGATCGAGATGCCGGCATTGTTGCACAGCACGTGGACTTCGCCGAAGTGCGCCAGCGCCTTTTCGCGCGCCAGGGCCCAGCTGTGCAGCGATGTCACGTCTATCTCGACGGCCATGGCGGCATCGCCGAAGGGCATGGCGATCTCCTGCGCACGGGCCGGATCGATATCGGCGAGCACCACACGCATGCCTTTCTCGACCATGGCCTCGGCGATCCCCGAGCCGATCCCGCCGCCGCCGCCAGTGATGAAGGCGACCTTGCCGTTCAGTTCCATCTCTTGCTCCTGCCAGAATTTCGACAGACCTGTTGCAACAATCGAACTGTCTTGGAAAGGGCTAATCCGGGCGAGAGATCCTCATTCGCTTTCGAGGCCGGATCTGCGCTTGTTGATATAGGTGATCTTCCAGGTGTCGTTTTCCTTCACCAGTTCGACGATGACTGGAATGACGCCGCCGGTTTCGGTGGTCACCGATCCTTCCAGCCTGCCTGAACTGTTCTGGAACGAGCG
>JBFWSE010000109.1:0-12047 GCA_050248535.1 Novosphingobium sp.
GGGAACCTGGCGTACGGAGCAGGGCGAGACCAGCGAGGCGATCTTCCTCACCTCCGGCTACTCCTCCGATGACGCCCATACCCCCGCCGCGCGCTTTGCCGGCGAGCTTGCCGGGATGACCTCTTCGCGCACGCAGAACCCCAGCGTGCAGATGCTCGAAGAGCGTATCGCCATGATGGAAGGCGCCGAAGCCTGCCGCTGTCAGGCGACTGGCATGGCGGCCATGACGGCCTCGATGCTCTGCGCGCTGTCGGCGGGCGACCATCTGGTTATCGCCCGTGCCGCTTTCGGCCCGACCCGCTGGGTGACCGACAACCTCTTGCCGCGCTTCGCCATCGAAGTGACGCCGGTCGACGGGCGCGATCTCGACCAATGGAAGGCGGCGATCCGGCCCAATACGAAGATGTTCTTCTTCGAGACGCCAGCCAATCCGACCATGGACGTGGTCGATATCGCCGCGGTCTGCGCGCTGGCGCGGGAGAACGGCATTCTCTCTGTGGTCGACAATGCTTTCGCCACCAGCGCGCTGCAGCGCCCGCTTGAATTCGGGGCGGATGCGGTGGCCTATTCCGCGACCAAGCTGATGGACGGGCAGGGCAGGGTGCTTGCTGGGGCGGTCTGCGGTTCGCGGGACTTCATCGACAACAAGCTCTTGCCGTTCCAGCGCAACACCGGGCCGACGCTGTCGCCGTTCAACGCCTGGGTGGTCTTGAAGGGCCTCGAAACGCTCGAACTGCGCGCGCATCGCCAGTCGGAAAACGGGCTCAAGGTGGGCCGCTTCCTCGAAAAGCGGGTGCCGCGCATCCTGCATCCCGGCCTGCCCAGCCATCCGCAGCATAATCTGGTGATGTCGCAGATGATCGGGCCGGGCGGTATCTTCTCGTTCGAGATCGAAGGCGGGCGCAAGGTGGCGCATGCCGTTCTCGACGCGCTCGAGCTTGTCGATATTTCCAACAATATCGGCGACACCAAGACGCTGATGACGCACCCCGCCTCGACCACCCATTCCAGCCTGACGCCGCAAGTGCGCGCCGATATGGGGGTGAGCGAAGGCATGCTGCGGATCAGTGTCGGACTCGAGGATCCCGACGATGTCATCGAGGATCTCGATCAGGCGCTGTGCCGGGCCGGACTCTAGGCCAGTTTCCCTAAGCGGAATCCCGCATTTCGATCCGTTTTGGAGATAGGCGGAATTAGCAATCGCCTAGATTGGCGGGTCATTCCTACGGCTATTCCCCTAGAAAATAGCTGCAAAACCAACCGATCCCCGCAAGCCAGGTGCCTCAAGGATCGGCAAATCCCCCTAGGCATTCGCCACGGGGGGTAACCATGCTTCTAAGCCGCAAATTAACCTTGATCGACAGCGACGTCCGCCGCCGCGCCAGCGTCTGCCATGCGCTTGCGGGCAGCACGCTGCATGTCGAACCGTTCGAGGATATTTCGGAGGTGACGGCGCACTGGCCCTCGAATGGCATCATCGTCACTGAAGACGCGCACGACAATGTCGCCAGGCTGATCGAACACATGACCGAATATGCAGCATGGCTGCCGGTTGTCGCCTTTGCCGAGCGGCCGACCACCCAGCGGATAGTTCGCGCCATCATGCAAGGCGCGGTGGACTATCTGGAATGGCCGGCAAGCGCTGCCGACATCGAGGCCGTCGCCGCCGAGGCCGAGGCCAATACCGCGCGGATCGGCAGCCTGCGCCTTCGCGAGGCGCGGGCGCGCAGCCGGGTCAAGAAGCTGACCCGGCGCGAGCGCGAAGTGCTCGAAGGCGTCGCCGTCGGCCTGTCCAACCGGCTGATCGGCGAAAAACTGGCGATCAGCCCGCGCACTGTCGAAATCCACCGGGCCAACATGCTCAACAAGATGGGCGCACATCACACATCGGAGGCAATCCGCATCGCCATTGAGGCCGCACTGGTGGCGTAAGACCTTACCTGGCGGCCATTCCCGAGGCCGTAGCCCCCAACGGCCGCAATGCCCGCCCTTCCGCCCGCCCGCGGAAGGGCGGGTTTGCCTTTTGGGCATTCTCCGACGCTGCCCCCGTCCCGCTTGCGGGAGGGGGAAACAATGTTTTCCGTTTCCCGACCCCTGCTAAACCGCCGCGATGTCCTCCAGCCGGTCGGCCACCCATTGCGGTTCGGTGATCATCAGGTCGTGGCCGGTATCGATGTCCCAGACCCGGCCCTGCGAATTGGCTTTCAGCCGCACCATGTCACGCCCCGGGATAGTGGGCGTGCAGATCAGGTGGCTTTCCGGGATCGCCCGCATTGCCGCTTCGTTGCGCAGCACCAGCTTCTGGGCGAAGCATTTCCACGGTTGCGGCGTCAGCCGGGCATTGGTCCAGGCGGCGAGATCGGGGTCGTGAATGCCGAAGAAACCAGCGTGGCTGGGATCGGGCTTCATCACCAGTTCCACCCCATTTTCCACATACATGCCCTGGCGCGCCATATCGATCGATTCGAAGGCGTGCTCGTGCAGCGATTCGCCGTCGTCCGGATAGGCCGCGTCGAGATAGACACGGTGGCCGACACGTTCGGGTGCGCGGTCGGCCACCCCGGTGATCACCATGCCGCCATAGGAATGGCCGACCAGAATGGCCTGGGTGAGGTTTTCCGAATGAAGCAGCGCGGCGACATCATCGATATGGCAATCGAGGTCGATGTCAGGGTGCAGCAGGTGTGTGTGTTCGCCCATACCCGGCAGTGAGGGCGCATAGACGATGTGGCCTTTAGCTTGCAGCAATCGCGCCACCAGCTGGTAACACCAGCCGCCATGCCCGCCGCCGTGCACCAGAACGAAATTCGCCATTGCCTTGCTCTCCCGATTTTCCGGCCAAACCTTATGCCACTTGCCCTTCGCCGCCAATCCGCCAAATAGGCGCAAGAACAAATGGGAGAACATGCCGTGGCCACAAAAAGCAGCCGCCATCTTGTCGCGCCGGAACTCGATGCCGGGATCGAAGCCTTTCCGGTGATGGATTTCAGCCTGGGCATGGACGCCTATCGCACCGGCATGCTGGGGCGGGAAATGCCGCCGATGCCGCCGGAACTGGAAACGGTGTCCTGTGTCGAACGGTTCATTCCGGGCGCGCCCGGCGATCCCGATGTACGCATTCTGCATTACACCCCGCCCGGTACGCCCAAGGGATTGCGCCCGGGGCTGTTGGAGATTCATGGCGGCGGCTATGTCATCGGCACCGCCGACATGAGCGATATCCCCAACCGGGCGATCGCGCTCAGCATGGACTGCGTGGTGGTTTCAGTCGATTACCGGCTGGCGCCGGAAACTGCCTGGCCGGGGTCACTGAACGACAATTACGCAGGTCTGTGCTGGCTGGCGAACAATGCTGCGGAGCTGGGAGTGGATCCGGCGCGCATCGCCATTGCCGGCGGCAGTGCGGGCGGCGGCCATGCGGCGGCGCTGGCCTTGCATGCCCGCAACATGGGCGGCCCGGCGATCTGTTTCCAGCTGATCGACTATCCGATGCTCGACGACCGCACCTGTGTCGATCCTGAGCCGCACCCCTATGCCGGCGAATTCGTCTGGACGCCCGAGCACAACCGTTTCGGCTGGAAGTCGCTGCTGGGCGCGGATCCTGGGAGCGAAGGCGTGCACGAGACGGCCGCTCCGGCGCGCGCCGGGGACCTTTCGGGCTTGCCGCCTGCCTATATCTCGATCGGCGCGCTCGATCTGTTTCTCGACGAAAGCCTCGAATACACCCGCCGCCTGTCGCGCGCAGGGGTTCCGGTGGAACTGCACGTCATTCCTGGCAGCTATCACGGCTCGGGCCTGGTCCAAGAGGCGCCGCAGTCGAAGCTGGCCTATGATCTGAGAATGCGGGCGCTGGCGCGCGGCCTTGGAATAGGCTAGGGGCTGCGGCCCCAAGCCTTGGAGAATTGCATTGAAGCTGGTTCGCTGGCCGGTCGCCGCAGTGACCGCCTTTGTCATCTACAAGTACACCATCGGCAAGAAGACCAAGGGCGAGGCTGTTTTCGCCGCGCCGGATGAAGCGGGCGAATCTGGCAAGCCGCCGCGCAAGCCCAGGGCCAAGCCGAAGCAGCCGCGCAAGCCCAAGAGCTGACTCATGACCGCAGGCGGTTCGCGGTTCGTTTGCCTCTACCAGCCCCGTCTGCGCTGAGCTTGTCGAAGCGCCGTCCTTCCCCTTGTGTGGCCCGCATGGCCGCAGAAGAACAAGGCAGTCCTTCGACAAGCTCAGGGCGGGCGGGTGTTGGGGAAGAGCTTCAGATCAATCGGCTGCCGGCAATCTGTCCAACAACGCCTGCGACCGCGCATAACCCTCGCGTGCCCAGTCGAGCGCCGAAACCCCCGCCTTGCGGCGGCTGTCGCTGGGGCATTTGAATTCGATCGGCGCATCGGCGGGCAGGGCCGAGAGAATCTGTTGCAGCGGGAAGTCGCCCTCGCCGGGCAATTGCCGGTCGTGGACTTCGTCGAAATAGGCCTCGGCCACATGCAACCCGTGCCCGTCGTTGATCTGGCCGTAATAGAGGATGGCGGGATCGAGTGCGGCAATATCCGCCGCGGAGCCGCCGCTCCGGACCAGATGCATCGGGCAGATGCCGAAGCCAAGGTTCGGCGCTCCAACCGCATCGACAAATGCCCTGGCGGCATGGATTGTCTTGCAGCCCGGCGTCATCTGGCAGAATTCGATCGAGACGCGCATGTCCTCCTGCGCCGCGATCCGGCAGAAGCGGCCGAGTATTTCGGTGGCCCGCGCCAGATCGGGTTCAAAAATGTGCGTCATGGCGTTCTTTGCGCCCAGTTCGCGGCCGAGCGCGAGCCCGGGGCGGTAGGTCTCGAGGTCGACATCGGGGCGCATCAGGAAGAATTCGGCATTGACCACGTCGAGGCCATGGGCTGCCAACCGGGCCTGCACTTCGCCTGCCATGGCGGGTGTCACGGTGGGGAAGGCGAATTTGCCTTCCTGGCCTTCGATGGGCACCACCGGGGCATTTGTGAACAGGCTGACCTGGCCGTAACCGCACTGGGCGGCGACATCGATCAGGTCGAGCGGCGACAGGTCCATCGCCGAGAGCTGATGCAGGCCGATGGGGCGGGGCAAGGCGTTCTCCTTCCTTGTCCCCCTCCTGCTTGCGGGAGGGGAGTTAAATACCAAACCTCAGCTTGATCGAGTGATACCTGTCCCACAACTGCTGCACCCGTTCCGTCGGGGTGACCATGACCGTATCCTCGGGCAAGTGCTCCAACACCTCGGCGCGTTTGACCAGCTTGCTGCGGAAAGTGGCCGGGTTCTGGCTCATCAGGTTGCGATAGCCGAGATTGCCCTCGGGAAAGCCTTGCGTATCCAGCCAGTTGTGCACGCCGGGATCGTCGTGCGCCATGACGAAGCGCACCACCCCGTCGCTGCCGACCTTGGTGCGCGCCGGGGAATAGCTCACCGGGCGGTAGAGGAAATCCATGCTCTCGACAAAGAAGCCGCCCATGCCGAACAGCCAGAAGCCATCGTGCCAGTCCATCTCGACTATCAGCGCCTCATCGGGCTGGAGCCGCCAGATCATGTTGGCCGCCATGCGCCCGCGTTTGGCGTCATCGGCCGTGTTGGCGTTTTTGTCCGCGGGGAACACATTGGGTTGATTGGGATCGCAGACCCCGCCCGAAGTCGCCCATGAATGATCGGGCCAGTCGCGCATGATGCCGAAGAGGAATTCGCCCGCCCAGTCGAAAGCCTCGACCATGCGTTCGGCTGTGGGCAGAGGCCTCGGGCCGTCCATGCCCACTCGTTCGATAGTGAGCGTGGTCGGCTTTTCGAACCAGTCGTCATAGGCCTCGCGGATGAACAGCTTGCGGCTGCCGGGCGTGGTGGGGAGCCAGTTTTCCGGCCGTTCCGGACCGCCTATGTACAATTCGAAATTGCCTTGGTCGTCAGCCTTGATCTGGCTGCCCAGGATATTGCATTCCGGTATATCGCCAAAGGGTTCGTGCAGCGGCGCCACATCGGTGCCGGGCATCTTGTCGGGCTTTGGGCCTTGCACGGTCAGGTTGAACCAGCGCGCGGTGCCCTTTTTTCCCGTGATCTTGTAAGTGTACTCGCCCGAAATCCACGCCTGGCGATAGACAAAATCGCAGACATCGCCGCCCAGCTTCATGTTGGGATGCGTGAAATAGTGGATCTGGGGAAAGGCCGGGTTCTTGGTTTCAAGCGCGAGATCGAAGGCCTGGCCCATGTTCTGGGTGAGGAAATGGAAGCCGTCGGCCCGCATGATCGGCGCGGCGGGATTGGCGTCCTTGAACACCTTGTCGCCCGCGTCCTTGAGCTTGTCGCAGAAGGCGTGCCAGGCGGCTCTGAGGCCTGCGTCTGCCGGTCCGTCGCCGTATGCCATTGCATGTTTCCTTTCCTTCTTCCCCTCCCCTGCAGGGGAGGGGCAATCTATGCCCCTAACCTGGTCAGAAGTTCGGAGAGGTTCTCCGCCGCCCGCTTGCTCGCGATACGTGGTCCTTCGGCCTCGACGCGCGGGCCGACCAGTTCGAGGTCGAACACGCCCCGGTAGCCCGCATCGAGCAGTTCGCGCACCAGCCACTCGTTGGGCACCATGCCGTCGCCCATCACCGCGCGGTTGGGGGTGGAGCGGTCGCCGGGCACGTAATCGGCGATCTGGACGAGGCCGGTCTTGGGTACTGCACGGCGGAACTTTTCACGCAGGCCTCCTTCGAACCAGCAGGCCGCCAGTTCGATGCAGACCTCGATCCCGGCAATCTCGGCAAGGCGAATGGTGTCGTCGAGGGTGTGGGCGAAATGCATGTCGGCATTGAGATGCGATGCGGTTTCGACCAGCAGCCGCACGCCCTTTTCCCTTGCCGGCGCGAGGCAGGGGGCGACGATCTCGGTAAAGCGCGCCGCGGCCTGCTCCCACAGCAATTTGCCGCGCCCGCCGCTGACCATGTAGATGTTGGGCGCCTTGAGAGCGGCGGCGATGTCTATGGCGCGTAGCAGGCCCTCGGTCTCTTCCTCCCCGACCGTGTCGAGCGTGCGGCCCATGGCCAGGGGGTGGTTGACCGTGTGGCAATGAGTGCCGCCCTGGGCCAGTTCGGCCTGTGCCTTGTCCATCACGCCGTCTTGGAATAGCAGAGGGGTGCACAGGGTCATCTGCTCGACGCCGAGATCGCGGCAATGCTGGATGAACACCTCGGTCGGCTCGGCGATCATCGCGATCTGGTGGAGGCAGACTTTGGGGTGCATGACTTATTCCCCCTCCTCTTCAGAGGAGGGGGCTGGGGGTGGTGCAAGCGACGCATAGTCGCTTCGCGAGCGCAGCTCGCGCTGCGCCGCCACCCCAATCCCTCCTCTGAAGAGGAGGGGCAACCTATAGTCCGCTCTCATGTCCGCACCTCCACCGGCACATCGAACCGCTCGCGGAAAGGGCGGAAGTGCTCGTTGAGTTCGTCGATGGAATAACCCGCATCGGTCAGCAGTTTGGTTGAGTATTCGAACTTGCCGTGCCGATCGCCCTTGTTCTCGGCGAGATATTTTTGCATCGCCGCCTTTGCTTGCGGAGTCAGCTCGCGGCCGGTAAATTCATAATAGCTGCCAATCGTGCCGATCGGATCGGCGACGAAGTCCCTGTAGCGCACATGGTGAATGCGCGGGTCGTCGATCAGCGGGTTCGTCATGGTGTTGGCGATACTCATCTTGGCCCGTTCGACGTGCATTTTCGCCTCGGCGACCATGTCGATATTTCCGACGATGCCTTCCATGATGTCGCGCATCATCGCGGTGGAACTGGCGGCGACCTGAACCGGATCGCGGTGCAGATAGACCAGCGTGGCATCCGGGTAGGTCTCGAAAAATTCCTTCAACCGGAAGTTATGAAATCCCTTCAATACCCAGTATTTCTTGGGCCTTTTGTACTGAAAGCTCTGCAACATCATCTTGTGGATGCGATTCTGCGCGGCAGCATCCGTAGGCAGGCCCATCGACAGGTTCTGCATCGGCACCCGCCACCAGGCCGTTGGCGTCATCACCCGGAAATCGAAGGCCCAGGTGCGCTCATCCTCAGGCAGGCCGTCGCCGCCCATGTCGTTGTAGGGGTGGCAATAGAGCCATTTCCACATCTTGGTGTTGATTTCCTGCCATTCCTGCTCGGCCAGCCTGATGCCGGGGTGGCTGTCGCCCGCAACGCCCGGCGGGGGGGAAGGGTGCATGACTTCCCAGAAACGCAAGGCGCGCGCATCGGGATCGACGCTCATCAGCGCATGCATCAGGGTCGTGCCCGAACGCGGCTCGCCAGTGGCGAACATCGGGTGGTCGATCACTTCCTCGGCCAGAGGATAGAGCTTGAAATCGTTGAAGAATTTGAGGCGGTCGGTGAGCAGCCACATGCAGTTGGCAGCGGCAGCCTGTCGCCCGGTTTCGTCCATCGGGATCGAGTTGATGTGATTGACCGCAAGGCCAAATCGCTCCTCGAAGCTGGGATCGCCCCAGTCGTCGAGCCCGGTTTCAGCCTTGGCGCGGGCAAGCAGATCGCTGGCAACAAGCTGATTCATAAAGGCCCCATCGCTAAACAAACCCGACCGCCCTGAGCTTGTCGAAGGGCTGCTTTTCCTTTCCGGCCTCGCAAAGAAGAAGGGCGGTCCTTCGACAAGCTCAGGACAGACGGAGAGAGAGAGGCCATGATCATACACCCTCACACAGGCTCAGGATTTCATCCTCGGTTTCGCGTACCTTGGCCGCCGAAGTTGCGGCAAATTCAAGACCCGCCATGCCGCCATAGTCCATCACCTTGAACACGCGCATGCCGGCGTCAATGAAGCCTTTGAACTTCTGCGCCACCTGCCTTGGCGTGCCCATCGGAATCAGGTCGCGGATCGCCTGCTTGTCGATTTCGTTGCAGAACTTGATGATCCGCTCGCGGGTGAGAATGGCGGGATCGATGTCCTGATAGCCGCGCCATGCCGGCCCCATCGGGTGCTCGTGGCCGAAATCGCGCAGTTCCTTGGCGGTCAGCATCAGGAGGATCGATTTGACCATCGGTCTGTCGAGCATCTGCTCCACTTCGTCCTCGCTGCCGATCAGGCACATGATGATATTGGCAGGGACAATCGCCATCGGGTCGCGCCCGGCGCGATCAGCGGAATCACGCAAGATCTTCAGCTTGGCGGCATAGTCTTCCGGCCGCCAGGCGCCCGAGGGCCACCAGCCGTCGGCATAGCGCCCGGCGATGTCGAGCATGCGCGGGCCCGAACAGCCGACCCAGATCTTGGGCGGCTTGCCTTCGTAGCACTCGGTATCCATGCGGGCGTGGTGGAGCTGGAAGAACTGGCCTTCGAAATCGATCAGGCCATCTCTTTCCCACAGCAGTTTGATGACCTGCATCGCTTCCTCGAAGCGGCTCACAGGCTTGTTGAAGTCAAAACCATAAGGCACTGTATTTTCAGTTTCACCTGAGCCGACGCCAAGGATGAACCGGCCTTTAGACAGGTGATCGAGCGTCAGTGCGGTCTGCGCCAGCATGGCCGGATGCCGCCGGACGGTATCGACGACGCTGGTGGCGATTGGCACGTTCTTCGACAGCACCGCCGCAGCGCCCGCGACGGCCATCGCGTCGAGATGCCGGTGCGGCGAATGCGATGTCTTGGCGAGGTCGGTAAATTCCTCGGTCCAGATCGTGTCGGGCCAGAAGCTGACCATGTGATCGGGCAGCCAGATCGAATGGTAGCGCCCCGAATCGTATTGCTCGAGCATGTCGAGGCCGAGTGGCAGGGTGGTGCGCAGGAAGGCTGCGGGCTGGACTTTCATCGGCTTTCCTCTCCGGCCGGCGCATGGGCCGGTGCTGTTCTTCTGTTCAGTGTGGCCGACCGCAGCGCGATTCGCCAGTGGCTTGACAGTTTTAAGGCGATCGCCTTATTTAATTGTTCCGGATGCGAGGGTGGAGAAGGGCGAAAGTGACGACCGCGGCGCGCAAGAGGCACGATCCCCGGCGCGGCGCCACGCGCGTCGCCTTGATCGAAACCGCTGAATCGCTGTTCGCCGAAGCCGGCCCTGATGGCGTCTCTACCCGCCAGATCGGGGCCGCGATCGGATCCCACAACACCAATGTCGTCGCCTACCATTTCGGCAGCAAGGAAGCGCTGATCGAGGCAGTCTATCGTCATCGCTTGCCGGAAATCGACCTTCGCAGACGCCACTTGCTCGACGCCGCCATTGCCTCGGGCGAGGCGGACAAGGTCGAGACCCTGCTGCGCATCTTTGCCTTGCCGCTGTTCGAGCAGACGGATTCCGGCGGTCGCCATAGCTATGCGGGATTTCTTGCGGGAATGGAGCGCTCGGGACTGATTGCCACGCGGGCATTGGTAAGCGCCGATTTTCCGGCGACGGAAGACCTGATGCATCGCATTGCGGCATTGCTGCCGGCGCCGGCACGACTGCAATTCGACTTGCGGCTTCGGCTGGTTACCGGAATGATCATCAGCGGGCTGCTGCTGACCGACAGGGAAGCCAAGGGAAACCCGGCGAAGGCCGGGCGGATTTTTTCGGATGCATTGATCATCGGCGCCGCAGCGCTTTGCGCGGGCGTCCAGGGGGAGGTTATCGAAGGGACATGACAATGAAACGCTTCACGCTCGCGGTCGCCGCGCTGCTTTCGGGCACCAGCGCCATGGCCCAGACCGACCGTTCGGTGCTGCCAGTTCCGGCACCCGCCTTCGATGGGCAGATCGCCGAGAATGTCCTCGATTCCAAGCCAGGCAGCGCCCGGCCGGTTCAGGCGCCGCAGGGCGCGCCCAATGTGCTGGTCATGATGTCCGACGATGTCGGCTTCGCCATGTCGAGCGCTTTTGGCGGCCCGGTGCCGACGCCCAATTACGACAGGCTGGCGGCCCAGGGCCAGCGCTATAACCGTTTCCACACCACTGGCATTTGTTCGCCGAGCCGCGCAGCGCTCTTGACCGGGCGCAACCATCACAATGCCGGCGTTGGCTTTCTCAGCGATCTTGGGTCGAATTTCCCCGGCTATGGCGGGCAGATCCTGCCCGAAACCGCGACGATTGCCCGGGTGTTGACGCTCAATGGGTATTCAACCGCCATGTTCGGCAAGCATCACAATACGCCTTCCAACGAACGCAGCGAGGCAGGGCCGTTCAACAACTGGCCGACCGGTCTGGGATTCGAATATTTCCTCGGTTTCCCGCATGGCGATACCGATCAGTATTCGCCGATCCTCTATCGCGGCACCGGCCGCATACCCCAGGATAGTCAGGCTGGCGACTTGCTCGACAAGCGACTGGCCGACGACATGATCCGCTGGGTTCACAACCAGAAGGCAGCCGCGCCCGACAAGCCGTTCTTTATCTATTTCGCGCCTGGCTCCACCCATGCGCCGCACCAGGCGCCAAAGGAATATATTGAGCGCTTCAAGGGTCAGTTCGATCAGGGCTGGGACAGGTTGCGCGAAGAAACCCTGCGCCGTCAGATCGCCGCGGGAATCGTTCCCAAAGGCACCCGGCTGACACCACGGCCCGAAGGCATTCCTGCATGGACCAGCCTGACGCCCGGACAAAAGGCCTTCGCGTCGCGCTCGATGGAAGTGGCGGCCGCGCAACTGGCCTATCAGGACGAGCAAATGGGCCGCGTGATCGAAGAGCTCAAGCGTATGGGACAGTTTGACAATACGCTCATCATGCTGGTGCATGGCGACAATGGCGCGAGTGGCGAGGCTGGTCCGAAGGGCACGATCAACGAATTGCGCGGCATGGCTGTCCACGACGAGCGGCAGGCCTGGCTAGAGGCCAATATCGATCAGCTTGGCGGCGAAATGACCTATGGCAACTATCCCGTCGGATGGGCCTGGGCGATGAATGCGCCCTTGCGCTGGGTGAAGCAATTCGGCTCGATGCTGGGGGGCGTACGCAATGGCATGATCATGTCCTGGGGCAATCGCGCCGCTCATCCGGGTAGCGTCTGCGCCCAGTTCAGCCACCTGATCGACGTTGTCCCGACTGTTCTCGACGCGGCGAAACTGCCCGCGCCGGACCGCGTGAACGGAGTGGCGCAGAAACCCATCGACGGT
>JBFWSE010000110.1:0-12000 GCA_050248535.1 Novosphingobium sp.
GCGGACGAAGTGGCGGTCGATGCCAATGGCGCAGAAGTAGAAGTGACAGTGGGTGACGACCACTACCTGTTTCCCAGTCTGAATCCGAGCAATGCCCCGCAACACTGAGCAGATTCTCACCGTCGCGCAAATGCGCGCGGCGGAAGAGGCGCTGATTGGCGGGGGTTCTTCGGTCGATAAGCTGATGCAAATCGCGGGGCGCGGCGCGGCAGACTATGTCTGGCGCATGGCAGCGCACCGGCGAGTGACCGTGCTGTGCGGGCCGGGCAATAATGGCGGCGATGGCTATGTGATTGCCGAGGCGATCCGCGAACGGGGCGGGGCAGTGTCGGTGGTTGCCGCGACCGGGCCGAAGACAGATGCGGCGAAGAATGCCCGTGACCTGTTCAAGGGCGAAGTCGTCGGACCCGATGCCGATCTCCAGGGCGATATCCTCGTCGATTGCCTGTTCGGCAGCGGATTGACCCGCCCGCTTTCCGTCCAACATTTCGCCTTGCTGTCGCGCCTGACTGGCAGCCACCGGCAATGTGTGGCCATCGATGTGCCGAGCGGGATCGAATCCGACAGTGGCGCTCCCCTGAACCCGGGGCTGCCGCAGTTCGATCTGACAATTTGTCTGGGCGCCTGGAAGTTCGCGCATTTCCTGATGCCGGCCAGCGCGAGGATGGGTGCGCTCAAGCTGGTCGGGATCGGCTGTGCCCCGGTCGATGGCGCGGCCAAAGCCCTTTCCCGCCCCATGCTGCACGCTCCGGCCGCCGATGCGCACAAGTACCGGCGCGGTTTGCTGGCGGTCATTGGCGGTGACATGCCCGGCGCGGCGCTGCTCGCCGCCACTTCGGCGCAGGCGGCGGGGGCGGGTTATGTCAAGCTGTTCGCAGACCAGGCTGAAGGCACGCCGGCCGATCTGGTGGTGGATACCAATTCCCTGTCCGAGGCAATCGCCGACAAGCGCATCGCGGCGCTCCTCGTCGGCCCAGGTCTCGGGCGCCACGGTGAGAGTCATGAGCGGCTGGCGCTGGCGCTGGCCGCGGAAATCCCGGCAGTGCTCGATGCAGATGCGCTGGTTCTGCTCGCCCCGCGTCTTCTGACCGAACATGCAGCGCCCCGGATCGCCACGCCGCACGAAGGCGAACTGGCTGCGCTGGAGCGCAACTTCGGACTGGATGGCCAGGGCAGCAAGGCCGATCGCGCAAGGGCGCTTGCGGGCAAGAGCGGGATGGTTGTGGTGGCCAAAGGGCCGGATACGATCATTGCCTCGCCGGATGGCCGCATGGCCCTCGCGGCCCGGGCTTCTGTCTGGTTATCGGTCGCCGGCACCGGCGACGTCCTCGCCGGTATCGTCGCCAGCCGCCTCGCCACTGGCCGTGATCCCTTCGAGGCAGCCTGTGAGGGCGTCTGGCTGCATTCCGAGACGGCTCGGCTATGCGGGGCCGCTTTCACGGCGGGCGCGCTTGCAAGGGCCATCCCCGGGGCGCTGGCGGCCTGTCTGTGAGTCATGCCCACCCCCAATTCCTCCCGCCTGCGGGAGGGGAGCATGACTTGCCGGGCCGTCAGGCCCGGTTAGCCGCAGCGGAGTGGGCGCTTTGAGCGGCGAAGCGATCCTGCGTATTGCCGCGAAAGGCGATGGCGTCACGGCGTCGGGCCGGCATGTGTCCGGCGCTGCTCCGGGTGACCGGCTGCTGCCGGATGGCACTTTGCAGCCCGGGCCGCACCGCGCCGAGCCGCCATGCCGTCACTTCGGCAAATGCGGCGGTTGCCAGTTGCAGCATTGCGACGACACGTCGCTGGCGCATTTCGTTGCCGATCGCGTGGCAAATGCCGCCGAGGGGCAAGGGCTGAACCCTGGGCGTATCGCGCCACCGCATGTTTCGCCACCTCAGAGCCGCCGTCGCGCTACGCTGCATGCCGCAAGCGCTGGCGGGCGGGTGCTTGTGGGTTATCGCGAGGCGGGTTCGCACCGGATCGTCGATCTTGCCGAATGCCCGGTTCTCCTGCCCGGGCTGGCGGAAACGATTGCACCCTTGCGCAAACTGCTCGCGCGGCAGGGCGGGCGGATCGCAGCGGATATCGAGCTGACCAGCGTTGAGCAGGGCATCGATGTGGCGATCAAGGGCCTGACGGTCGAAGGCCTTGCCGCCACCGAAGCCATGCTCGACTTCGCGCGCGAATGGGGCCTTGCCCGGCTGACGCTCGATCAGGGTTACGGATATGAGCCCTTGTGGGAGCCCGAACCGGTCACGGTTTCGCTGACCGGCGTCAGCGTGCCGTTTCCACCCGGCTCGTTCCTGCAGGCCACAGCCGATGGCGAGGCGGCGCTAGTCGATGCGGCGCGGGAATGGCTGACCGGCGCCAGGAGCGTTGCCGATCTGTTTTCCGGCCTGGGCACATTTGCTTTCGCCCTGGCCGGCCCGGCCAGGGTGCTCGCCGCCGAGGCCGCGCGCGATGCCCATCTGGCTTGCAAGGCGGCGGCGGGCAGGGCGCAATTGCCAGTCCACCCCATGCACCGCGACCTGTTCCGCAATCCGCTGCAACCCGACGAACTGAACCGCTTCGATGCCGTGCTGCTCGATCCCCCCCGCGCCGGCGCGCGCGAGCAAGTGGCTCGGATTGCCGAAAGCACGGTTGCGCGCGTAGTCTATGTCAGCTGCAACCCCTCAAGCTGGGCGCGCGATGCGGCCACGCTCTGCACGGCCGGTTACCGGCTGGAGCAATTGCGGCCGGTGGGCCAGTTCCGCTGGTCCACTCACGTCGAACTGGCGAGCCTGTTTGTCCGCTAGGCTGCACGAGCGCATGCCGCTATGGCGCTGGGATGCTTGGCAGACGTGAAATTGTTGGCGGCATAGGCGCGTTGGCTGCGTCCCTGGCGATACCGGCATCGGCCAGGCCTTCTGCCAAGCCGCCAAGGCTGCGGCTGGGCGATACGGTCGGTCTGATCGCTCCGGCGAGTTCGAACGGCGATCCGCTACGCCTCGAGGCAGCGCAACAGACCGTAAGGGGCATGGGACTCGTGCCGAGACTGGGGCGGCATGTCTCGGATAGCTACGGCTATCTGTCGGGGACCGACCAGGATCGCGCCGCCGACATCAACGAGATGTTCGCCGACCCCGCAGTACGCGCCATTTTTGTCATACGCGGTGGCTGGGGCAGCGCCCGGCTGCTGCCGCTGATCGACTGGAAGCTGCTCCGCGCCAATCCCAAGCTGCTGATCGGCTCCAGCGATACGACCGCGCTGCATCTGGCCATCGCGGCGCGCGCCGGATTCGCCTCGATCCATGGACCCAATGTCGCCTATCGCTGGGACTCCATCAGCTGGAACAGTTTCTGGCGGCTGGCATTTACCGGTGAAACGCCACTGCTTGGCGAAACGGACGTGCAGGGCCAGACCGGCAATCGCTTGCCCAAAACGACCATTCGCGCCGGCAAAGCCGTGGGCCGGCTGCTCGGCGGCAACTTGACGGTACTCTCGACGCTGATGGGCACGCCGTGGATGCCCGATTTCGACGGCGCCATCCTCTTTCTCGAGGATGTCGGAGAAGCGGAATACCGGATCGATCGCATGCTGAACCAGCTCGCCTTGTCCGGCGTGCTGGGCAAGCTGGCCGGCGCGGTTTTCGGGCAATGCACGCGCTGCAGCAGCGACTTTCCCGATTACGCCGGCTTCACCTTGCCTCAGATTCTCGAGCAATATTTCTCCGGATTAGGCGTGCCGTGTTACTCGGGTGCGAACGTGGGCCATGTTTCCAACCAGCTCAGCCTTCCGGTCGGCGCAAAGGTCGAGCTCGATGCCGATGCCGGCACAATCCGGCTGCTGCAGCCTATTGTTGCCTAGAAGTCAAACACCACCTGCGTCGCGCGGCCTATCAGCACGATCAGGCACAGCGATGACAGGGCAAACACTGCAAAGCGCACCGGCACCTTGTTGACCGTCGCCTGGATCAGCGAATGCACCACGCGCAAACCGACATAGGCCCAGGCGACCTGCGTGCCGTGTCCGCCACCGTTCCCGGTCATGGCCAATAGCAGGCAAACGGCATAGAACAGCGTCGGCGCTTCGTGCAGGTGATTGTAATTGTGTGCTTTCCACTGGACCTGCGGCGGAAGAACCTCATCGAGCGACTTTTTCGGCCCGCGCACCAGATCGTCGGGATTGACCCCGGCCTTGCCCAGCGCGGGAATGCGGGTCGCATACATCCACAACCACATGACCATGGTCCAGGCCATCAGCGCCACGACGGGCTGGAAAATCGGATTGGCGATCATGCGACCACTCCCGGAATGGCGGTCCACGCCGTCATCAACGCGCGCACGGCGAGAACGATGAGGATGATGGTCGAGACGAAGAACAGGCCGGCGCGGACCGGGACGCGATTGACCGTGCCCTGCCATAGCGAATGCACCACGCGGATTGCCACATAGGCCCAGGCGAGCCTCACATCGGTCGTGGTCGCGCCCAGAATCGCAAGAATGATCACGGCCGGATAGAAAATCGTCGGCTGTTCCATCAGGTGCGTGTAATTGTGGCTTTTCCACATGGTGCGATCGGGCAGAAGGCCTTCGAGATTGACGCCTCGCGCGCCCGCCGGCGCCTTGTTCAGGTCGATGCCCGCCTTGCCGAAGCCGGCGAACCTGGTGATTACCATCCACAACAGTACGATCAGCGACCAGCAAACCAGCGCGGCTGCGGGTACGAGCATTTGGGCTTGCATCTCCGTCTCCCCTTTCCAATCCGAACCGGGCGAGATTGCGGGGACCGAGTTGAATTGTCAAATGCAACCTATTTGCCCTGTCGCATCATGTTGTGCCCGCTGGTCAACGGCCTATATGCACCGCCGTTCGAGGCCAAAGGAGACAGGCATTGGGCAAGGTTCTGGTGATCGGCGCGGGCGGGGTCGGCTCGGTCGCGGTGCACAAGATGGCGATGAATCCGCAGATTTTCGAGCACATCAGTCTTGCCAGCCGGACCAAGGCCAAATGCGACGCGATTGCCGAATCGGTAAGGCAGCGCACCGACGAGATCGTCGATACCTATGCCATCGATGCCGAGGACATTCCCGCCCTCGTCAAGCTGATCGAACGGATCGGGCCGGACCTGGTGGTCAATCTCGCGCTGCCATACCAGGACCTGGCAATCATGGAGGCCTGCCTGCAGACGCGGGTGCATTATCTCGACACAGCCAACTACGAGCCGCGGCACGAGGCCAGGTTCGAATACAAGTGGCAGTGGGAACTGCACGATCGTTTTCGCGAGAAGGGGATCATGGCGCTGCTCGGCTCGGGTTTCGATCCGGGCGTGACCAGCGTTTTCGCCATGTGGCTCAAGAAGCACAAATTGAAGACTATCCGCCAGCTCGATATCCTCGATTGCAACGGCGGCGATCATGGCCAGGCCTTCGCCACCAATTTCAATCCGGAAATCAACATCCGCGAAGTGACGGCGCCGGCGCGGCACTGGGAGAACGGCGAGTTCGTCGAGACTCCGGCCATGTCAAGGAAAGTGGAATTCGACTTCGAGGGCGTCGGCCCCAGGAACATGTACATGATGTACCACGAGGAGCTGGAAAGCCTGGCGAAATTCATCCCGGAGCTTGAGCGCGGGCGTTTCTGGATGACGTTCGGCGATGCCTATATCAATCACCTCACCGTGCTGCAGAACGTCGGCATGACCCGGATCGATCCGGTGATGTACGAAGGGCGCGAGATCGTGCCCTTGCAGTTTCTCAAGGCCGTGCTGCCCGAGCCGAGCTCGCTGGGCGCGACGACCAAGGGCAAGACCAACATCGGCGACATCGCCACCGGCGAGGCGCTCGACGGTTCCGGCGACAGGACTTACTACATCTACAACATCTGCGACCACGAGGACGCCTATGCCGAGACGGGTAATCAGGCGATCAGCTATACCACGGGCGTGCCGGCGATGATCGGCGCAGCCTTGATGCTGACCGGGTCGTGGCAGGGCGAGGGCGTGTTCAATATCGAACAGTTGGACCCCGACCCGTTCATGGATATGCTCAATGCGCACGGGCTGCCGTGGCAGGTGAAGGAATTGCCGGGGCCGGTTGATTTCTGAAGGAGGGGCGAATGAAGCGCGTTTTTCTTGCATTGAGCTTGGGTTTGCTGGCGCCGCAAACAGCCAATGCCGCGACGGCCCTGTTGCAGACAGTCGATCTTACCGATCAGGGGCTGTCGGCCGAGGGTGGCGAGGCCAAGCTGTTCCGTCTGACGGGCACGTCGCTGGGGCGCTGCAAGATCGAGGCAGTGCACTTTGGCGAGATGGGGCGGACGACCTACCGCTTCATTTTCGATGCCCGGCTGCGTTATGCGGCGATGCGCGAATATCGCTATGCCGAACCGCTATCGGCATCGTCGAATGTGCGGATGCGGGTGGCGCGCGAGGTTCTTCTCACCAGCGCGGAAGGCGGACGGACGCTTCCCGGGGAATGGGCTACCTACAAGGGCTATTTCGACGCGGCGAAGCTGGCGCGGTGTGCGGGTGCAAGGGTGAAATAGGGTCGAATACATGGAAACCCGCGCTGGAGACCCGGGCGCTTTCGCCCATTTCGACCTCTCGCGGGTCGATAGCCCCGCTTTCGTAGTGGACGCCGCGAAATTGCGCGCAAATCTGCGCATTCTCCAGGACGTCGGCGAACGCAGCGGCGCAAAGGTTCTTGCCGCGCTCAAGGCCTTCTCGATGTGGTCGGTGGCGCCGATCATCGGGGAATATCTCGATGGCGTCTGCACTTCGGGCCTGTGGGAAGCGCGCCTCGCCAGCGAATTCTACGATGGTGAGATCGCCACCTACAGCGCCGCCTACAAGAGCGAGGACCTGCCCGAGATCCTGCGGCTGTCCGATCACGTGATTTTCAATTCCCCCGGCCAGATCGAGCGCTTCATGCCGATCCTCGAAATGGCCCGCGCACGCGGCGAACACTTCGATATTGGCCTCAGGCTCAATCCGCTCCACCCCGAAGGCGAAGTGCCCAAGTACGATCCCTGCGCCCCCCATTCGCGGCTGGGCTTTCCCATCGATCAGCTGACCGAAGAGCACATGGCTCTGGTCGATGGCATTCACATGCACACCCTGTGCGAACAGGACTTCGAACCGCTCCGGCGCACCTGGGACAAGGCGTTCGATTTCCTCGAGCCGTTTTTTGGCGAATTCAAGTGGATCAATCTGGGCGGCGGCCATCACATCACCCGCGCCGATTACCAGCGCGAGGAGCTTATCGAATTCCTGCGCGACATGGCCGAGGACACCGGGGCCGAGGTCTATCTCGAACCCGGCGAGGCTGTGGCGCTCGATGCCGGCATTCTGGTAGGCACCATTCTCGATACCCAGTGGAACGGCATGCCCATCGCGATCACCGACATTTCCGCCACCTGCCACATGCCCGACGTGATCGAAGCCCCCTATCGCCCGGCCATGCTGGGCGAACTGGAGCACGACATTCAGGCAGTCGACGAAGCGCAGGGCGGCGCGGTGCGCCTGGGCGGCCCCAGCTGCCTCGCCGGCGACGTGATCGGCGACTATCGCTTTTCTGTCCCGGTAGAGCCGGGCCTGCGCTTCGCCCTGCTCGATCAGGCGCACTATTCGATGGTCAAGACCACCACTTTCAACGGTGTGCCGCTGCCGTCGATCTGGCTGTGGGATTCGGAGACCGATTCGCTCGAATGCGTGCGCCAATTCGATTGGGAAGAGTTCCGCAACCGGTTGAGCTGAACAGAAATTGGCCCATTTCCGGGCCTTGCAAATGCGGCCCGATTTTCACTTGCAGTTCATTCTCAACGGCGTATAGGCACCCCCCGCTGCCCCAAGGGGACTTCCAATAACCGCAAGGCAGCGTCGTCCTAGTGTTGCTTTGGCCGCAAGGCCTATTGGGGGTCCCTTGAGTTGTACATCCATCCAGACGCACCGGCTGTAGTTCGCGCTCTCGCGCCCGACGAACCCGTTATCCTCAATCGCCCGCACGCCGCCGCGCGCGCCGCCCGCTTCTTTGCCGAGAAGTTTCCGGGCAAGTCGCTCTATGCGGTCAAGGCCAATCCCTCGCCGGCACTGCTCAAGGTGCTGTGGGGCGCGGGTATCACGCATTATGACGTCGCATCGATTGCCGAGGTCCGGCTTGTGCGCGAAGTGCTGCCCGAAGCCACTTTGTGTTTCATGCACCCGGTGAAGACCGCCAGCGCCATTGCCGAGGCCTACAAGGTTCACGGCGTGAAGACATTCAGCCTCGATACGCGCGAGGAACTGGACAAGATCGTGGCCGCCACTGCCGGCGATGACGGCGCTTTGGCGCAGGACCTGCGGCTCTGTGTGCGCCTGCGGGTATCATCGGAGTATTCGGAGATCAGCCTTGCCGCCAAGTTCGGCGTCGATCTCGCCGATGCCGCGCCGCTGTTGCAAGCCGCGCGCCAGGTTTCGGACTGGCTGGGCCTGTGCTTCCATGTCGGCAGCCAGGCGATGACCCCGTTTGCCTATGTCCAGGCGATGGAACGCGTCCGCGCCGCGATTGCCGATGCCAGTGTCGTCATCGACATGGTCGATGTCGGCGGAGGTTTTCCGTCGATCTATCCGGGGATGGAGCCGCCGCCGCTCGAAGATTACTTCGGCATCATCCATAACCATTTCGAAGCGCTGCCGATTGCCTACAACGCCGAATTGTGGTGCGAACCCGGGCGCGCGCTGTGCGCCGAATTCAATTCGCTGATCGTCAAGGTCGAGAAGCGGCGCGGTAACGAGCTTTACATCAACGACGGCGCCTATGGCGCGCTGTTCGACGCGGCGCATATGGGCTGGCGCTTTCCTGTGCAGCTGCTGCGCGAGGGCGCTTCGGCTGAGCTGGTGCCATTCAGCTTCTTCGGCCCGACCTGCGACGATCTGGACCACATGGATGGCCCCTTCGAGCTGCCTGCCGATATCGAAGCCGGCGACTACATCGAGATCGGCATGCTCGGCGCCTATGGCGCGGCGATGCGCACGACGTTCAACGGGTTCGGGCTTGGGTTGAATGCGGAAGTAAGCGACGAGCCGATGGCCAGCCAGTATCGCGGCGACCGGATCGATCCGCGCGTTTCGGACAATGTTGTTTCGCTGAGGTAGGCCTCAGGCCATAGTCGTTGCCCGGACCGACACCGGCACTGCGCTCATCCTGGGCATGCCGTGATAGGGATCGGCGTCGTCCTCCCAGCTGAGCAGCAGGTTGATGTTCGATCCATCGCGGCGCGGGTCGTAATTGCTGTTGGGCCTGGGGCCGAAGCCGTGCGTCATGGCTACCGTGCCTTCGCGCATGTCGGCATCGGCCTCGACGAAGCCGACGATTTCGCCGTGGCGTGAGCGGATCGCCACTTCGTCGCCGTCTTTCACTTCCAGCCGGGCCATGTCCGCCGGGTTCATCCACAGCGGGTTTTAGCCGGTGCGCACGATGCCATCGATGCGCGGCGCGGAATTGGTGGTTGCCATCATCCGCCGGCAGACCAGCAGCCAGGGAAAGGCCTGGTCGGTCTTGCGGCGGGCGAGGGGCTCTTCGGCGCGGACCTGCGCCAGTTCGGCGAGCATGGCCGGATCGGCCAGCTGGAGCCGGGCTGTGCAGGCGGGATCGCGCGGGGCGACGGTCTGGCGGCACTGTTCGAACAGTGCGCCATGCGGATGCTGCTTGACTTCGGCGAGCGGAACCGCGCTGCCATTGCAGATCATTTCGAAGATATCTTCGGTGACCGGTTCGTTCTCCATGTCGAAAGGCACTGGCTCGATTCCCGCACCGCCATAGACGATGTAGTTCAGATCCAGCCCCAGCTTTTGGGCGACGCGATAGTAGATCTGCCAGCTTTCCATCAGTTCCGCCCCCTCGGGCGGGTCAACCACGGCGGGGTGATGGAAGGCATAGGGCTCGTTCCAGTCATAACCGGGATGCAGGTCGCCCACCGATTCGTTGAGCGCCGACATGGCCGGCAGCTCCAGCTGGTCGTAGGTGGCGATGACATAGTCGGCATGGGCCGCCGTGCCCGACAGCTCGAGATCGTGCATGACGAACAGATCGAGCTCGCCCAGGGCCTTGACGGTCTTGGCCGTATCGGGCCAGGCATAATAGGCGCCGCCGTGCATGAACAGCGCGCGGACGCGGTCCGGGCCCTGGGAAATCATCAAGTCGGGCAGCGCGGCGGTGGGCATGCCGGCGACGGTTTGCTGCAACCCGCGAACCGAGGTTTGCACGCCGAAGCCCCAGGCAGGGAAGGGCTTTTGCGGCTGGGCGCGCCAGTCGCGCCGGGGGGTAAGCACTTTGGGGCGCGACACCGGATCGCCCGCCCGCGCCCAATGTCCGCGCAGGGTCTGGATACACAGGGCGAGATAGGACGTCAGCGTGCCGCGGGTCGCCATGCTGGTGCCGACGCCCGGGGCGGTATCGCCGCCTTGCGCTTCGATCAGCACCCGGGCGGCGGCAACAAGCTCCGCCCTGCTGATTCCGGCCCGTGCGCAAACATAGTCAGGCGTGAACGCGGCGACCGCGGCGCGCAAGTCGTCCAGGCCCTCGGCATTTTCGGCGATGAACTCTTTGTCGAGGCCGTCGAGATCGAAAATCAGGTGGATCAGTCCCGCGAGCACTGTCGGGTCCTCGCCGGGAATGGCTTGCAGATGAACCGCCGCGCGGCGTGCGGTTTCGGTGCGGCGGGGATCGATCACCACCATCCGCATGCCGCGATCTTGCAGTTCCTTGAGCTGCCAGGCCGGATTTTGCGGCAGATATTGCTTGGATACCACCGGATTTCCGCCGATCACCAGCAGGCTGTCCCACTGTGCCGGATGCATCCGTCCGCCCTGCCATAGCCCGTGCAGCGCGCCTGCCAGCAGCAGGCCGGGCTGGTCGATGGTGCCGGGCGAAAACATCATCGGCGAGCCGATCGCTGCGAGGAATGAGAGCATCATGCCCGAGGCGGCCGGCTGGGCCGAAACGCCGTTGCCAAGGAAGGCAGCGACCGATTGCGGCCCGTGGGCATCGATTATGCGCGCAAGTTTGGCCGCGATCTCTTCGACAAGCTGTTCGCTCGAGATCGGCACACGGCGCCCATCGGGTAGGCGTTTGAGCGAATGCAGCAGCCGGTCGGGCCGGTGATGTTCCTGCGGGATGGCGCGGCCCTTGGGGCAGGTATAGCCGCGATAGAGCGGTGCGTCGAAATCGCCCTCGACCTTAACTACCCGGTCGCCGTCAATCGTCACCACGATGGGGCAGAGCGATCCGCAATTGCGGCAGGCGAAAGGCTTTTTCTCTATGGCCATGGCGTTCTCCCGTGCCCGTACAGGATCGCCGCCAGGCGCGATCGAGGCAAGGGGAAATGCTCAGCTTACAACTCTTCCCATCCCTCACGCGGCCAACTGTGGGGATGCGAGCAGTTCTGGAACGGGCTTCAGGCGACCATGCAGACGGCCTTCAAATCGGCCGATCGAGTCGATGTGGCGGCAAAGCGTCCCATTTCCTCGAACTCGAGAACACGTTCGAAGATCAGACCATAGTCAGGTGTGTTGCGCCAGCGGACCTTGGCATAAAGCGGTGCAACGATGCCGGTTTCCAGGCGAACGAGCTGGTTGATGGCAAAGTGCGTATCGCAAGTCAGTCCGGCGCCCTGCTGCGATATGTTTTCAATCGCTGCCGCATAGCATTGATCGCCAACCACCACATTTGCGCCGACTTGCGTGCGGACGCGAAGTTGGCGCTTGGGGAATTTACCCGCCGATTGTGCCAGCAGCACGCTCAATTCGATTGGATTGCGAAAGCGAAGCCCCGCGTGGTTCTCGTCGATCCAGATGGGTTCGGTCTCGAAACATTCGCCATTGCTCAGTTCGAGCGTGTGGCTCCTGGCTTCGGGAATGGCGCAGAATACCTGCACCATGACGCCTGAAACCGAAGCATCGCGAACAATGCATGGAATCTCGACGTCTCCGGCAATTAGTTTTGCTGTCCTGAAAATTGGCGTAATTCGTTGATCGTGCCTTCGTTCTCGACCCCGCGAAGG
>JBFWSE010000111.1:0-11854 GCA_050248535.1 Novosphingobium sp.
TCGAGATCGACAAGGCCGACATCGAGTTTCCCAACGACCTGCTGCAGGAACTCGATCGCATGCAGTTCGACGTCTACGAAACCGGCGATCGCATCGCGGCGAAAGAGCGCCCGCTTGTGATCATCACCTCGAACAACGAAAAGGAACTGCCCGACGCCTTCCTGCGCCGCTGCTTCTTCCACTACATCAAGTTCCCCGATCGCGAGACCATGCAGGCGATCATCGACGTCCACTTCCCCGATATCCAGAAGACCCTCGTCACCAAGGCGATGGATATTTTCTACGAAGTGCGCGAAGTGCCAGGGCTGAAGAAGAAGCCCTCGACCAGCGAGCTGCTCGACTGGCTCAAGCTGCTGATGAACGAGGACATGCCGCTCGACGTCCTGCAGAACAAGGACCCCACCAAGGCCATCCCGCCATTGCACGGCGCACTGCTCAAGAACGAGCAGGACGTGATGCTGTTCGAACGGCTGGCCTTCATGGCGCGGCGGCAAAACTGAGGGAGGCGCATATGCCGCACACCGGCCACTGCTTTTGCGGCCAGGTTCGCTATACGATCGACGCGGAGCCCATTGCGGCGCGCCAATGCTGGTGCCGCGATTGTCAGTACATCGCCAGCGGATCGGCGACAGTGAATGTGCTGTTCCCCGACGATGCGGTGCGTTTCGAGGGCGAGATTACCACGCTCGAAAAGATCGCCGACAGCGGCAACCGGGTGCAACGCGGTTTTTGCCCCGTCTGCGGATCGCAGATGTACAGCCGGACGGTTGAACCCGCCGGCGCGCCGATCCGCATCCGCGCGGGTACACTCGGCAATCCTGAGCTCATGCGGCCGGGCGGTTCGATCTGGGTAAACAGCGCTCCCAGCTGGGCCCGGTTCGATCCGAACCTGCCGCGGCATGGCAAGGGGCCGGATTCACCAGTGCTGACCGGGGACAACTGACATGCCCGCGCCCTACACCGGCCGCTGTTCCTGCGGCGCTGTCACCGCGAAAATCAATGGCGAGCCACTCGCCGTGCGCCAGTGCTGGTGCCGCCAATGCCAGAAGCTGACGGGCGGATCGGCGACCAGCAACGCCCTGTTCCAGCTCAACGACATCGAGCTGTCGGGTGACCTCGCCGCCTCGCGCTACACGGCGGCGAGCGGCAACGATTATGCCCAGCTCTACTGCCCCCAGTGCGGCAATCCGGTGATGGGCGACAGCTCGGGCCGGCCGCACGCGCGCGTCATCCGCCTTGGATTCCTCGATGAAGGCCATGGGCTGACGCCGACCGCCGCGATCTGGCTTTCGGAGGCCCCCGCCTGGGCGACGATTCCCGATGGCGCCGAGCGCTTCGACGGCCAGGCCCCCACTCCGCCGCCGCCCGAGGCAAACTGACATGCCCGCGCCCTATTCCGGCCGCTGCGCCTGCGGTTCCGTCACCGCCACGATCCATGGCGAACCTCTGGCAGTCCGGCAGTGCTGGTGCCGCCAGTGCCAGCAAGCCGCGGCGGGCGGACCGACGCACAATGCGACGTTTCTGGTCGAGGAATGGGAGCTTTCGGGCGACCTTGCGCAGCACCGCACGCCGGCGGCCAGCGGCAACACCTTGATCCAGTCGTTCTGCCCCAAATGCGGTACGCCGGTCTTGGGGCAAAGCTCGGCGCGGATGCACATGGCTTCGGTGCGGCTGGGCTTCCTCGACGAGGGGCATGGCTTGCGCCCCGACACGGCGATCTGGCTGGAGGACGCGCCGGAATGGGCGCAGATCGATCCGGCGATGACGCGGTTCGACCGGCAACCGCCACCGCCAGGCACCAAGGACTGACCCAATGTTCTTCAATTTCGTCGACGAATTGCGCGCAGCCGGCATCCAGGCCAGCTTCAAGGAGCATCTGACGCTGCTCGAAGCGCTCGACAAGGATGTGATCGAGCAAACCCCAGAGGCCTTCTACTATCTCTCGCGCGCCACATTCGTGAAGGACGAAGGCCTGCTCGACCGGTTCGACCAGGTGTTCCAGCGCGTGTTTCGCGGCATCATCACCGACTATGGCCAGCAGCCGGTCGAGATTCCCGAGGAATGGCTCAAGGCGCTGGCAGAGCGTTATTTCTCCGAAGAGGAGATGGAGAAGATCAAGTCGCTCGGCTCGTGGGACGAGATCATGGAGACGCTCAAGAAGCGGATCGAGGAGCAGGAAAAGCGCCACCAGGGCGGCAACAAGTGGATCGGCACCGGCGGCACTTCGCCCTTCGGCCATTCGGGCTTCAACCCCGAAGGTGTCCGCATCGGCGGCGAGGGCAAGCACGGCCGCGCGCTCAAGGTCTGGGAAAAGCGCGAGTTCAAGAACCTCGACAACACGGTCGAGCTCGGCACCCGCAACATCAAGGTGGCGCTGCGGCGTCTGCGCCGTTTCGCTCGCGAAGGCGCGGCGGACGAGCTCGATCTCGACGCCACCATCGACGGCACTGCAAGACAGGGCTGGCTCGACATCCATATGCGGCCCGAGCGGCACAATGCGGTGAAAGTGTTGCTGTTCCTAGACAACGGCGGCTCGATGGAACCGCACATCAAGCTGGTCGAGGAACTGTTCAGCGCGTGTACGGCCGAGTTCAAGAACCTCGAATTCTTCTACTTCCACAACTGCCTTTACGAAGGCGTATGGAAGGACAACCGCCGCCGCTGGTCGGAACGCACGCCGACCTGGGATATTCTCCACAAATATGGCCACGACTACAAAGTCATCTTCGTCGGCGACGCCTCGATGAGTCCCTACGAAGTGAGCCACCCGGGCGGCTCAGTCGAGCATTTCAACGAGGAATCCGGCGCTGTCTGGCTGCACCGGGTAACCCAGACCTACCCGGCGACGGTCTGGCTCAATCCCACGCCCGAAAAGCAGTGGGACTATTCGCAATCGACCAAACTGATCCAGGAACTGATCGGCGGATCTATGTATCCGCTGACCCTCGACGGGCTCGACGATGCGATGCGGGAATTGACTCGCAAGAAGCATTGACATCGATGTAAATCAATGCGTTGATGCTACCGCCTCGCGATAGGTCCGGGGGCGGAGGGACTGCCGCATGGAACTCGATATCGAAGAATTTCGTGCGCCCGAAACCAAGGCAGACCTGACACTACGCCAGCGGCGACGCGCAGTGACAGCGGCCATTCTGGGCAACGGGCTCGAATTCTACGATTTCGTCACATTCGCCTTCTTCGCCATCCAGATCGGCAGGACGTTCTTTCCTTCGGAAAGCAGCTTCCTCAGCCTGATGGGCGCGCTGGCCACGTTCGGGGCCGGTTTCATCACCCGGCCGCTGGGCGCTTACCTGATCGGCGGCTATGCCGACCGGCACGGGCGCAAACCGGCCATGCTGTTCTCGATGTTGCTGATGGGCTGCGGCATCCTGTTGCTGGTGCTGACGCCTGGCTATGCCGCAATTGGCATCGCCGCGCCCATACTCGCCGTCATCGCTCGGCTGATGCAGGGCCTGGCGCTGGGCGGCGAAGTGGGTTCGGCGACTGCCTATATGATGGAATCGGCCAGGGATCACAGCCGCGGCTTCATGATCAGCTGGCAGGGCGCCAGCCAGGGCATTGCCGCGACGATCGGCGCCGCTGTCGGCCTGCTGCTCAGCCATATGCTGACTGGCGAGGAACTGACCAGCTATGGCTGGCGGATAGCCCTCGCGCTGGGGGCCACGATCGTTCCCTTCGCGCTCTATATCCGCAATTCGCTGCCCGAAACGCACGAGATCGATCACAAGGCGCCAGTGGAAAAAGTTCCGCTGCTGCCACACTTGCGTGTCATCGTGCTCGGCGTGGCCATGATCGCGAGCGGAACCATCGCCACTTATATTTTCAATTACATGGCGACCTATGGGCAGAATACGCTGAAACTGTCGGAGCAAATTTCCTTCGCTGGCGAGACGGTCAACAACGGCATGTCGGTTGTGGCAATCCTCATCGGCGGCGCCTTGAGCGACCGGATCGGGCGGCGGACAGTCATGGTAGCGCCGCAAATCATCTTCGCGCTGACGATCGTGCCCTGCTTCCTTTGGCTGACAAGCATGCGCGACCTGACGTCCTTCATTGGCGCCAACGCCGTGCTCGCATTTTTTTCGTCGTTCGGCTGGGGCGCGATCTATGCGGGGATAAGCGAAAGCCTGCCTCCCGCGATACGCGCCCGCACTTTCGCCCTGGTCTATTCGGTGCCCGTGGCGCTGTTCGGCGGCACCACGCAGATGGTGGTGACCTGGCTGCTCAAGGTCACCGGCAATCCGATGTCGATTGCCTGGTATCTGACTGCCGTCACGCTGATCGGGCTGGTGGCCATGGTGTTGATGATCGAAAGCGCGCCGGTCCGCAAAGCGAACGGACTCGCCCCGCCAGTGCCTGCCGAATAACCCGCTCTATTCGAATCGGTCCAGTTCCTCCGGCAGATAGCGCCGCGAACGCCATTGCAGCGCGGCTGCGGCCAGCGTGACCACCAGCACCAGTCCGATCAGCACTATCCGCACGCTGTCGTCGCCATAATCGGCCTTGTAATGGTCCGACAGCATGCCGATCAGCGGCGAGCCGAGACCCAGGCCGAACAGGTTCTGCATCAGCAGGATCGAGGCGCTGGCCGTGGCGCGGCTGGAGTTTGGCACAAGCCCCTGCACCGCGCTGTAGGCCGGGCCGACATGCAGCCACAGCAGACCGATCGCCGGGAAGAACAGCAGTATCGCAATGCGCCAGTCGGGCGATAGCAGGCCTGCCGCCAGCAGCGGGCAGCACAAGGCAAGGCAAATGGCCGGCGCGGTCATGAGGTGCTGCTTGCCGCGCTTGATACCCCGGTCACCCAGCACGCCGCCATACCAGACGCCCAAAGCCGAGCCCACGCCATTGGCCAGGCCGAACCATAGGCCGGTGGTGCCCGCTGAAAGTCCAAACGTGCGCTGGATATAAATCGGCCCCCAGATCAGCATGCCGTAGTTGGCCGTGGCGGCGAAGGCGACCGAGACAAGGATCAGCCGGTTGGCGCGGCTCGCCCAGATATTGCGGAATGCTTCGACCAGATTGGGGTCGGATTCGCGCGCGCCTTCGGGCAGCACGCCATCCTGCCGGGGATCGCGCAGCACTGCAAAGACAATCAGGGCCAGCACCACGCCCGGCGCACCAACCACGACAAAGGCCCAGCGCCAGCCGATTGTATCGGCGAGATAGCCGCCCATGACCATCGCAATCAGCCCGCCCAGCGGCGGCCCGAGCTGATAGAGCGACAGCGCCGAGGCGCGCTTTTCCGGCCCCGCAAGCTGTGAAATCAGCGAATGGGCGGGCGGCGTTCCGCCGGCCTCGCCAATGCCCACACCGATCCGGGCGAGGAACAGTTGCACGAAGTTTCCTGCCGCTCCGCAGACCATGGTCATCGCCGACCAGGCCGTGAGGCACAGGGCGATGACTTTAACCCGGCTCGTGCTCGGCCGGTCGGCAATGCGGGCGATGGGAATGCCCAGCCCAGTGTAGAACAGCGCAAAGGCCAGGCCTGTCATCAGCCCGATCTGGGTGTCGTTAAGCCCAAGCTCCTTCGATATCGGCTGGGCGAGAATGCCGACGATCTGGCGGTCTAGAAAATTCAGGATATAGACGAGCAGCAAGACATAGAGTGTCAGTCGCAAGCGCGCTTCTTTCTGGCCGGTCATCGGATCCTCCCTGTCTCGTTTGTGCGAGAGGAGGCACGGCGGGTCAAGTACCGGGCGGAAAGGGCGAAGTCGCCGTCAATACAGGAGAAGCCGGCCCACCTGTTCGCGCCAGTCCGTTTCGCCATCGCTTGCAGGCGCTTCGAGATCGCCCGGCCCGGCCGCCGCATCGTCCACCCATTGCCGCAAGACCGGGCCGCCGTTGATCACATCGATGGCGAGGCGCTCGAACTCGTACTCATAAGGGAAATCGCGCCACAATTCGTAATCGGGCCAGAGCCGCCGGACCGCCTTGAACGCCAGCGCCTGTAGCCGCCAGGGGCGGAATTTGGCGTGGTCATAGAACCGCCCCTCGGCATGAATCATCAAGCCGCTGCACAGTTCACCTGCGTGCTTGTGGAAGGTTGGCGTGAACCAGCACTCACGAAGCGCGCAACCTTCCAGCCAGCCCGGTGCAATCCTCTGCATTTCTGCGAGCACCGCCTTGGCATCCACATCCGGCGCGCCGAACAGCACTTCCAGTGGCCGGGTCGTGCCCCTGCCCTCGCTGAGGGTGGTGCCTTCCAGCATCACTGTCCCGGCATAGGCCCGGGCCATGTTGAGGTTCGCCGCATTGGGACTGGGATTGATCCACAGGCGGCTCTCTGGCCAGCCGAAGCCCGGGCCTTCGTCAGGCCGCCATCCCTCGATTTCGACCACCCGGTAATCCACATCGAGCTTGAAATGTTCGACAAACCAGCGCCCCATCTCGCCCATGGTCAACCCATGGCGCATCGGCATCGGCCCCGCGCCGACGAAGCTTTCCTGCCCGGGCAGCAGCAGCGTGCCTTCGATGGGCCGTCCGGCGGGATTGGGCCGGTCGAGCACCCAGACGCTCTTGCCTTGCTCCGCAGCGGCTTCGAGCAGGTAGAGCAGCGTGGTGACGAAGGTATAGATGCGGCAGCCGAGGTCCTGCAGGTCGAACAGGAAGACATCGGCGGTGGACATCATCTGCCCGGTAGGGCGGCGTACTTCGCCATAGAGGCTGAATATAGGGATGCCATATTGCGGATCGGTCTCGTCCGCGGTTTCGACCATATTGTCCTGCTTGTCGCCTTTGAGACCGTGTTGCGGGCCGAAGGCGGAGGTTACGTTTACGCCTGCGGCGATCAGCGCGTCGAGCGAATGGGTGAGATCCTCGGTGACCGAGGCCGGATGCGCGACAAGCGCCACTCGCTTGCCATCCAGGGCCTTGCGCAGTTCAGGTTCCGCCAGCAGGCGATCAATGCCGAATTTCATCATTGCGCAGGTGCCGGAAGTGTCAGCGCGAAGCAAGCGGGGTGGTGGAAGTCGGGCTTGCCGGGCGGATGGGCCAGCGCCCAGTAGCTTTTGGTGCCGTCGACCTCCTCGATGACGGCGGAAAGTCCCAAGGCATCGCAATCAGCGATCGCGCGCGGTGAAAGCGCCACAGTCAGCTCGAACATATCTCCGATGTCCAAAGCGGAAATTTGTGGAATTTCCTGGACAGCAAGGTTGCGCATTCCATCTCGATAATCATTGAACCGATAGGCGGCCCAACGGCTGGATGGAGAGAAGTTGAATTCGCGATAGGCCGCACTTCCCTGTTTTCGCGCGAACAATTCAAAGCAAGTGGACTGCCACAAGCCGTCGGCCCTCTGGCGATCCATCGGTTTGCTGTGGTCCAGACATGCGGCAGGCCCTACCTCGTAGTTCAACCAGAGCAGGCCATCGCGCAGCTTCATCTTCGCGATGACGCTTGCGACCGAGACCGGCGGCGTTTCGGGATGAGGCAGCAAGGAAAAGGACAATCCTTCGACAAGCTCAGGATAGGCGGGAGGAGGGATTGCCTCTCCTCTTTCCGTCTGCCCTGAGCTTGTCGGAGCCTGTCCTGAGCGGCTGCTGCAAGCAGCCAGCCGAAGGGGGCTGCTTTTCTCTTTAGCCAACGCCGAAATTCGCTCCCAGTCCCCTCGGATGAGCGCCAGTTTCTTCGCGCGGGACCACCCCTTGATTTGCTTCTCTGCCGCCTTGGCTTCGTCCCGGGTGTCGAACTCTTGCGACCAGACATGCTCGACCGGCAAATGATCCGCCGTGAAACCGGGAATGGCGCCCGCCTTGTGCTGTGCGATCCGGCGCTCCAGCTCGTCGGTATGGCCGACATAGAAGGCGCCGCCCCGGCAGTGCAGCATATAGGCCCAGAAGCTCATCGCGCGGGGCTAAAGAAAGGACGATCCTTCGACAAGCTCAGGATAGTCGGATTGCGGAAAATACCAAAGCATCCCCGCCAGCCCTGAGCTTGTCGAAGGGCCGCTTTTCCCTTACCGCGCCGCGCCATGAGCCAGTACACGTCATTCTTGCTCCGCCTGCTCGACGAGCGCGGCCATTTGCACCAGGTCACCGATGCCGCGGCGCTTGATGCGCTCGCGAAGAGGGAAGTCATTACGGGTTACGTTGGCTTCGATCCTACTGCCGCCTCGCTCCACATCGGCAACCTCGCGTCGATCATGCTCCTGAAGCGGCTGCAACAGGCGGGCCATCGCCCAATCGTCATCATGGGCGGCGGCACGGCCAAAGTCGGCGATCCTTCGGGCAAGGACGAAACGCGCACAATGCTGACCGACGAGACGCTGGCCAGCAACATTGCCTCGATCAAGGGCAGCTTCGAGAAGATTCTGCGTTTCGACGACAGCGAGACAGGGGCCTTGCTGATCAACAACGACGACTGGCTGAACAAACTGGGCTACATTGAGCTGCTGCGCGATGTCGGCCCGCATTTCACCATCAACCGCATGTTGACGTTCGATTCGGTCAAACTCAGGCTCGACCGCGAGCAACCGCTGACTTTCCTCGAATTCAACTACATGATCATGCAGGCCTACGACTACCTGGTGCTGAGCCGGGAATACGATTGCAGGCTGCAGCTCGGCGGCAGCGACCAGTGGGGCAACATCGTCAACGGTATCGAACTGACCCGCCGGATCGACGGCAAGGAAGTCTATGGCTTCACTGGCCCATTGGTCACCCGGTCGGATGGGGCGAAGATGGGCAAATCGGTCGATGGCGCCGTCTGGCTCAACGAAGCCCAACTCCCCGCTTACGATTTCTGGCAATACTGGCGCAACACCGACGACCGCGATGTCGGCAAGTTCCTGCGCCTGTTCACCGACCTGCCGCTCGATGAAATAGCGCGGCTCGAAGTGCTCGAGGGCAGCGAAATCAATGCGGCCAAAATCGTCCTGGCCAACGAAGTCACGCGCATGTGCCGGGGCGATGAAGCGGCGCGCAGCGCCGAGGCGACGGCATCCGCCACTTTCACGGGCGGCGGCACAGGCGAGGATCTGCCCACATGGCAAGTCCCCGCCGAAGGCTGCACCATTGTCGATGCGCTCACCGCAATCGGCTTTGCCGCGAGCCGGGGCGAAGCCAAAAGGCTGGTCGCGGGCGGTGGCGCCCGAATCGATGGCGAGGCGATTTCGGACGAGTCATTTGCCATTGCCGGCCAAGGCGCGGAGCTGCGTATTTCGGCTGGCAAAAAGAAACACGGCGTCCTGCTCCGCAGTTAAAATCCCTTTGCGGCAAAGGCTTGCCGGTCGATTTTTGCCGGTTTACCCAATTTTTGCCATTTCCATGCATCTTGCACCTTCACGAACCCTGGTTTGAGGCGCAGCATGTCGAACGGTGCAGGTGCACAACTTTCAGTCCCCGATATGCGGCGCGCGGCGCGGCACCCGGTGGACTATCCGGTTATCGGAGAGCATCGGCAGGCTGGTGACGTGCACTTGCACGTGGTCAATCTGTCTGCGCATGGCTTCATGGCGGAAGGCCAGGTCCCGCTTGGCCGCGGCGAACGGCTGACAATCCGCCTGCCCGTAGTCGGCCGCATCGAAGCCCATGTCATCTGGAATACGGAAGAGCGGGCTGGGTTCCAGTTCGAGCGCATCATCCGGCTCGACGACTTTCTCAAAGTGATCGAAACGCTTCAGCCCAATCCAAGGCTGCGCCGCAGCCGCTAATTCCGCGCCTGCAAGAAATATCACCGTAGGATAAAGAATAGCGCCGCTTGGCAAGGCCTTCGCGCAATGCCATTCCGCCGTGGTGAATGACGCCACCTCCCCACTGCAAATCCGCGATTTCCGGCTCTATTGGTTGTCGCGCTTTTCATCGGTGCTCGGAACGGTCGGCATGGTCGTTATTCTGGGCTACCAGCTCTACGATGTAGCCCGCAGCCAATATGGCATGTCGATTTCCGAGGCGGCGTTTCAGCTTGGCCTGTTAGGCCTTGCCCAATTCGTGCCGCTGGCCCTGTTCACGCCTGTCGCAGGCGTTGTCGCCGACAGGTTCGACCGGCGCACTGTCGCAAGATTGGCCAATGCGCTCGATCTGGTCATCGCCCTGACGCTGGCCGTGGTAACCTATTCCGGCGCCGCCAATCTGCCGGTGCTGTTCGGCCTTGCCGCGGCGCACGGCACGGCGCGGGTCTTTATCGGACCGGCCCTGAGCGCCGTCGTACCCAATATCGTTCCCGCGCCGCTCATCCCGCGCGCCATGGCCATGAGCGCCATGTCCTGGCAGGCAGGGGCCATCGGCGGGCCTGCATTGGCAGGCCTGCTATACGGGATCGACCGGTCCCTGCCCTATTGGACCGCCACTGCGCTCCTGGCGATCAGCGTAACGGCGCTTTCGGCGATCCGCCGCCTTCCCCCACCCGAAGGCAACCGCGACGAACACCCCCTGCGCCAGATCGTCGAAGGGTTTCGCTATGTGTTTCGCGAACGCTTTCTGCTGGGCTGCGTGACACTCGATCTATTCGCTGTGCTGCTGGCCGGAGCGACGGCGCTGCTGCCGGTTTTCGCGCGCGATCTTTTGCATGTCGGCCCCCAGGGGCTGGGCATCATGCGCGCCGCCCCGGCGGTAGGTGCGGTTTTCGTTTCGATCTATCTTTCGGCCCGGCCGATTGCGGAAAATGTAGGCGCCAAGATGCTTTGGGCCGTTGTGGTGTTCGGCATGGCGACGATCGGGTTCGGCCTGTCGCGAAATTTCGGCGTTTCGCTCGCCATGCTGGCACTGCTGGGCGCGGCCGACATGATCTCGGTCTACATCCGCACCACGCTGATCCAGCTCAACACGCCCGACGCCAAGCGAGGCCGGGTTTCGGCGATCTCGGGCCTGGCGATTTCCGCTTCCAACGAACTGGGCGAAATGCAATCCGGCATTGCAGCGGCGCTGCTCGGCGCCACCGGAGCGGTTGTATTCGGCGGCGCGGGTGCCATAGTCGTCACAGCCCTCTGGGCATGGATTTTCCCAGAACTGCGGAAGGCCCGAACCTTTGCATCGCAATATAGAGAAAAGGAGAATGCAACATGAAGGCTGACAGCATCCTCGCCACCATCGGCAACACCCCGCACATTCGCCTTGCGCGGATGTTCCCCGATCACGAAGTGTGGGTGAAGTGCGAGCGGGCCAATCCCGGCGGTTCGATCAAGGACCGCATCGGCCTCGCCATGATCGAGGCGGCGGAAAAGGACGGCAGCCTGAAGCCCGGCGGCACCATCGTCGAGCCCACATCGGGCAACACCGGCATCGGCCTGGCCATGGTCGCGGCGGTCAAGGGCTACAAGCTGGTGCTGGTCATGCCCGAATCGATGTCGCTGGAACGCCGCCGCCTGATGCTGGCCTATGGCGCGACTTTCGACCTTACGCCGCGCGAAAAGGGGATGAAAGGCGCGATCGAGCGGGCGAAGGAATTGATCGAGGCCACGCCCAATTCCTGGATGCCCGCCCAGTTCGACAATCCCGCCAATATAGACGTCCATGCCCGCACCACCGCGCAGGAAATCCTTGCCGATTTTGCCGATTCGCCAGTCGATGTGCTGATTACCGGCGTCGGCACCGGCGGGCACCTGACAGCCTGCGCCGAAGTGCTCAAGCAGACATGGAGCGGCATGAAGGCCTATGCGGTCGAACCCACGCTCTCGCCGGTGATTTCGGGCGGTCAGCCGGCGCCGCACCCGATTCAGGGCATTGGCGCGGGGTTCATCCCGACAAATCTGCATACCCAGGCTATCGACGGCGCAATCCAGGTCGATCCCGCGGATGCCAAGGAAATGGCCCGCCGTTGCGCGACGCAGGAAGGCATGCTGGTTGGCATCAGCTCGGGCGCGACTTTGCAGGCGATTGCCCAGAAGCTGGCCGAT
>JBFWSE010000112.1:0-11681 GCA_050248535.1 Novosphingobium sp.
GCAAGGCCGGCCTGCCCGAAACCGACCAGGCCAATGCCGACGTCTCCGCCTATATCGAAAGCCACCCGCGCGGGAAATACGGCCAGCTGGTCTATCACCTGGAGCGCGATTTCGGGATTTCGCCGAAGGAGCTGCGCAAGCGGTTCGATTTTTACTATGAGGCCTATCCGTTCCTCAAGCGGCCGGGAGAGTAGCGCGCCTTATCCATTTATACTTCTCCCCCAAGGGGGAGGTGGCTCGCGTCAGCGAGACGGAAGGGGGCTGAACATGAAAAGCCGCGGTAGCGGCTTGCACGCTGTCGCGTGCAATTTTGTTTGCCCCCCTTCACCGCCTGTGGCGGTTCCCCTCCCCCGCGGGGGAGGTTTGCAGTGCCTCTATTTCGCTCCCTTCGCGACGATCATCGCCCTGAGTTCGCTCAGCTTGACCTTGCCGGTCTGGGTTCGCGGGATGTCGTCCGCTTCGACGAAAATGACCCGCCTCGGCACCTTGTAGCTGGACAGCGTCCTGCGAAGGGCCTGCTGCAGCGCCGCTTCCTCCAGCGCCGCGCTTCCGGCCCTCACCACTGCCGCAACCACGATCTCACCTGCCTCGGCATCGGGCAGTCCTGTCACCACCGCTTGCTCTACGCCGGGCAGCGCCATGAGCGCAGCCTCCACTTCCAGCCGCGAGACATTGGCAGCGCGGGTCTTGATGCGGTCGTGCATGCGCCCTTCGGGGTAAAGCCAGCCTTCCGCGTCGATGCGGACAATGTCGCGGGTGGGGTAGAAGCCGTCGGCGGTGAAGGTATCGGTGCGGCGCTGCTTGTAGAGCCCGGCCATCAGCGCGAGGCCGCGGATCTGGAGTTCGCCGACTTCGCCAGGCAGAAGGATGGCGCCGCTCTCCAGATCGACCACGCGGCGTTCGTAGCCATTGAGCGCCTGACCAAAGCCGCCCTGCTTGTCCTTGGGCAGCGGCTGGTCGAGCGGGTGGGCACTGTGGGCGGAGAAGCTTTCGGTCATGCCGTACATGCGCGGGACGGGGGGAGTTCCATCGCCGCATGGAAAGCCGCCGAATTCGGGAATATGCGACAGGTCCATGCCGCGTTCGGCGGCGCGTTTCACCAGCAGCGGCTGGCGGTCGCCCCAGGCGTTGACGCGCGTCACCCCGGCGCTTTCGATAAGGTCGAGCGCTTCATCCACATCGGTGCTTCCCGGCCAGACCAGTGTTGCGCCCTGGCTTAGCACTTGCAGCACGGTCGACATGCCGGCGAGCCAGAAGGCGGGGAGAAGGACCATCATCCGGTCCTCGCTCTGCAGAGCGAACATGCGGGCCAGTTCGGGCGAGTGGCGAGCCATGGCCCAGTGGCGGTGGACCACGGCCTTGGGCTGGGCAGTGCTGCCTGAGGTGTAGACGACAACCGCCTCGTCTGAAGGCGCGACTTGCGTTTCGGCGGCGGTGAGGAAAGCGAGAGGCACACTGTCCGCCTCGGCAAGCAAGGCGTCGATGGAACAGGCCCATGGTGCGTCATTGGTATCGTCGAACCACACCGTGCGCAGATGGGGTGCGGTGTGGACATGGATGGTGTCGGCCGTGGCCTCCGAGAGGCCGGGAAGCGCCAGTTCCAGCGTCTCGGCATAATCATGCCGCAGGAAGTGCCGCGTGGCGATCAGTATGCGGCAATCGCTGTGGGCAAGGATATGCGCGAGTTCGGCGGGCGTGGACAGGGTGCTGACCAGAGTGAGCAGTGCGCCGATCCGAAGGCTCGCGAGGAAGGCAGTCAGCCACAACACGCCATCGGGCGCGAGCAGGGCGATCCGCGTTCCCTTGCCCGCGCCACTGGCCAGCAACGCTCGGGCGAGCCAGGCGGAGCGGGCGTCGAGTTCGGCGTAGCTTAGCACTTCTCCGGGCATGACGAGGGCGGGGTGATCGCCTCTCTCCGCTGCCACTTTCGCCCACATCGCAGGCAGTGTTGCAGGCAATTCGCGCATGGCCCGTCCGCGATTGTCAGGCCGCCTGCCGGTGCCGCTCCGTATCGAACGGTTCCTCGCCCATGACGGTAGTGCGGTGGAGCAGCCGGCCCGAATCCTCGGCATAGGGCATGGCCTTGTGCATAGTGCCGGTGTTGTCCCACATGACCACGTCGCCCAGCTGCCACTGGTGGCGATAGACGAATTGCGGCTGCGTCGCGAAGTCCATCAACCGCTGCAACAGCGCCTCGCCTTCGGCCTTGCCCATGCCCTCGACTTCCTTGCCCGAAGTGCTGAGGATCAGAGACTTGCGGCCGTTGTGGTGGCGCCAGACCAAGGGGTGGCTCTTGGGATCGTGGGCGGCGAAAGCGGCCTTCTGTTCCTGGGTGAGATTGGGGACGAAACGGAACGAATCCGCCACCCGGTGGATTACCCTCAGGCGCTCGATCAGCCGCTTGTCCTCGTCGGGCAGGGCTTCGTAGGCGGCATAGGTGTTGGCGAAGAGCGTATCGCCGCCCTCGGCCGGCAGCTGCTTGGCGTTGAGCATGGTAATGAAAGGCGGCACGTCGCTGTCAGTGCGGTCGATGTGCCAGAAAAAGTTGCCGGCGGTGTAAATATAGAGCTGCGGGCTGTGCGCGGGGTCATAAGTCACCTTGTAGACCTCGCCCGATTTCTCGCTGAGCAGCGGGCCCAGAGTGTTTGTGAAGGCGAGCTGCTGCTCGTCGTCCATCTCTGCGCCGCGCAGTACCAGAACGCCGCGTTGCTGGATCAGCGCGCAGATCTCGGCCGAAGCCGCGCCTGAAATGAGGGTGCCGGCGTCGGTTTCGACCAGAGTGCCGATAAGCGGTGTCAGGTCGGTGGTCTTGAGCATTTCGCTAGCCTTTCTTACCCACTTCCGCCTGCCCTGAGCTTGTCGAAGGGCTGTCCTTTTTCTCCAGCCAGGCGCAGGCCTCAAGCGGGAAATCAGTCCTTCGACAAGCTCAGGACAGACGGAGAAATGGAAGTTCGCATTCAATTGCCGGGCTCAATCTTTCCTCTTCCTGCCTGCATAGCTCAAACGCCACTCGGGTGGAAAGCGGCTGTCGTTGTCCTTGACGGCATTGGTCAGGCCCTTCTCGAACATGGCGTCGTTGACTTGGATCGGACTGTCGTCATGCACGCCGGGCAACATGCTTTCCAGCCAGCCCGAAACGATCGAGCCCATATATTCGCCCTGGTGCTGCTTGAACACCTCGAAGAAGGTCTTCTGCATGGCAATGGTATCGGCGGGGCGGTTCTGCGCGCAGGCCAGCGCGTATTTCATCGTCTCGGCCTCAAGCTGTTCGCGGGGCACCACGGCATTGACGAAGTGGAGATCCTTCATCTCCTTTGCGGTGAAGGGCCGGCCGGTGAAGACCATTTCCATGAAGGGGCGGATGCCCATCATGGTTGTCCATTGCCACATCCGCGCCGCCCAGCCGACATAGCGAAAGGCGGCATGGCCGAACAGCGCGTCCTCGCTGGCGACGACCAGATCGGCATCGCCGGCAAGGTAGAATTGCCAGCCGTAGCAATAGCCCTTCACCTCGACGATCGAGACTTTCTTGAAATCCTGCAAGTCGCGCATGCCTTCGCCGGTGCGGGCATAGAGCTGGGTCACCGCGCCGAGGTGGCGGTAGCTCGCCTTGGGGGGATATTGGACGCCCTCATCCTCGCCGATGCGGAAATCGTGCAGCCAGGAGACATCCTTGTCGGAAAACAGGTCGGCCATTTCGGGCAGATCATCGCCGGTGCCGAAATGCTCGCCCGCGCCGCGGATCACGAGGACTTTGACTTCGTCATCTACATTGCAGCGGTGAACAAGGTCAGCAAAGCGGTGGCGCGCGGCGATGGTGATGGCGTTGTGCTTGTCCGGCCGGTTTATGGTGATCGTCGCGATGCGGGTTTTCGGGTCCTTTTCGAACCGGACGATCTCTTCCGGGGATGGCCGCTCTTCCATTCCGAAACTATGCGCCGCCGGTTAACGATTTGGCCCAGCGATGCATGCGTTCCCACTGTTCGTTGCGGGTGCCGGCAAAATTGTGACAGTGGCCGGATTTGGGAAGCAGGTGCAGGGTAAAGTCATCGCATGATGGAAAATAGCCCGGCTCGGCATGCAGGTCGGGCGAAACGTCCCGTTCTCCGTTCGAGAAAAACATCGGCGCCGTGATCCGCGCGGCTTCATCACGGATGATGTGTGTCCGAATCGAAACGACCCCGATCGCGGAAGGCGTTTCGACCGCCAGTGCGTCGTCCACGGCAATGACATCGGCCGGAACGTCGTCCCAATGAAAACTCTCGTGCTGGGAGGCGCGGTCGACCACGGTGTAGTCGGGAAAGTCCGCAGCGCCTTCGATAAGGGTTGCGGCGCGGAATTTCCGGCCGCCGGCGGTCATGTGCACGCCTTCGGCGGTATAGCCCAGGAACATGATGCCATGGTAGGTTTCGAAGAGCGCCTGCTGGATCGTGGTCAACATGGCGCCCATCGAGTGCCCGCCGCCCACTTGCAGCACGTTCGGCAGGGGAGGCAACGCTGAGTGGAGCGTTCCGCCGGCAACCCTATCGTGAAACTGTCGCGCGGCCGCATCCATGGCTTGCGCGACAATCTGGCGCGTCGCCTTTTTCTGATCGGGAACCCGCGTGCTGTCGCTCACCCCCAGATGGTCGGCGAGCAGCACGACATTGCCCTTGCCGGCCAGATATTCCGCACAGCTATAGCCCTCCCGCCCCGGCACTTCGAAATGGAAGTAGCGCTTGTCGTAGCTGCCGCCTGCCAGCAGAACCATGCTCACAGGTCTGGGGCCAAGCAGCGATAGATCGTCGGGCGCGAACAGCCAGGCGGCGATTTGCGTTGGAAGGCCGCCCGTGACGTCTTCCGGCAAGGCGGAGGTCACATCGAAGGAAAGCGGAACCGGCCCCATGTTAGCGTCACGGCGCCGGGCTGTTGGCCGCGACTTGCTGTCTGGGATCGCCGATCCAGCCGCCGGCCGTCGCGGCATGCAGCCGCGCGACATTGGTGAACTGGCGCGCCCGGGCGTCGAGCAGCGACAGCTTGGCCCGCTGGTAGGATCGGCTGGCATCGAGCACTTGCAGAATTCCGCTGTTGCCCACCTGGAAGCTGCGGCGCGACAGATAGAGCGAGCGTTCGGCGATCTGGGCCGACGTGGTCTGCGCCGCCATGGCGTCGCGGTCGGTGCCCAGCGCCGAAAGCAGGCCCGACACCTGTCCGAAAGCTTCGAGCACAACCTGCTGGTATTGCTCGGCCGAAGCGCGCATCCCGGCCTCTGCTCCGCGCTTTTCCGCACGCAGTGTGCCGCCGTGGAAGATCGGCGCCATGATGTTGCCGAAAATGTCGAAAGCCGTGGAGCCCGCGCCGAAGATCTTGGCGGGATCGCTCTTCGATTGAGTGAGCGAGGCGCCAATGGTCACGTCAGGATAGAGGTTGGCGGCGGCGACGCCGACTGCCGCAGTCGCCGCATGCAGCCGCGCTTCGGCTTCCTGGATGTCGGGCCGCTTGCGCACAAGCGCCGAAGGAATGGCGACGGGCACCTGCGCGGGCAGGCTCATGCGTTCGAGCGAAAAGTCAGTGGGGCCGAGTTCGCCGGGTGAAATGCCCTGCAGAACCGCCAGCATGGCGCGTCCTTCGGCAAGTTGCTGTTCGAGCACCGGCAGGTTGGCCAGGTCGCTCGCCTGCTGACCCTGGGCACTCAGCACCTCGACCATGGTGCCAATGCCGCCACGCTGGCGGGCCTCGGTCAGTTCGACATTGCGGTCGTCCTCGGCAAGCAGGGCGCGTTCGGTGCGGATACGGTCGTTGAGCGCGGCAATGGCGATAACTTGCTGGGTGACGCGTCCAGCGATCAGCAAGTGCGCCGCTTCGGTCTGACGTTGCTGGGCCTCGGCTTCGGCAATCGCCTGTTCGCGCGATCGGCGCTGTTTGCCGAACAGATCGAGGTTATAGCTGACGCCCGCTCCAAGCGTGTAAAGATCGAAGCGCGGATTGCTTACAGTGACGCCGCTGCCGCCAAGGCCGAATGCATCCGAAATGCCCGTCGCCGAAATATTGAACTGTTGGTATTCGGCGCGGCCACGCGCGTCGATCTGCGGCTTGCCGCGGCCCGCGACGGCATCGATATGCGCCTTGGCGCGGTCGAGCGTGGCCATGCTTGCGGCCAGGCTGTGGTTGGCGGCGAGCGCCTTGTCTACTGCCTGATCGAGCTCAGGCGAGCCGAAGCTTTTCCACCATTCGAGCCCCGGCCCTTCGCCCAGCGTGGCGCGGCCTTCGCCCTGGCTGGCATAGCCTGCTTCAGGTGGCGGCGCGGCGGGCGCGACGAAATTGGGGCCCACTGCCTTGCACGAGGCAAGGAGGCAGGCCGCACTCAGCATCAGGGGTAGTTTACGCATCATGGTTTTCTTCCACAGGCAAATTGGGCTCTTGTCAATCGAAGCGGTCAAGCGCCGGGTTTGGACTGGTTGGGCGGACGCATCAGCATGACCACCGGCACCATGGCCAGCGCCAGCAGGAAAATCAGCCAATAGGCATCGACGTAGCCGACCATGTTGGCCTGGTTGAAAATCATCCCTTTCATGCCGGTGAGATGCGGGAGCGAGCCAAAATCGAAATCGGGCATGGCGTTCTGCATAACCGGGTTGTCGGGCCGCACGCCTTCGACCAGCCGTGCGCCGACTATGGCGGTGTTCTGCGTCGTCAGCGTCTGCAGATAGGAAATGCCGAGCGAGGAGCCCATGCTGCGTGTCGGCGCGAACATGGCCGAGCCTTCGTTGCGGTAAGCCGGCGGTATCGTTGCGAAAATCAGCGCGGTCAGCGGCGGGAACATCAGCCCCGAACCGAAACCCTGGAACAGTCCCGCGAGAAGCAAGTGACTCTCGTCCACTTCCAGCGAAATGGAGGAGAGCATTTTCAGCCCCACGGCATTCATCGCCAGACCGCCGGCCAGAAACCAGCGGCTGTCCACCTTGCCGATCAGCCGCACCACCAGCAGCATCGAAATCAGGGTGCCGATGCTGCGGGGCGAACTGATCAGGCCGGCGTAAAACGGCGTGTAGTGCAAATTGTGCTGCATCATCACCACAGTCAGCGGGATTGTCGAGAAAGTCAGCACGCCCATCGCGATGCTCAGCACACAACCGAGTGCGAAATTCCGGTCGGCGAATATCTGCGGGCGTACATAGGTGTCGCGCGCGGTGAACATGTGCACCGCCATCAGAAAGCCGAACAGTGCCATCAGCACCGCGTAAAGCAGGATTTCGCGCGAATCGAACCAGTCGAGCAGATGGCCGCGGTCGAGAATCAGCTGGAAAGCGCCCAGCAGGATGGACAGCGCGACAAAGCCGAACAGATCGAACCGCAGGGGCTTGTCGTCCCGGGCGTCGTAGAGCCCGATGGCGAGGCCGGCGAACGAGATCAGACCGATAGGCAGGTTGATGAAATAGACCCAGCGCCAGTCGAGCGTGACTGTCAGCCAGCCGCCCAGCGTCGGGCCGATCAGGGGGCCGATCATGGTGCCCAGGCCGAGAATGCCCATGGCCTTGCCATAGTCCTTCTGCGGCGTGATATCGATCACCGCCGCCTGGCTCAGCGGCACCATACCGGCCCCGGTAATTCCCTGGATCGAGCGGGCGATGACAGCTGTGGTCAGATCATTGGCGAGGCCACAGGCGACCGAGGCAAGCGTGAAGCCGCCTACCGAAATCAGCAGCATGGGCTTGCGCCCATACCGGCTCGCCAGCCAGCTCGACAGCGGCGTGGCGATGGCCGAGGCGATCATGTAACTGGTCACGACCCAGATTATCTGTTCGCCGGTCACTCCCATCGTCGCCTGCATGTTGGGCAGGGCGACATTGGCGATGCTTGTGTCCACCGCGAAAATCATCGAGGCGAGCGTGGTGGAAAAGACAATCAGCGTCCGCCGGCGCGGATCGACCGTCTCCGGGGTCACTGCTTCGGGCGCGCCGCGGGCTGGGGCGGCGCCGGATCTTCGTCCTTGCCGAACAGGTGGCGCTTGTGGCCGGTATCGACGGTAACTTCCACGCTCAGGCCCATGTGCAGCGGCAGGCCCTGCGGCACTTGGTCGATGGCGATTTCAACGGGCAGCCGCTGAACCACTTTCACCCAGTTGCCCGTGGCGTTTTCGGCCGGGAGGATGGAAAAGGCATTGCCGGTGCCCGGGCTGAAGCTGGCGATGTGGCCTTTCAGTTCGAAGTCGGGAAAAGCATCGACCTTGACTGTCGCGGGCTGGCCGACGCGCATGTAGCGCAGCTGGTTTTCCTTGAAATTGGCCACGACCCAGTACTTGGTGCCAGTCAGCATGAAGACCGGCTTGCCGGGCGTGACATAGTTGCCCGGCTGGAGCTGGTGCACCTTGGTGACCACCCCGTCGATCGGAGCGCGGACAGTCGAATCGTTGAGTGCGATGCGCGACTGTTCGAGCTGGGCGGCGGCCTTGCGCACCGCGGGCTGTATATCGAGCGGTCCTCCGACATTGCCGGCCAGCGAGGCCTTGAGGCTTTCGCTCCGCGCCCGGGCGGCGGCGATATTGGCCGTGGCTGTCCGCACTTCGCGAACCGCGGCGTCATACTGGGTGCGCGAGGAGATGCCTTCCTTGAGCAGGGCCGACTGGCGCGAGACTTCGCTGCGCGCGAAGGCCAGCTTGGCTTCCTCGGTGCCGATGGCGGACAGGCTTGCGACATAATCCGCGCGCTTTGCGGCGATACCGGTGCGGGCGGCGGCGAGTTCGGCCTCGCTTTCGGCGAGATTGGCGCTGTAGGTCTCTGCATTGACGGTAAACAGGATCTGGCCGGTGCGCACCAGCTGGTTCTCGCCGACATCGACGGAGGTCACCTTGCCCGGCACACTGGCGCTGATCGCCACCATGCCGGTTTGCAATTGCGCGTTCTCGGTCGATTCGTAGCGGCCGCCGGTAAGATAGAACCAGAGCGAACCGACTACCACCACCACCGGCGCGGCCAGCATCAAGATACCGCGAATGCGGCGGCGCTTGCGCCACTTTTCAGCGTCCGCGACGTCGCTTTCCGTAACGGGGGTTTCGGCGTTCATTGGATTTCCTGTATCCGTATGGCAGAGCCGATACTAAGCATGGCTAGTATCGGCAACAGAAAGATTGCGTGTGGTGGATTGGCAACGTGTGCTGCCCCTGGAAGGCGTGCACAATTTTCGCGATTATGGCGGCTATCCGGTGGCGGGTGGCGGACGGGTGCGGCAGGGCTTGCTCTGGCGATCGGGGCAGCACTACGGCGCGACTCACGGCGATCTCGACCGCATAGGCGCCTTGTCGCTGGGCAGCGTGGTCGATCTGCGCGGCAACAGCGAGCGCGACAATCATCCCTGCAAGCGGCCTGCCGGCTTTTCAGCCCGGGTGATGTACTTCGACGGCGAAACCGCTGGCCTGGCTCCGCATATCGAGGCGGCAGGCGGCGTCACAGGTGCAGACAGTGCGCGCGAGGCGATGCTGGCGCTCTACGAGGGCATCGCCTTCCGTCCAAGTCTGGTCAGCATCCTGCGCCGATATTTCGCCGAAGCGCTGCATGGGGACGGGCCGAGCCTGGTCCATTGCCATGCCGGCAAGGACCGCACCGGCATTGCGGTCGCACTCGTCCATCACGTGCTCGGCGTCCATCGCGACGACATGCTGGACGACTATCTTCTTACCAACACAGCCGGCAACAACGAGAAGCGTATTGCCGATGCCCTGGCGCAGCGGGCAGGCGGTGGAATCATGTCCGGGGTTTCGGAAGAGGCCGTCCGTGTGCTCATGAACGTCGATGCCGCCTTTCTTGCCGCTGCCCTGGCATCGATCGAGCAGCGGCACGGTTCGGTCGACGCCTACCTGGAAGAGGTTCTGGGGGTTGACGCGAACGCGCGCGCCGGGCTTTGCCGCCGCTATATCCAAGGTTGAGGCTGATGCGCGACAATCCGGTTCTGGAACTCGAAGGCGTCCATAATTTCCGCGACCATGGCGGCTGGGCCGTGGCAGGCGGGGGAAGGCTGAAACGCGGCATGCTGTGGCGCTCGGGCGAGCATGCCGATGCGAGCGCCGCCGATCTTGCGAAGATCGCCTCGCTGGGTCTGGCCAATGTGTTCGACCTCAGGTCGGGGACCGAACGGGCGGCGCGACCATGCCGGCGTCCGGAAGGCTTTTCCGGGCAAGTCCACATCAACGACGACGATATTCGCCAACAGGCGCCGCACGTTGTGGCGGCGAAGGGTGCGGCGAAAGCGCAGTCCAGCACACTTCGCGGCGATCCCGAAACGGCCCGGGCCGGCATGCGGACAGCCTACACCAGTTTTCCTTTCCGCCCCAAGCTGGTGGCGATGATCCGGCTTTATCTCGAGGTGCTGGCGCGAGGGGAAGGGCCGAGCCTTATCAACTGCATGGCGGGCAAGGACCGCACTGGCATAGCCGTTGCAGTCCTGCATCTCGCCGCGGGGGTCCATCCCGACGACGCCATTGCCGACTATGTGCTGACCAACACCGCCGGCAATCTCGAGGCCCGGATTGCCGCCGGCGCCAGATCGATCGCGGCGGTATCGGGCGAAGTGGATGAGGCGGCGCTGCGCGTCGTGATGGGGGTCGAGCCCGAATATCTCGAAGCCGCTTTCGCCGGGATGCGCGAGCGCAATGGTTCGATTGACGGCTACCTGCGCGAGGTGGTCGGGGTCGACGATGCCCTGCGCGCCCGCCTGCGGGAGCATCTGGTCGAGGGCTAAAACTGCCCTATCGCTCGCGCTACCTCTGCCGGGCATTCGAGATGGAGCATGTGGCCGGCGGGAAAGTCGACCCGCTTCACGTCAGGGGCCGCACTGGCCAATACATCCGCGATAAGACGCATGTCCGCGGCATCGCGCTGGCCGGCCAGCAGCAGGGTGGGGACGCGGAGGAGGTGCAGGCGTTCGATGTCGGGCACTTCGGGGCGCTGGTCGTCCTTGATCCACTGGCGGCCGTGGTAATTGGCGACGGACCGGCGCAGCTCGTCTCCGGCCGGGGTCTCGAGCACAGCGGCGAACATCGGATGAGCCAGCCAGAGCTCGCGGGCGAGCGGCAAGTCGCCGGCGCGGGCGGCTTGCGCGACGCCGCGCCAGATGGCCTTCCATTCGTCCGACCACTCCCAACCGACCATGGCCGGGCTGATCAGCACCAGTCTTTCGACACGATCCGGATGGCTCAGCGCGAAGTTCAGCGCCACTCCGCCGCCCATCGATAGCCCGACCAGCGAGGCGCGTTCTATTCCCCGCGCATCGAGGAGAGTCAGTAGGTCGGCGGCATGGGAAAAGGCCACGCCCTCGGTTGCGGTCGAATCGCCGAAGCCGCGCAAGTCATAGGTCAGCAGCGGTAGTCCGGGCGGCAGCTGCGCGATCAGGCTCTGCCAATCGTGCCGATCGCCGGCCATGCCGTGGATAAAGCAAAGCGCGGGACTTTCGCCCCGCGCCTCGCCTTGCAGAATGCCGCCTTCGACAGGAACGGCGAAGGCTTGCGTCATGGGGTCAGGCCGAACCCATGTAGCGGCCGCCATTCACGCTGATGGTCTGGCCGGTCATATAGCCCGCTTCCTCGGAAGCGAGGAAGGCCGCGGCAGCGGCGATATCCTCGCCCTGGCCGATGCGGCGGACCGGCAGCGCCGCGCCATAGGCCTCGACCGCGCCTTCCTTCTGCATGATCTGCGCGCCGCGCAGCATCG
>JBFWSE010000113.1:0-11662 GCA_050248535.1 Novosphingobium sp.
GACGCTCTTCCGATCTACCACGCTGCTGGCCCTGGTCAGTGCGGTCTATTACTGGCGCGCCAGGACCGAGGAGCAGCACCTTTGTGCCGAGGATGCCAAGTACCGCGAATATTCCGAATGGATGCAGCGCAATGGCCTGATCACCCGGCCGCTTCACGCCCTGGCCGAATTGTTGCGCTCACGCCGGCCACGGTTGCAGCCGAACGAATAGTCAGAGCGCGGTTCCGGCGTCCGCCTCGTACACCTGAAGTCTGCGGCTGGTCATGCCCAGGGCAAGGCGCTTCGCCATCCAGTCCTGCATATGCGGTGTCTCGAAATGCGCTGCAAGCTGGGCCCGCGTCTCCCAGACCTCGCTTACTCGAATGAGACAGGGATCGAGCACATCCTCGGCATAATTGTATTCGATGCAACCGGCTTCGGCGCGGCTAGCCTCGACGACGACGCGCATCGCGTCGCGTGCTTCTGTCATGGCTTCGGGCGGCATGCGGAACTGGCCGACCACGACGATCATCAGAAACTCTGCTCGTAAACCCGGCCAATATCGCCTTCCCAGGGCCCGTTATAGAGGTCCAGCAGTTGCTGCGCCGGAACCTTGCCGCTGGCGACAATCTCGTCGAGCGGGTTGAGGAAGATGCTCTCGTTGTCGCCAGTGGAATTGAGCCGTGCGCGCGCGGAAAGCCCGGCGCGCGAAATGGCGAGGACTTCGCCGGCAATGTCGTGCAAGGCGCCGCCGCCAGGCAGCGGAGCGTCCAGGGCCAGCTTCGGCACGGCATTGCGCAAGGCCTCGCGCCCTTCCATGTCCCAGCCCTTGACCAGATCCCATGCCGCATCGAGCGCGGCCTGATCGTAAAGCAGGCCGACCCAGAAGGCGGGCAGGGCGCAGATGCGGTTCCACGGGCCGCCATCGGCGCCGCGCATTTCCAGAAAGCTCTTGAGCCGCACTTCCGGGAAGGCAGTGGACAGGTGATCTTCCCAGTCGCTCAGGTGCGGGCGCTCGCCGGGGAGCGCCGGGAGCTTGCCAGCCATGAAGTCGCGGAAGCTCTGGCCTGCGGCGTCGATGTATTTGCCGTCGCGGAAGACGAAATACATCGGCACGTCGAGCATGTATTCGACATAGCGCTCATAGCCGAAGTGCTGCTCGAAGACGAAAGGCAGCATGCCGGTGCGGTGCGGATCGGTGTCGGACCAGATATGGCTGCGGTAGGAGAGGTAACCGTTGGGCTTGCCTTCGGTGAAAGGCGAATTGGCGAACAGGGCCGTGGCCAGCGGTTGCAGCGCCAGGCCGACGCGGAATTTCTGCACCATGTCGGCCTCGCTCGAATAGTCGAGATTGACCTGGATGGTGCAGGTGCGCAACATCATGTCGAGGCCCATGCTGCCAACCCGCGGCATGTGGCGCAACATGATGGCATAGCGGCCCTTGGGCATGATTGGCAGCTCGTCGCGGCGCTTGTCGGGCCACATGCCGAGGCCAAGGAAGCCCTTGCCGGTGCGCGCGCCGATCGCTTTCACCTGCTCAAGGTGGCGGCCGGTTTCAGCGCAAGTCTGGTGCAGGTTTTCGAGCGGCGCGCCCGACAATTCGAGCTGTCCAGCGGGTTCGAGGCTGACAGTGCCGTCCGCGCCTTTCATGGCGATGACCCTCGAAATTCCGTCTGGGCCGTCTTCCTCGATCGGTTCCCAGCCGAATTCGCGCAAGGCCAGCAGCAAGTCGCGGATGCCGTCCGGTTCTTCCCAGGAGGGGGCGTGGAAGTCCTCGCGGCAATAGACGAATTTTTCGTGCTCGGTGCCGATCCGCCAGTTTTCGGGCGGCTTTTCGCCTGCGGCCATTGGCTCGGCGAGTTGAGTCACGCTCTCGATCACAGGATCGTTGCGATCTGAAACTTGCCGCGTGCTCATGCCAGCGCCGTTAAGTGACGGCGAATTGTTACGCCAGCATTATTTCCAGTCCCCCGCCAGCCCCATCCACAGCGCCGTTGCACCGATGGCGGCCGTCTCGCCGCGCAGCACGCGGGGGCCGAGGGAAATGGCGCGGGCCTGGGGCAGGGCGCGAATGGCGTGGCGCTCCGCATCGTCGAAGCCGCCTTCGGGGCCGGTGAGGAGAGCGGCGGGGCCGGAATGGGCGGAAAAAGTGGGTGCGGCGGGTTCTCCGCCCGTCTCGTCGGCAAAGAACAGGGCGCGGGTTTCCTCCCAGCCCTTGATCAGAGCATCGAGTTTCACCGGCGCTACCAGTTCGGGCAGCGCCGTGCGGGCGCATTGCTCGGCGGCTTCGGTGAGGATCGCCCGGGCGCGCTCCAGATTGAGCTTGTCGGCGACGCAGCGCCGCGTGAGAACCGGCTGGATCCGCCGCACCCCCAGTTCGCAGGCCTTTTCCAGCACCAGGTCGAACCGGTCTTTCTTGAGCAGGGCGGCGCAGAGAGTGAAACCGGGAACCTGTTCGCGCGGGCGCAGCCGCTCTTCGGGCGTGACGAGCAAGTCGCGCTTGCCGACGGAGCTGATCCGCGCCGCCCATTCGCCGGTGACATCGTCGCACAGCACCACCACATCGCCTTGCGCGACGCGCATCACCTTGATCAGGTAGTGCGCCTGAGGACCCTCGATGGCGAGGGACGCCCCCGTCTCCAGCGGCGGATCGATGAACAGGCGCGGGGCGCTTTTCGGGGGCCAGGCGGGGGTGGCGGGCATCCCTGGGTCTTAACTCATGGTCGCGTCGGGCGCTACGCGGCGATTGACAATTGATGGCGCAATAATCATATCGATCATACTGATCATCATGATTGGAGTAAGATATGATCACCGAAGTCAGCGCCGTCGCCTTCCGCCAGAATCTGGGCGAAATGCTCAATCAGGTGCAATACCGGCATGACAGCGTGGTCATCAACAAGGATGGCAAGCCAGTCGCGGCCTTGGTCGATGCCGAACTGTTTGCCCGGGTTCGGCGTATGTGGGATCGATTCGACGCACTGACCAGCCGGCTGGCGCAAGACTATGCGGATGTGCCGATGGATGAGGGGCTGGCGGAGATCGATGCGCTGGTGGCTGCCGAACGCGGAAAATGAGCCAGCTGCGCGTGGTGCTGGACACCAATGTGCTGGTTTCCGGATTGGTCTATCCCGCCAGCATTCCCGGTCGAATTCTTGGTGCCTGGCGAGCGCGAAGTCTCGGCATTGTGCTTTCGCGCTATATCATCGATGAAATGGTCCGCGTTTTGCCCAGATTGTCGCACAACAAACGCAGTGAGGCTGAAGTGCGCGACCTTGCCGAAAGCCTCTGGTTCCTGTGGGACGTAATCGTTCCGGAAGAAGCGCATGAACCGGATTTGCGCGACGCCAAGGATCAGGCTGTGCTGGCTACCCTGACGACCTCCGGGGCCGACTACCTGATCACCGGCGACAAGGATTTGCTGGCGCTTTCCGGCAAATATCCTGTCGTATCGCCGGCCGAGTTCTGGGCAAGGCACGGCTGATGTCCGAAGCCATCGTCCCCGATACCCAGCACCGTGGCCTCGTCGCTGCCCTGCCCCAGCCCCTGCGCGACTACGCCCTGCTCGCCCGGTTCGATCGCCCGATCGGCTGGTGGCTGCTGTTCTGGCCCTGTGCCTGGGCTGTGCTGCTGGCGGGCGGTGAAGGTCAGTGGCGGCAGATCCTCTGGCTGCTGCTTGGCGCCATTGTCATGCGCGGGGCTGGCTGCGTCTATAACGACCTGGCCGATGCCGATCTCGACCGGCAGGTGGCGCGCACCGCAGCGCGGCCCGTCGCCAGCGGGCGTGTCAGCAAGCGCGCGGCGTGGGGCTGGCTGCTCGCATTATGTCTTGTCGGCCTCGTCGTACTGCTGCAATTGCGCTGGCAGGCGCAAGCCGTGGCGCTCGCCAGCCTCGCCCCGGTGGCTGCCTATCCCTACATGAAACGCATCACCTGGTGGCCGCAGGTCTGGCTGGGGCTGGTATTCTCATGGGGCGCGCTGGTCGGCTGGGTCGAAGTGCGCGGCGACATGCTGGTGGTGCCTGGCTTGCTCTATGCGGGCTCGATCTGCTGGGTGGTGGGCTACGATACGATCTATGCCCTGCAGGACCGCGAGGACGATGCCCTGGTCGGCATCCGTTCGAGTGCGCTCAGGATGGGCGCGCGGGTGCGGGGTGGGGTAGGGCTGTTCTACGCGGCCGCCATGGCGCTGTGGCTGGGCGCCTTCTGGCTGCTTCGGCCCGACTGGCTGGCGCTGCTGGCCTTGCTGCCGGCGGGCCTGCACTTGCTGTGGCAAGTGGCGACGCTGGACACGGGAAATGCCGGCAACGCGCTCTCCCGTTTCCGCGCCAATCGTTTTGCCGGGCTGCTGGTGGCGCTGGCCTGCTGGGTCGCGGGAAATGCCTGATGTGTAACCTCTATCGCATGCACAAGAGTGGCGAAGCGATTGCGCGGCTGTTTGGTGCGCAAGCGCCGGGCAGTGTCAATCACGCGGCCGAAGTCTATCCCGGCTATCCCGGGCTGGTGGTGGCGGATGGGCAGGTTCGTTCGATGCACTGGGGTTTCCCGCTGGTGCTCAAGGGCAAGAGCGGCCAGTCGCTGAAGCCCAAACCCGTCACCAATGCCCGCGAAGACAAACTGACGACGCCGTTCTGGCGCGACAGCTTCGTCCATCGCCGTTGTCTCGTCCCGGTCAGTGCCTGGGCCGAGGCGGAAGGCGCAAAGGGACGCATGACGCGCACCTGGTATTCTCTGCCCGGCGAGGAGGTCTTCGCCGTTGCGGGGCTATGGCGGAACAGTGCCGAGTGGGGGGATGTGTACACCCTGGTCATGGTCGACGGCCACCCGCAGATGGCCGAAGTCCATGATCGCATGCCGCTGGTCCTGAGCCATGCTGCACAGTCCTATTGGACCGAGGGCTCGCCCGAGGACGCACTGGCGCTATGTCAAACCTGGCAGGGCGAGATTGCCGTCGAGCAAACCAGCGAACGCTGGGCGGGGGGAGGGGCGCCGGTCCAGCAGAGCCTTATCTAGCCATAGGCCACCACTTCGAATTCGATATGGTCCCAGTCGAAGAAATAGAAGCGCCGGCCGGGATCGTAGTCGTCATGACCAAAGGACTTCAGCCCTGCCGCGACTATCACTTGCTCGGCTTCGTCCAGATCGTCGACGACCAGGCCCAGATGGTTGAGCGGCAGGCCTTTTGTGAAATGCCGCGCCCTGGCGCCATCGGTATAGAGCGCGACATAGGCGTCAGCGCTGCCGACATGAATTGTCCAGCCGCCCATTTGCGACGGCCCGCGCCAGCGCTCGCTCCAGCCGCACAGCGCCTGCAGCAGGGCCGAACTCCGCTCCGGGTCACTTACGGTGATATTCGCATGTTCCAGTTGACCTTTAGGCATGGTGTCAAATCCTTGAAATACATTGGTAATAGTGATGCGAATCATTTCGCTTGGTTAATCTGCAACCTCAAGCTAACTTGAGGTCAAGTAATTTCGGGATACGAGGATGGACAGCAACAATCTTATACCCATCGGCACGCTGGCGCGCCGTACCGGACTCGCGGTTTCGGCCATCCGGTTTTACGAGTCCAAGGGCCTTATCCAGTCGCTTCGCACATCGGGAAACCAGCGGCGCTTCCTGCGTTCGGACATTCGCCGCCTGTCGTTCATTCTGATCGCTCAGAAGCTTGGTCTGGGTCTGGTCGAGATCGAGCAGGCGCTGGCCACCTTGCCGCAAGGGCGCACGCCGACTCTTTCGGACTGGCAAAGGATCAGCCGGGGCCTGCGCAAGCAGATCGACGCCAAGATCCAGTTGCTCACCCGCACCCGGACAAAGCTCGAAGAATGCATCGGCTGCGGCTGCCTCAGCCTGCAGCGCTGCCAGCTTTACAACCGCGACGATCGCGCTGCCGCAGCAGGCCCAGGGCCGCGGTTTGTGCTGGATTGAATACCTAATGTCATCTGACTCTGGCCCCGGGTCAGGCCGATTGACATAGCTGCCCGGAAGCCCGAAGGGCGCGCAATCGCAGACAAACGATGCCAACGAGGATTTCGCCCGATGAAGTTACACCTGCTCGCCGGCTTGGCCGGTCTCTCGCTGATCGCCCTTTCCGGGCCTGTCATGGCGGCGGCGCCAGCGCCCGCAGCGCGCAAGGCGGCGCTGATTCCCGGGCTGGGGGTGGTAAACGGAGCGGCAGCGATTCAGGCGAGCAAGTCCTATGCCGCCGCAATAAGCGAGCGGCAAAGCACCTTCAAGCAGCAACTGGATGCGGCTGAGGCCCGCCGGCTGCAAATCAATGCCCAGTTGCAGCCGCTCATTGAAAAGTACAATCGAGAGAGCCAGGCCGGCAAGAGCTCGCAGGCCGCTCTCCAGGCGCAGTTGACGGCCATCCAGAACCTTCAGCAGTCCGGCCAGCGCGAGTTGCAAGGCATGCTTGAGCCTGTCAGCCGTTCCGACGCCTACGTTCAGGAACAGTTTGCGGGTATAATCAACAAGGCGATAGCCGATGCCATGACCAAGCGTGGTATCACTTTCGTGGTGCCACCGCAGGACGGCTATTTCTATGACAATGGCTATAGCCTGGACGCCGCGGTGGCGCAGGAAATCGATGCGCTCTTGCCGACCGTAAAGGTTGTTCCACCGGCCGACTGGAAGCCGGGCGCGCAGCAAGTGCAGTAGGGCATCCGGTACGGAGTACTACTCCGCCGCCAGCAATTCCTCCGCCCCGCCAAGATCCACGCTGACCAGCCGCGAGACGCCGCGTTCGACCATGGTCACGCCGAACAGGCGGTGCATGCGGCTCATGGTCACGGCATTGTGGGTGACGATGAGGTAGCGGGTGTCCGTTTCCATGGTCATGGCGTCGAGCAGGTCGCAGAAGCGCTCGATATTGGCGTCGTCGAGCGGTGCGTCGACTTCGTCGAGCACGCAGATCGGCGCGGGATTGGTGAGGAACAGCGCGAAGATCAGCGCGATGGCCGTCAGCGCTTGTTCGCCGCCCGAAAGCAGAGTCAGCGATTGCAGCCGCTTGCCGGGCGGCTGGGCGTAGATTTCGAGCCCGGCTTCGAGCGGATCGTCCGAATCGATCAGCGCGAGGTGCGCCTGGCCGCCTTCGAACAGCCGCGTGAACAGCCGGCGGAAATGGGTATCGACTTCCTCGAAGGCCTTGCGCAGCCGCTCGCGGCCTTCGCGGTTGAGGTTGCCGATCGAGCCGCGCAGGCGGTGGACGGCCTCGGTCAGTTCGGCCTGTTCGGCCAGACTGTCGGCATGGCGGGTCTCGACTTCGGCCAGTTCCTCGGCGGCGACGAGATTGACCGGGCCGAGGCGCTCTCGTTCGGCGATAAGACGTTCGTGGGTGGCGCTCTCTTCGGTTGAGCCGGAGACTTCATCCGCGACGAAAGCGAACCGTTCGGGCAGCAGCGGCGGCGGGCACTGGAATCGCTCGCCCGAAATGCCCGCCATTTCGGCGCGGCGGGCTTCCTCGTTCTCGGCCCGGGCCGATGCGCCGGCACGGTCTTCGCGGGCTGTGGCGAGCGCCTCGTTCAGGGCCGACAAGGCGGCTGTGGCCTGCCGTTCGGCCTCGCTTGCCGCGGCAACCAGCGTTTCCGCTTCGGCCAGCTCGGCGCCCAGCCGGGCGCGGGTTTCGTCGCCGGCCTCGATTTCGCGCAGCAGCGAAGCGGGTTTGGCGGCAATCACGGCCTCTTCGCCGGTCAGATCCTCAAGCCGGCGCGTTACTTCAGCCAGACGGCTGGTGGCATCGCCGGCGCGCGCCTGCCACCCGGCCATGTCGGAGCGCTGGGCGGCGATCCGCTCGCGCGAGACCGCCAGCGCCTGATCGTGGGCCGAAAGCTCGGCCATGGCGGCCTGCAAGCCCAGCTTGGCGGCATCGTGGCGGGCCTGGGCAGCGGCGAGCGTGGCGCGGCCGGCCTCGGCATCGGGCAGTTCGGCAAGGCGGCCTTGCGCTTCTGTGCATTCCTGCTCGGCCTGACGGCGCTGCCCGGCCAGATCGCCGGCCATATCTTCCAGTTCGGCCTTGCGGGCAATCAGCCGCTCGCGCGCGTCTTCGGCCTGATCGCGCGCGCGAAGGGCCGCGCGTTCCTCTTCGACGGCGCTGGCCAGCGTGCGATCGGCGGCGACGACCGAGAGTTGCAGTTCGGAGAGTTCCCGGGCGACCCGGCCTTCCGCTGCTTCGGCTTCTGCTTGCGCGGTGCGCTTGCCGGGCAGCAGGGCCTCCAGCTCGGCAAAACGGTTCTCCGCCTCCAGCCGCGCGGCTTCCGCCCCGCCTTCGCCGCGCGCGACGAAGCCGTCCCAGCGCCGCAGACGCCCGTCGCGCGTTACCAGCCATTCGCCGGGGCCAAGCACTCTGCCATCGTCCACCTCGGCGACATGAACCAGCGCCAGCCGGGCAGTGAGCTCATCGGGGCATTGCGTGACATGGGCGGCCAGACTGTCCGCAACCGGGCCGGGCGCCTTGGCCCCGCTCCAGAAGCGGCCTTCTTCGCCCGAGGGCGCCTGACCCAGCGGCGCCTTGGCGTCGCGCCCCAACACGGCGGCGAGCGCGCGTTCGTAGCCCGGCGCGGCGCGGACCCGGTCGAGGGCGACCGGAAGGCCATGCCTGGACTGGGCCTGTCTGGCGCGCGCTTCGCGGTCGCGTAGCAGGGCGGCATGCTCGCGCTCGATCCCGGCGCATTCGGCCTTCGCCGCGGCCAGCGCGCTGGCCGCTTCATCGCGCTCCTGCTGCAAGGCCTGCTTGCGGGCCTGCATGGCATCGAGACTGCCACGGGCGCTTTCGAGCGCATCGGTGGCCGCCTCGCAGCGCGTGCGTGCTGCGGAGACTGCTGCCTCAGCGTCTCCCTGCCGCGCCAGTTCGGCCATGGCCGAGGCCTGCCTCGCTATTTCGCCGTCCAGCCGTTCCAGCCGCGACCGGGCCTGCGACAGCTCGGCTTCGGCAACGCGCCATTCGGCTTCGACGCCGGCCTGAGCCGCCGTCGCCTGCGCCAGCGCCAGTTCGGTGCTGCGCATGCCCGCTTCGGCATTGTCGAGCGCCCTGGCGAGGCTTGGACGGCCGGCTTCGTCCTCGATCAGCCTGGCTTCGCCCTGGGCCAGCTCGCGCTCGAGCCGGGCGAGCGCCTCGGCGGCATCCTGAGTCAACCGGCCGGCATCGCCGCGATCCTGTTCGAGCCGGGCGCGCTGGCGGGCGAGGTCGGCGAGGCGTTCTTCGGCGGCTTCGAGCTGGGAGGTGAGCGCGGCCATGCGGTGGCCGTGGGCGGATGCATCGTCGCGCCGGTCGGCGAGGGCATCGCGCGCCTCGGCGAGCGCTTCTGCCGCAGCCTGCTGCGCGTTCTGAGCGTCCTTGGTGCTGTTCTGTGCCGTTGTAACGCGTGCTTCGGCGGCCTGCGCCTCGGCCCGTGCGGCTTCGGCCGCCGCCGCGGCATCGCGCCAGCGGGCAAAGACCATCCGCGCTTCGGCAAGCTTGATCTTCTCGGTTACGGCCTTGTAACGCTCGGCGGCGCGCGCCTGCCGGCGCAGCGAGGCCATCTGGGCGTCGAGCGAGCCCATGATGTCTTCGAGCCGGGCGAGATTGGCTTCGGTCGCGCGCAGCTTCTGTTCCGCGTCCTTGCGGCGCACATGCAGTCCGGCGATTCCCGCTGCTTCTTCGAGCATTTGCCGGCGTTCGGCAGGCTTGGCGGCGATGACCGAGGCGATCCGGCCCTGGCTGACCAGCGCCGGGGAATGGGCGCCGGTGGCGGCATCGGCGAAGACCAGCGCGACGTCCTTGGCGCGCACGTCGCGCCCGTTGACGCGATAGGCGCTGCCCGCGCCGCGCTCGATGCGGCGGACCACTTCCATTTCCTGGTCGTTGTCGCCGGCATCTGCCAGCAGCACCACTTCGGCGAAATCGCGTGCAGGCCGCGCATCGGTGCCGGCGAAGATCACGTCTTCCATGCCGCCGCTGCGCATCGACTTGGGCGAACTTTCGCCCATGACCCAGCGGATCGCCTCCAACAGGTTGGACTTGCCGCAGCCGTTGGGGCCGACGACACCGGTCAATCCCGGCTCGATGCGCAGTTCCGCAGGCTCTACAAAGCTCTTGAATCCGCTAAGTTTGAGCCGCTTGATCCGCATGCAGTTACCGGGCGCCCATGGTTTCTAGCCGGGCCTTGATCGCCTCCCAGGTGTTGTCTTCGGACTTTTTTCCGTTGATCAGGAATGTTGGCGTGCCCGTCACATTGTCGCGCTCGCCAAGTTCGTTTGTCCGCTTGGCCATCGCCTCTGCTTCAGCCATATTGGAGAGGCAAGTCTTTGCCTGATCGGCGGCAATGCCCCGGGCGGCGAAGAACTCGTCCATGCCAGTGACCTTGGCGATACCCGCGAACCGGCCGGGCGGCGCAATTTCCGTCGCGGCCTGCACTTTCGCCTCACCTGCGGCCTGCATGTTCTGGAACATGTTGGGCTGCCAGGCCCAGAACTGGTCGCTCAGGGGAATCACGGCCTCCTGCGAACCGCAGGTCGCCAGCAGCGCTGCGGGAACGTCCAGCGCATTGAGCATGAACAGGCGCAATTCGTAGCTCACTCTGCCGCTGGCGACAAAATTGTCACGCAATTCGGCAGAGCCTTTTTCCGAGAATTCCGCACAATGCGAGCAGGATAGCGCGCCATACTCGACCAGCTTGATCGGTGCCTGGGGATTGCCCATCAGGTACCCGCCGTCCGGCGTCTTGCTCACCACTTCCGCCCAGGATTTGCCGGCAGGCGGCGCCACTTTGCTTATCGGGTCGCCCGACAGGCCGCCGTTTTCCTCATTTCCCTTGCCGCAGGACGCCAATGTCAGCGCAAGCGGCATGGCGAACAAGGCCAGGGCGAGGCGGCTGTTGGCGGAACGTTTCATTGCAAGAGAATCCCTGATTCTGCCGTTACCATGGAGCTAGACCATGGGTGCGGCGGCTGAAAGGCGGGGGCCGGGCCCCGGGCGGTTGTGTCCACAGATTCGCTGGGCCGGATCAGAGCCGCGATTCTATCTGTGGCTGAAGCATGTCCCAGCTGTGCGTTCCGGCCAGCAGCTCGCCGTTGATCAGGAAGCTGGGTGTCCCGGTCACGCCGAGCTTTGAGGCAGCCTCTGTCTGTGCGGCAAGCCGTTGCGCCATGGCGCGGTCGGCAAGGCAGCGGTCAACCAATGTCCGGTCGTAACCGCGCGAGGCCATGACCGAATAGAAACCGAAATCGCTGGCGATCGCGCGCATGCGCGACGGCATGTCGCCGGTGGACCAGCGCTGTCGCTGTGCGTCGCCGGCGTTGTTGGCCGCGGCTATCCAGCGATCCTGACTGCGCAGGAAGGCGGTGTGGTTGAGGAAGAATTTGGCTGACGGCCCGCAATTGGTCAGCATGGCTACTGTCATGTCGATCGGATCGCGGACCAGATGGCGCACTTCCACCGAAACCGTGCCCTGGGCGACGCCGGTAACCCGCAGCCGGTCACTCGCCTCGCGGTCGAATTGCGCGCAATGATTGCATGTGTAGCTGATGAACTCGGTGAGCTTCACTTTGGCGGCCGGATTGCCAAGGACGTGGCTGCCGGTTGGCGTTACCGCGATAACGGTGTTCCAGTTCCGCCGTGCGGCCGGGCCAGCGGCCACGGCCAGCGCCGCCATGGCGGAAAGGGCAACAATCTTTAGCCAATGCATCTTCGAACTCACTCCTTGCCT
>JBFWSE010000114.1:0-11514 GCA_050248535.1 Novosphingobium sp.
GCGATAGCGGCATGCCATTGCCAGCGCCGCGCAACCTTAAATCGCTTTGGAATTGGCTCTGCTTGCTGCGACATCAGGCATTCATAGCGAGCAATCCGGCCAAGACAAATGTCCGCAATGTTGTCGTGTCCGGAAAGTCCGGTCTTATCAGAAATTCTCAGTTTTCGGACATAGGCCGGGTCATCGCCGTCCTAGCCACGCCGCTCTGATCGCACCGTCCCGGCCATATAAGTCCGCGTGATACCTGACAGTGCCATTGGGTCCGGCGCTGGCGGTGAAATAGGCCACATAGACCGGTATCGGCCGGGGCAGGTCGATCGTCGTGTTGATTCTTGTGGCGATGATCGCATCGATCTCCGCGCGCGTCTTGATGCCTTCGAGCAGGGCCGCGCCCAGGCCGACGACATCATCGGTGCGGATGCAGCCGTGGCTGAAAGCGCGAACGTCGCGATCGAACAGCGAATGGTCGGGCGTATCGTGCATGTAGACCGTGTTGGGGTTGGGCATTTCCAGCTTGGTTACGCCCAGCGCATTGCCCGGGCCCGGCCGCTGGCGGATCTGGCCGCCGCTCCAGACGTAGCCGCGCGCCCGCGCCGCTGCTGGGCTGCGCCGTACTAAGGCGCCCACGCTTTCGCGCACGATGCTGGCGGGCACGTACCACCAGGGGTTGAGGGTTACGGCGGTAATGCGGGCGGAAAATACCGGCGTCGGCGTTCGCGGCTTGCCGACGATCACGCGGCGGGTTCCGACCAGCTGGTTGTCATGCCAGTACTCCGCCTCAAAGGCCGGGGCATTGACCAGCACGAAATCCGGACCGGGCGCCTGCGGCATCCAGCGCCACCGCTCCATATTGCGCGCCAGCGTCAGCTTGCGGGTCCGGTCGGTCTCCGTTGCATAGGCGGTGCGTAATACGGCGTAGTCAGGATAACGCGGGTCCAGACTGGCGATGAAGCTATCGAAGCTGCCGCTCGACAAGGCGGCGGACAGGCGCGAAGGCAAGTCTATCGAACTGTCCGTATCGACGATTTTCCACTTAGCGCGTTCGGCTTGGCTGGCCGCGCCGAGCAAGCGTTGCCTCGCTTCGCGCAAGGCGAGATCGGTGGCGGCGCCGGCGACGGCTGCGGCGTCGCCCGATCGCTCCGCTGCGTCGAGCGCGCTGGTGGAGAGCAGGGGCAAAGCATCCTTCGGAGCTGCTGCGACCCAATCGCGCAACTGCCGGATTTGCGCGGAAGACCAGGTCGCTGATTCGCCCTGCGCCTGGGCCTGGCCAGCCGTCAGGGCCAGTGTAGCCATCGTGCATAGCAGTCGTTTCATCGAAAACCTGCCTTACTCACCTTTAAGACTTCGCTAGCAGCCCCCACCTGCCGGACAAAGCTGTTTCAGGAATTATGACATCGTGAATTTTGACCGGCGCCGCTTCATCGGTGCTGCCGTCGCGACATGCGCAGGATTGGCCGCGCCGCGCAATTATGCTGCGGTGCGTGCGGGCGAACCGCCCAACTTGCTGGCGCGCGCATTGGCAGCACTGGATAGCCATTCAGCCTCGTTCGCCCAACGTGACGTCATCGCCGTCGCCGACTTTGCTGCGCAATCGAGCCTGCCCAGGTTGCAACTGATCGACATCGGCAACGGCAGAATCCTCTCCACTCATCTCGTCTCGCACGGGCGCGGTTCCGATCCGGGCAACAGCGGCTGGGTGGAGCGCTTCTCGAATGTCTACGGATCGAACGCGTCTTGCCGGGGAGCCTTTGTCACCGGAGGCGCCTATGTGGGGAAACACGGCCGTTCGCGACGATTGCACGGTCTCGATCCCGACAACAGCAATGCCGCTGGGCGAGGGATTGTCATTCACGCGGCAAAGTACGTCAATCAGGACATCGCCGCGAACCTTGGCCGCGTCGGGCGCAGCCAGGGCTGTTTTGCAGTCTCCAACGCGGACATTGCCGAAGTTCTGGACAAACTGGGACCGGGGAGACTGCTTTTTGCGGGCCGGTGATCCCGGCCTGTTTCCATGGTGTGAGAAAGCTCACATCGACGCGGTGGCATAGCACACCGACCTCCCAACCCGAATTCGCGACAAGGGGTGCGCAATTCAACAGGAGGTTGCCATGCATACCCGGATTATTGATCGTTCCGCGACATTCGCGAAGAGTTCCGCCTTCAAGGCCCTGCTTGCGGCGGGTCTGGCCGCCACCATGGTGTGCAGCCCGGCAGGCCAATCGGCCTGGGCCGCGTCCGGCGACCAGGCTTCGGTGCTGGTTTCGCCGGTGCCGTCCATTTCCGGACCCAAGCGCACCATCGCCGTTGGCAGTATCGACATTACCGGCACCTATGCCGGCGGCACGTCGACCGAAGCCGGCGGCGCTATCGCGGCCATGCTGAGTACGGCGCTCGAGGAAAGCGGCAATTTTGTCGTCGTCGAGCGCAACGCCCTGTCCTCGGTCCTCACCGAACAGTCGCTTGCCCAGCAAGGCGTGACTTCGGGCAGCGCAGCGCCCTTGCCCGGCAAGGTCATCCCGGCAAGCTACATCGTTGTCGGTTCGATCACCGAAGTCACTGCGCCCAGCCAGGGCAATGGCGGCGGGATCAGCTTCGGCCGGCGGAACCTGTTCAATATCGGCGCGGCCAGCGGCAAGGTCCGGATCGACCTGCGCATTGTCGACACCCGCACCGGCGGGCTGGTCAAGGCTTTCTCGGTCCAGCGCAGTCTCACCAGCGTGAATCTGGGCTTTTCCGGCAGGATCGGCCGGATGCCGGTCGCGACCAACCAGTTCTTCAATTCTTCGCTGGGTGGTGCGACTCGCAAGGCGCTGAGCGAAGCTGTCGGGATCATCAGCGACAGCCTTGGCCGCATCCCCTGGCAGGGTCAGGTGGTCGAGGCCGCCGACGGCATGGTCTATGTCAATGCCGGCAGCGAAGCGGGCCTTGTGCCCGGCAGCCGGATGGCTGTTCGCCGGATTGGCCGGACATTCACCGATCCTGCCACTGGCGCGGTGCTGGGACACCAGGTGATCGAGATCGGCGAAGTCACTATCAGCGTTGTCGACGCCAAGATGTCTTACGGATCGTTCAACGGTATGGAGAACCCCGCCCGGGGGGACATGATCCAGCCGCTGTAACGGATGCAACGGGTAGCGGACCATGCCGCTACCCGTTTGCCCTTCCAGCCTTGACTTTCCCCGGCCCTTCGCGCAAGGGCCGCGGCTTCAAAGGGCGGCGCCATTTCGCCGCTCTCCTTGTTTCAGGACCAAGCCATGGCAAAGCCCGCAACCGTCAAGATCCGCCTGGTTTCCAGCGCAGACACCGGTTTCTTCTATGTCACCAAGAAGAATCCCCGCAACACGACCGAGAAGATGAGCTTCCGCAAATACGATCCGGTCGTGCGCAAGCACGTCGAATTCAAGGAAGCCAAGATCAAGTAGGGTTCACAAAGGGTTCAAGGGTTATGACCTATGGCCCTCGCCATGAACCATACTGACAGAATCCTGCCCAAATTCGCAATTGCCGCCGCGCTGGCCGCACTCGGCCTTCCCGCGACAGTGGCTCTCGCCCAGACTCCGCCGCCTGCCGCGCAAGGCGCACTTGACGACGCGGTGGGGGCTTTGCGTGCCATTTCCACGATGAAGGCGGATTTCACCCAGACCGACCGCAATGGCCAGCGTGTCAGCGGCGTCCTGACTTTGAAGCGCCCCGGCAAGATTCGCTTTCAATACGAATCGGGCGTGCCGATTCTGATTGTCGCCGACGGTTCGGCGCTGACATTCATCGACTACCAGGTGCGCCAGGTGCAGCGCTGGCCGATCAGAAACAGCCCGCTGGGCGCTTTGCTCGATCCCAATCGCGACGTTTCGCGCTATGGCCGCCTGCAGCCAACAGCCGATCCCAATGTTGTGAGCGTCGAGGTGCGCGACAGGCGCCATCCCGAATATGGCGTGATCACGATGATTTTCGTGCGTCGTGCATCGGCTCCCGGCGGACTCGAACTGACCAGCTGGGTAATGCTCGACTCGCAGAACAAGCGCACGACGATTCGCCTCACCAACCAGCGCTATGGAGTCGCTGTCACCGACAACGATTTCCGCTGGAACGATCCGCGCCGTCCCACTCGTCGTTAAAGCGCAACGTGTCGGCGCTTGCCGTGCAGGCATCGCGACAAACCGATACATAGCTGACAGGCCCATTCACTTGGCAGACAGCGAAAAGAGCCTAAATATGATTTCGACATAGCGGCCTGAGGCGGGTTTCCCCCCTGTTGCCCGCGCCTCCTGGTGGGTCGAGATGTCAATTGCGTGACGAACGCACAAAGGAACCCCCGGTCCCATGCCCCCGGACCGGGGGTTTTTTGTGGCATTTTGGCGTGGACCGGATCAAGCAAGGCTTGATCCTCGCGCGGGAGCGGGCCGGTGCCGAATCCAACCGTGAGGCTGGAAAACAAACTCCAACGCACCTAAAGCCCCATCCATGCTGAAAATCGCCACCTGGAACATCAATTCTGTCCGCCTGCGCATCGATCAGGTCGCGCGGTTTCTGACAGAGCAAGCGCCCGACGTGCTGTGCCTGCAGGAAATCAAGACGATTGCCGACCTGTTTCCCAACGAGGCTTTCGAGGCGCTGGGCTACACTCACCGTGCCGTCCACGGGCAGAAAGGCTATCACGGCGTCGCCACAGTCAGCCGCATCCCGTTCCGCGAATATTCGCGGCATGACTGGCAGGACAATGGCGAGGCGCGGCATGTCGGGGTGGAATTGCTTGGGCCCGAAGCGGGTGACGCCAAGGGCCTGGTGATCGAGAATGTCTATGTCCCGGCCGGCGGCGACATTCCCGACCGCAATGCCAATCCCAAGTTCGGCCAGAAGCTAGATTTCCTAGAACGCATGACTCGCTGGTCGGAACAGCTCGACCGGCCGACGCTGCTGCTCGGCGATTTCAACATCGCGCCGCTCGATTGCGATGTCTACGATCACAAGGCCTTGCTCAAGGTGGTCAGTCACACACCGCTCGAGGTCGAAACCCTTGGCCAGCTGCGCGATGCGCATGATTGGGTGGATCTTGGCCGCAAGCACATTCCGGCGCCCGAACGCAATTACTCGTGGTGGTCCTATCGAACCTATTGGCAGGGCAAGGACCGCGGGCGGCGGCTCGATCACATGTGGGCCTCGCCCGATCTCGCCGCGCAGTCCGTGGCGCACCGGGTGATCGAGGAAACCCGCGAGTGGGAGCAGTGTTCGGACCACGTGCCGCTGATCACCGAGTTCGCGCTTTGATTGTGCTGCGCAGACCGATGCCCCTCCCCTTCAGGGGAGGGGTTGGGGCGGGGGGTGTCCGGCGGAAGCTGTGGCAGATTGACAGGCCCCACCCCTCAATCCCCTCCCCTGAAGGGGAGGGGAAGTGATGTCTCCGGCCCGGCGCGTGGCGCAGGCGATCGACGCCTTGCGTCATGGCTGGCCTATCGTGTTCGACGGGGCTTTTACGCTGCTGCCTGCCGAGACCGGATTCGGTACGGGCATTGCGGCGGGGCACATGCTGATTTCGGCCGCACGCGCGGCGACGCTCAAGCTCGCCAACCAGCGCGAGGCGGCGGAACCCCATGCGCCGGTGCTGATCCGGGGGGCAGAACCATTCGGCCTGGAACTGGCGCGAGCGGTCGCCGATCCCGCGCTCGACCTCGCTTTTCCGATGAAAGGACCGTTCATCGCAGAACACCTCGACCGGCGGGCGGATGCCGAAGCGGCGATGGAACTGGCGCGGCTGGCGGGCGTGTTGCCGGCCTTCCTGATCGATGCGGAACCGCGCGGCGAGGCTGTGCCGGTGCTGGCCGGGGACCTTGCAGAGTGGAAGGATACCGCCAAGCTGTTCATCGCGTCCCGGGCGCGGCTTCCCGTCGCGGCGAGCGAAGAGGCGGAGATTGTCGCTTTCCGTTCGGCCGATGACATCCGCGAACATGTCGCGCTGGTGATCGGGCGGCAGAGCGGCGACCGAGTACCGCTGGTGCGGCTCCATTCGGAATGCCTGACCGGCGACATTCTCGGCAGCCTCAAGTGCGATTGCGGGCCGCAGCTCGACGCGGCGCTGGCGGCCATGGCCGACGAGGCGGAGGCGGGCGGCTGGGGCGTGTTGCTTTACTTGCGGCAGGAAGGCCGGGGTATCGGTCTGATCAACAAGCTGCGCGCCTATCGTTTGCAGGACCAGGGTTACGACACGATCGACGCCAATACGCGCCTCGGCCTCCCCGCCGAAGCGCGCGATTTTCCGGTGGCGGCGCGGATGCTGGAGTTACTGGGAGTGCGCGGCATCAAGCTGATGACCAACAATCCTGCCAAGGTTGAGGCGCTGGAGGCCGAGGGCGTTGCCGTGGCCGAACGCGTGCCGCACAGCCTGCCGCCCAATCCGCATAACCAGCGCTATCTAGCAGTCAAACGCGACCGGGCCGGGCACTTGCTGGATTGACGAAGGCGAGGCCTCAGCGCCGCTCGTAAGCCTTCAGACCCTGGCCCACGGCATTGGCGCCCATGGCAAGCTGCTGTCCCGACCAGTTGGCGACAAACACCGTGTTGCGGTCGACACCGGTCGCCAGTCTTGCATTGTTGTCGCGGATGTCGAGCCCCGTAGAACTGTGTTCACGCCCTTCGGCCGAGACCGCGATGAAGGCCGAATAGTTTTCCTTGTCCTTGCCCTGGACAAACCAGTTGCCGGCAATACGGCCGGTGGCGCCGGCAGGCAGGTCGATCATGTAATTGGTCGCCTTGCCCTTCGAATCGTCGAACGAGCAATCGAGCACTTCGATGTGGGCTGCGCGGCTCTTCAGGTAGTGCCCGCCGCGACCGGCCTCGAAGCGGCTGCGCGTGACTTTGAGCGAGCCGTAATCGCCGGCATAGATCGAATGGGCGCAGCCACTGCCTTCGCAAGTGCCCAGGCGCGTGAAGGTTGACTTGTCGACTTCGATCGAGCCCCTCTCGCCGTTGACCGTCAGGATGCCCTGCTCGCTGTCGCGAAACCACGACTGCGACACGAAAAGATCGCCGTGCTCCAGCCTGATTCCCGCGCCGTTCTTGTCCGGCACCCGGATATTGCTGAAAATCAGCCCTTCGACACGGGCGCTGCGGCCGCCCAGCACCAGCGCGGCCTTGCCTTCGCAGGCAACGCCATCGAGCACGGCCTGGCCGGGATTGGCCGCGGTATAGGTCACTTCGCCGCCGCGCTGCACGGCGCAATCGGCGAAACGGTAGTCGCCGAAGCGGATCGTGCCGCTGCCATTCCCGATTGCGTCGACCGCATCCTGCAGACGGTCGTAGACATGGCCGGTTTCAACCACGGTGTAAGGCGCGTCGGTTTGCGAGGCGGACATGGCCGGCGCGGCTGCGAGCAGGAGCGCGGCGGTGGAAAGTGCAAGGCGGAAGTGCTTGGTCATGAGCGCGTTTTACGCCAGTCACCGTGCCTGCGCGCGCCTGAATTCCGCGCCGTCCCGCTTGGGGACGGGCGCGAAGCCAAATGTTTAGAGTATCCGTGATGGTCAAGCGAGCGATTTGACCGGCTCGCCCTAGCCCTCCGGCTTCATCAGTTCCCTGACAAACCCGATCAGACCGGTCTGCCGTGCGCGGCGCAGGCGTTCGGCGGCGAGTACTTGCGTTACGCGATTGAAGCATTTTTCGACATCGTCGTTGATCACGACATAATCATAGCCGTCCCAATGGCTGATTTCCGCCCGCGCGCGCTCCATCCGGGCGGAGATGACTTCGGCGCTGTCGGTGCCGCGTCCGGTCAGACGGCGGCGCAATTCGTCGATGCTGGGCGGCAGCAGGAAGACGCGCACGACATCCTGCTGGTCCTTTTGGTAGAGTTGCTGGGTGCCTTGCCAGTCGATGTCGAACAGGAAATCCTGCCCGGCTTTCAGCCCTTCGCGGATTTGGGCTTTGGGTGTGCCGTAGCTGTGACCGAACACGTGGGCCCATTCGTAGAATTCGTCTTCTTCGACCATGCGATCGAAGCGTTCCTGACTGACGAAATGATAGTCCCTGCCGTCCTTTTCGCCCGGCCGAATCGGCCGCGTCGTGGCCGAAACCGAAAGGCGGATGTCAGGATCGCGTTCGAGCAGCATACGCGAAATCGTCGTCTTGCCCGTGCCCGACGGAGACGACAGGATGAACATCAAGCCGCGGCGCTGCAAAGTATCAGGCATCGCTTTCGTCTTCCGGCTCAGGGCGGCGCTTGTGGCGGCGGTCGTAGAGCGCCTTGGCGAGAATGCCGCCGCCGACCACGATTGCACCCGGCACTGAACGCGTGGCGAGGCGTGTCACCGCGACGCCGGCCAGGCCTTTGGTTAGCGGACGTTTGTGCAGAGGCACCTTTTCCGCCTCTTCCTGCTTTTCAGGGAGCCAGCGGCCGATCGCCAGTTCGAGCAATTTGCCGCCGCCGCGGCGGACGATGTTGGCGAGCAGGCGATTGTCCACCACGGTTGCGTCCGCGGCTACTTCTTGCGGCCGAAATCGATCGTGACCACGTTCGATCCGCCATCGCTCCCGTCCTCGCCATCCGCGCCAGCGGCTTTGCCTTCGGGCGAATCGTTTTCAGCCACTTCGTGCGGCTCGTGTTCGAGTTCGGGCACCGATGCCTGGAACTGCAGGCCGAAATCGACTGCCGGATCGACAAAAGCCGTTATCGCGGAATAGGGAATGACCAGCTTGGCCGGGAGCTGATTGAACGACAGCCCGACGGAAAAGGAACTTTCGCCCACGGCAAGGTCCCAGAACTTGTTCTGCAAGACGATGGTCATTTCGTCGGGAAAGCGTTCGCGCAAATGCTTGGGAATATCGACTCCCGGCGCCGCGGTCTTGAAGGTAATGTAGAAATGGTGGGGGCCGGGCAATTCGCCGCCTTCCGCCTCGATCTGGCCGAGCACCCGGCCGACCACGGCGCGCAAGGCTTCCTGCACGATCTCGTCGTAGGGAATCAGGCTGTCTTGCGGCGCGTCGTTCATGATGCGGAAGCACTGGCCCCGCCGATTCGAAGGGTCAAGGCCTGTTTGCAGCTAATCACCGGCCCGCGGGCCAAGCATATCATTGATTCCCACGGCTCCGGGTCTATAGGCCACGCCATGCGCACCGGCACCATCGAACGCAATACCAGCGAAACCCGGATCGCCGTTTCCGTCAATCTCGACGGCACCGGCGCCTACGACGTGTCCACCGGGATCGGCTTTCTCGATCATATGATCGAACAGTTCTCGCGCCATTCGCTGATCGATATCGACTGCAAGGTCGCGGGCGACCTGCATGTCGACCAGCACCATACCACCGAAGACAGCGCCATCGCCATCGGCCAGGCCATTTTGCAGGCGCTGGGCGACAAGGCGGGAATCGGGCGTTACGGCATGGCCTATTCGCCGATGGACGAGGCGCTGTGCCGAGTAACGCTCGATATTTCCGGGCGGCCCTGGCTGGTGTGGAACGCGCAGTTCACCCAGCCGCGCCTGGGTGAAATGGACACAGAGCTGTTTCAGCACTGGTTCCATTCGATCGCACAGGCGGTGGGCATCACACTGCACATCGAACAGCTTTACGGCGAGAACAACCACCACGTCATCGAAGGCATTTTCAAGGGCTTCGCCCGCGCCATGCGGCAAGCGGTGGAGCGCGATCCACGCAAGGGCGGAGCAGTGCCGAGCACAAAGGGTGTTCTTGGTGGGTAGCGCCGACTGCATCCGCAGTCGGCCGGTGCCGCCCCTGCGTCAGCAGGATGACGACCATGGCTGAAGTTGTCGCGCTCGTGGACTACGGGGCGGGCAATCTTCATTCGGTGATGAATGCGCTAAAGGCGGCGGGCGCCGAAAACGTCTCGCTTACCTCGGACCCTTATGTCGTGCGCGCGGCCGACCGTGTCGTGCTGCCCGGCGTCGGCTCGTTCAAGGCCTGCGCCGAGGGGCTGCGCGCGGTATCGGGCATGGTCGAGGCGATGGAAGAGCGCGTCTTCGTCGGCGGCGCGCCGTTCCTCGGCATTTGCGTCGGCATGCAGTTACTCGCGAGCCGCGGGCTGGAGCACGGCGTGACGCCGGGGCTCGACTGGATTGCCGGCGAAGTGCGCGAGATCGAAGTGACCGATCCCCATATCAAGATTCCCCACATGGGCTGGAACGATGTCGCGCCGATGCACCATTCGGATGGCGCCAGGCTGATCGAGCCCGGCGAGGCCTATTTTCTCCATTCCTACCAGTTCGTCGCCAACGACGGGCACCAGATCGCGGCGCTTACCGATCATGGCGGGAGCGTGGTGGCGGCAGTGGCGCGGGACAATCTGGTGGGCGTGCAGTTTCACCCGGAGAAGAGCCAGGCCTATGGGCTGGCGTTTCTGTCGCGGTTTCTGGAGTGGCGGCCGTGATATTACCCCTCCGTCATTCGCTGCGCGAATGCCACCTCCCCATTTGTGCTTCGAAAAAATGGGGAGGGACTCGTGGGGCAAAGTTCCTCTCCGTTTTCGCCGAAGGCGCAAATGGGGAGGGGGACCGCTCGCGAAGCGAGTGGTGGAGGGGTCTCGCATGATCGTCTTTCCCGCCATCGATCTCAAGGCCGGCCAGGTCGTCCGCCTCGCCGAGGGCGACATGGCGCGCGCCACTGTCTATGGCGACAATCCCGCCGCGCAGGCCATGCTGTTCGCCGAGGCCGGGGCCGAATATCTCCACGTGGTCGATCTAGACGGCTCCTTCGCCGGCCGGGCGGAAAACCGCGAGGCCGTCGAGGCCATCCTTCAGGCCTTCCCCGGCCACGTCCAGCTGGGCGGCGGCATCCGCACGCGCGAGGCGGTGCAGGGCTGGTTCGATCTCGGCGTGTCGCGGGTGGTGATGGGCACTGCCGCGCTCAAGGACCCCGAATTCGTCAAGGACATGGCCGCCGAATACCCCGGCGGCATTGTCGTCGCCGTCGATGCCCGCGACGGCATGGTGGCGACCGAGGGCTGGGCGGAAGTCTCCGACGTTTCCGCCACCGATCTCGCCCGCCGGTTCGAGGACGCCGGCGTCGCCAGCTTGCTGTTCACCGATATCGGCCGCGACGGCATGCTCAAGGGCTGCAATATCGAGGCGACCGTGGACCTCGCGCGGCGGGTCGATCTGCCGGTGATTGCTTCGGGCGGTGTCAAGGGTCTCGACGATATTCGCCTGCTTGCCTTGCATGCCGATGATGGCATCGAGGGCGTGATTACCGGCCGGGCGCTGTTCGAGGGGCGGCTGGACCTGGCGGCGGCGATCCAGATGGCGGAGTCTGTGCGTTGACCGGCGTCGGCAAAGCCGCCGCCTCGCGCGGCACCGGCCCGCTCCCCCGCCCGTCCACCCCTACGGTATTACTGCTGGGTGGCCGGGCGGGGGAGCGGGCCGGTGCCGCTTCCAGCCGTGAGGCTGGAAAAAGATGACCGTCCGCGTCCGCGTCATCCCCTGTCTCGACGTCGCCAATGGCCGGGTGGACAAGGGCGTCAAATTCGGCGACCTCAAGGACGCCGGCGGTCCGGTGGAACATGCGCGCGCCTAT
>JBFWSE010000115.1:0-11413 GCA_050248535.1 Novosphingobium sp.
CTCTCCCATTGCCGCAGAGCTTGCCGCAAGAGGCCGCTTTCGCCTAGTGCGATTGACCGAGGCCACATCCAATTCCCGCTCACCCTGAGCCTGGCGAAGGGAGCCGCGCGACGGTCGAGCGTGGCGCAACGTCCTTCGACAGGCTCAGGACGAGCGGGGTCGGAGGATTGGGAGAGCGGTGCATGATCCAGGTTGCCAAAATCATCGAAGGGGCCAAGGCCGCCACCGGGCTATCCAATTTCGGCCCCGACGGCTGGCAGGAAGGCCTCGAAATTCTCACCGATTCGGTCAATCGCGAGGCCGATCTGAACGAAATGGGTGTGGCCTCCTACGAGGGCCAGTGCACCATGTTCCTGATGCGCCGGCTCGAGATCGAGGACTGGTACGCCCGCCATCCCGAGATCGACGAGGAAGAAGTGGTCGCGCCGCTGCTGGTCCTCGGCCTGCCGCGCACGGGCTCGACCGCGCTTCACTGCCAGCTGGGCGAGGACCCCAATGTGCGTGTCATGCGCAACTGGGAATGCATGTTCCCTTGCCCGCCGCCCGAGGCCGCGACCTACTGGACCGACCCGCGCATCGCGATGATGGACGAGCAGATGGCCATGCGCGAGCAGCTGACGCCGCGCATGAAGCAGATGCTGCCTTCCACTTCGACCTCGCCGACCGAAGACCAGGTAACCATGGGCTTCGACTTCAAGTCGCAGATGTTCCAGTCAAGCTTCCGCATCCCCAGTTACACCGAATGGTTCAACCACAAAGCCGATCTGGTGCCGACCATGCACTACGTCAAGCGGGTGCTGAAGCTGCTGCAGTGGCGTTGCGGGCCGAAGAACTGGCGGCTCAAGAACCCGACCTATATCCTGCTGATCGATGCGCTCGACAAGGTCTTCCCCGATGCGCGCTATGTGATGACGCACCGCGATGTGGCGGACGTCATCCCTTCGGTCGCCGATCTCTATTTCGAGCTGTCGCGTAACAACACAGATCACCCGGACAAGCACTGGATGGGCGCGGTGATGCGCGAAAGCTGTGCGCTCGGCATGCGGCGGATGATCGATTTCCGCGACAAGGGCAACGAGCACCGCTTCTTCGATATCCACTTCGCGCCGTTCCAGAAGGACCCGTTTCCTTCGCTGGAAGGGCTCTACAGCTTCCTCGGCGAGGAACTGACTCAGGAGACCCGCGACAACGTCCTGCGCTGGCGCGCCGAGCAGCCGCGCGACAAGCATGGGTTGCATGAGTACGATCCAAGTGAGTTCGGGCTCGATCGCGCCGAGCTACGGCAATATTACAAGTTCTATTCCGACCGTTTCGGCATTCCCGCGAGCAGTGCAGCATGACCCAGGCCAACATCGTCGCCCATTTCCTCGAGCAGGCCCAAAAGGTGCCGGACAAGCCCTTTCTCGTTGAACAGGGCGAGGTGGTGCTGCGCTTCGGCGATCTCGATGCGCGCACCGGGCGGCTGGCCGCGCGATTGCGGGCTCTGGGGGGCAGGCCTGGCGACCGCATCGTCGTCCAGGTCGAGAAATCGCCCGAAAATGTTCTGCTTTACCTCGCAGCAGAGCGGGCAGGCCTGGTCTATGTGCCACTCAACACAGCCTATACTTCAAGTGAGCTTCAGTATTTTCTCGAGAATGCAGAACCATCTATCGCAGTCTGCCGGCCGCAGGACGAAGCGGAAGTCGCCAGGCTGATGCCAGGGGGCAAGCTCGTGACTCTGGGGACGGACGGCACCGGCTCACTGCTCGACGACTTGCCTTCAGAACAGGCGCCGGTCGAACCGCGCGAGGCATCGGACCTTGCAGCGATCCTCTATACCTCAGGTACCACTGGCCGCTCCAAGGGCGCCATGCTGACGCATGCCAACCTGCTCAGCAATGCCCTGACGCTCAAGGATCTGTGGGGCTGGCGTGCGGACGACGTGTTGATCCACCTGCTGCCGATCTATCACGTGCATGGCCTGTTCGTGGCGCTGCACGGGGCTTTGCTGGCGGGTGCGACGGTGCTGTTCCACCGGGGCTTCGATCCGGCGAAGATCATTGCCCAGTTCGCGCAGGGCACGGTGCTGATGGGCGTGCCGACGCATTACACCCGCCTCACCTCGATGCCCGAACTGACGCCCGAGGCCTGCGCCCATATGCGCCTGTTCATCTCCGGCTCCGCACCGCTGCTGGCAGAGGCGCACCAGCGTTTCGAGGAGAAGACCGGCCAGCGCATCCTCGAACGCTACGGCATGACCGAGACCGGGATGATCACCTCCAACCCCTATGCCGGCGGCGAGCGTGTGGCGGGAACTGTCGGCTATGCCTTGCCAGGTGTCGAATTGCGGCTGGATGGCGGCGAGGCCGGCAATGCGATGGGGCCGGGCGTGCTCGAAGTTCGCGGGCCCAATGTCTTTGCCGGTTACTGGCGCATGCCGGAAAAAACCAAAGAGGAATTTCGCGAAGGCGGCTGGTTCGTCACCGGCGACATCGCGGAGATCGAGGAAGATGGACGCGTCACTTTGGTCGGGCGCGCCAAGGATCTGATCATTTCCGGCGGGCTCAACATCTATCCCAAAGAGATCGAGGAGGCGATCGACGCGCTGCCGGGCGTGGACGAGAGCGCGGTGATCGGCGTGCCTCACCCCGATATGGGCGAGGGCGTGATCGCACTTGTCGTGCCGGAAAAGGGGGCGGCGCTTTCCGAAGAGGCAGTGCTTTCGGGCATTGCCGGCAGCCTCGCCCGGTTCAAACAGCCACGCCGTGCGATCATTGTCGATGCCTTGCCGCGCAACGCCATGGGCAAGGTACAGAAGGCGGCCTTGCGCGCGGAATACGGCGGGCTGCTTTCCTGACCGCTACTTTGGCTGATAGGTCTGCTCCACCCCCGGAAACGTCCGCGCCCGTACTTCGGCCGCATAACGCTCGGCCGCGCCTGAAATCACGCTCGCAATCTCTTCATAACGCTTCACAAAACGCGGCACGCGTTCGAACATGCCGAGCATGTCCTCGGTCACCAGAACCTGCCCGTCGCACTGGGCGGAGCCGCCGATGCCGATGGTGGGGCAGGCGACGGCCTTGGTGACTTCGATCGCCAGCGGCTCAATCACCCCTTCGACGACAATGGCGAAGGCGCCGGCCGCATCGAGCGCCTTGGCATCGGCGACGATCTTCTTCGCCTCCGCCTCGCTCTTGCCGCGCGCGCCATAGCCGCCCAGCACATTGACCGCTTGCGGGGTCAGCCCGACATGGCCGATCACCGGGATTCCACGCTTGACGAGGAACTCGACCGTTTCCGCCATGGCCTCGCCGCCTTCGAGCTTGACGCCCGCGCATCCGGTTTCTTTCAACAGTCGCGAAGCCGATTCAAAGGCTTGAGCGGGACTCTGTTCATAGGATCCGAAGGGCATGTCGACGATGACGACCGCATGATAGGAGCCGCGCACCACAGCTGCACCATGCGCCGCCATCATCTCCAAAGTCACCGGCACGCTCGAATCGAGCCCGTAGATCACCTGACCGAGCGAATCGCCGACCAGCAGCAGGTCGCAATGGGCATCGAGCAGCTGCGCCTGCCGCGCGGTGTAGGCGGTGAGCATGACGATCGGCTCGGCAGTGACGCCGTCCTGCTTGCGTTTGCGGATCGCGGGGACCGTCAGCCGCCGCATGGGCGCGGGGTTGGGATGGGCGCGGCTGGTCGCGGTGTCGAGCTGAAAGGTAGTGGACATGGTCATGGCTTTTAGGCGTTTGCGACAAGCTGGGGAAGGGTTGGCGTTTGCCGCTTGCCAATGCCCCCCATGCCGCTAGCTTCCCGCCCCACAGACCGGCTTGGGGAGACAGGCATGTTCGGACGCGTCAAACCGCTCGACGCCATTCTGGCGACGGCAGAGAAGAAATCGCTGCATCGATCGCTGGGCTGGTTCCAGCTGACGCTGTTCGGGATCGGTTGCGTTATCGGCACCGGCATTTTCGTGCTCACCGCAGTGGGCGCGCAGAAGGCGGGGCCGGGCCTGATGCTGGCATTTGCTATTGCCGGCGCTGTCTGCATCGTTGCGGCGCTTTGCTATGCTGAGATTGCCGCGATGATCCCGGTCGCGGGCAGCGCCTATACCTACAGCTATGCCACCATGGGTGAATTCCTTGCCTGGACCGTAGGCTGGGCGCTGATCATGGAATATGCCATCGCCGCCTCGGCCGTGTCCGTCGGCTGGTCGGGCTATTTCTCCGGTACCATACTCAATGAGGGGCTGGGCATACATTTGCCAACCTGGCTTAGCGCCGGACCACTGGCTCTCGGCGGAGTCGAGGGGGGGCTGATCAATCTTCCTGCCCTGTTGATCGCGCTGCTGGTCACTGGCCTGCTGATCATCGGCACAAGTGAAAGCGCCAAGGTCAATGCGATCCTGGTGGCCGTCAAGGTCGCTGCGCTCACGGCCTTCGTCGCCCTGACCTTCACCAGCCCGCACTTCAGCGGCGAAAAGTTCAACCCCTTCCTGCCTGCAGGTGTGTTCGGCGGCTTCGGCACAGGGGTCGGCGCGGTCGGAGCGGCGGCGACGATGTTTTTCGCCTATGTCGGGTTCGACGCGGTTTCGACCGCGGCGGAAGAGACCAAGAACCCGCAGCGCAACGTGCCGATCGGGCTGGTCGGCTCGCTGCTGTTCTGCACGGTGTTTTATATTCTTGTCGCCGCCGGCGCGATCGGCACACTTGGCGGCCAGCCGATCATGGGCGGCGGCGTGCCGCTCGAGGCCGGCTCGCCCGAGCTCGCCCGTCAGTGCGCCTTGCCGCAATATGCCGATGCGCTGGTCTGTTCGAAGGAAGCGCTGGCGCACGTGCTGCGCACCATCGGCTTTTCGGGAGTAGGAAACCTGCTGGGGATCGCGGCGTTCCTTGCTCTGCCATCGGTCATTCTCGTGCTGATTTTCGGCCAGACCCGCATTTTCTTCGTGATGAGCCGCGACGGACTGCTGCCGGAGAAGCTCAGCACCGTGCATCCCCGGTTCAAGACGCCGCATGTGGTAACCGCGATAACCGGTATTGTCGTGGCGATAGCCGCCGCCTTCTTCCCTGTCGGACAGCTGGCCGATATTTCGAACGCCGGGACGCTCTATGCCTTCCTGATGGTGGCGATTGCAGTGCTTGTCCTGCGGCGGACCGATCCCAAACGGGCGCGCGGTTTTCGCGTACCGCTGGTCTGGTTGGTTGCGCCACTGACAATGTTCGGGTGCGTGTTCCTGTTTCTAAATCTGCCATTTGCCGCCATGCTTTTCCTGCCGGGGTGGAGCCTGATCGGTTTGGTGGTCTATTTCACCTACAGCTACCACAAGAGCCATTTGGGACAGGGCAGAGTCGAAGTGCACGAACTCGATCCGGAAGCCCCGCCGGTCGCTGCGCCGCTGCCGGGAATCCCGGCCCCGGGCGATCCGGACGAATAGGGTGGGCTTGGCGCGGTTGGTCGAGACTGCTTGAGCCTACCGTGGCTTAGTCTACACTCTCCCGGAGATATCCGGGAGAGCATGCCATGAAGCTGGGCCTCAGCGTCGACGAAGTCCTCACCACCACCCGTGCCGTGCGTCGGCGGCTCGATGTTACCCGGCCGGTGCCGCGCGACCTGATCGAGGAATGCCTCGATCTGGCCCTGCAGGCCCCCAACGGATCGAACCGCAACACCTGGCGCTGGGTCGTGGTCGATGATCGCGCCATGGTCGCCAAGCTGGCCGATGAGTACAAGGCAGCCATGGGCCTGCTCAACGACGGCTCCATGCCCACGGTCAATCCACTCGACAGCGGCATTCCGCGCGAGGACAAGATCCTCGATTCGGCCTATGCCCTGGTCGAGAAATTGCCGCATATGCCCGCGATCCTGATCCCGCTGATGCCCAGCCGGCCCGACGGCACTGACGTGGTGACGCAAGCCTCGATGTGGGGCTCGATCGTCCAGGCGGTGTGGAGCTTCATGCTCGCCCTGCGCGAGCGCGGCTTGGGCTCGATCTGGGCGACGGTCACTTCGCGGCGCGAGCGCGAGATCGCCGAACTGCTGGGCATTCCTTATGAGGACTATACCCAGGTCGGTTTCTTCCCGATTGCCTATACCGAAGGCACTGACTTCAGGCGCGCCTGGCGCAAGCCGGTGTCCGAAGTGCTGACTTACAACCGGTTCTGAGGCCGGCTGGCGGCAACGCAGCAGCTCGTGGCCTTCACCCTCGTCACTGCAGTCACCAGTGTCGTGCCGGGCCCTAACATGATGTTCGTCATGACTCAGGCGGTCTGGCGCGGCTCGGCTAGCGGGCTAGCTGCCATGGCCGGGTTGGAACTGGGCAACCTGGCGTGGTTCATTATGGCGGCCTTTGGCCTTGGCGTCATGCTGAAGACCGTGCCGCTGGCCTTTGCCCTGCTATCGCTGGTGGGCGCGCTCTATCTGGCCTGGATGGGGTTTGAGGCGCTGCGCGGCGCCATAAGGGGCCATTCGGGCGAGGCGAGGGCGGTATCGCGCCCTGCCGCCCATGCCTTTCGCGACGGGATCGCGGTGGCCCTCGGCAATCCCAAGTCGCTGGTCTATGTTTCGGCGATCCTGCCGCCTTTCGTCGATATGCGACGCCCGGCAGCGCCGCAAGTGGTCTCGCTCGCGATTGTGGCGCTGTCGATCGATGTTGTGGTGAGTCTGGCCTACATCTACGCCGGCACTCGCCTCAATGTGGCGATTTCCCGTCCCGAAGTGCGCCGCTGGCTCGATCTCGGGGTTGGCCTGGCCTATCTCGGCATTGCAGCGGCAGTTCTGTGGTGGGCCATGCCGGGTTTGCGTTCGGCCCTGGTTGGTCCATAATCCGCCCATGGAATTCGATGTCCTGCCAGTAACGCGCTATCAGATGAACTGCTCGATCCTGTGGTGCGAGAAGACGATGAAGGCCGCGGTGATCGATCCGGGCGGGGACATTCCGGAACTGCTCAATTTCCTCGAACTGATGGAGCTGGAGCCGGAAGTGGCTCTGGTGACGCACGGCCATTTCGACCACTGCGGCGGCGCGGCGCAACTGGCGGAGCTCACCGGCGTGCAGATTCTCGGCCCCCACCGGGGCGACGAGCACGTCGTCGCCAATATTCCCAACTTTGCCGGGCAACATGGCATCCAGGGCGCAAGGAGTTATTCGCCCACGCGCTGGCTCGAACATGGCGACCGGGTGCAATTCGGCGCGGAAGTGCTCGAAGTGCTGCATTGCCCTGGCCACTGCAAGGGCCACGTCGCCTATTTCAGTCCTTCGAGCCGTCAGGCCTGGGTTGGCGACATCCTGTTTCGCGGCGCGATTGGCGCCTGGGAACACGGCGACGGGCATTTGCCGACGCTGGTCCATTCGATCCGCGACAAGCTGTTTGCCTTGGGCGACGACGTCGGCTTCGTGCCCGGCCATGGCGAGACGTCCACCATGGGCCGCGAACGGCGCGAGAATCCCTTTGTCGGCGAGGAAGCCATGGAACGCTGGCGAGAGCGCTTCGGCGGCGGCAGGCCCGACCCTGCGGTGGGGTGATCGTGCGCGCGCGAGTACTGTGGTGTGCAATCGCATTGCCAGCATTGGGTGCCGCGCAATCGCCGGCGAGCGACCATGGGCAACGCAAGGCCGAAGCGTGGAAACGCTGCCTCGAAAGCGATTCAGACGCAGCTATCGCGGCATGCACCACGCTCCTGCGGCGCGGTATGGAGCGGCGCGAGAACCTTGCCATGGTCCTGTTCGACCGGGGTAATGCCTGGCGCGAGAAGGATAACCTCACACGCGCCATTGCCGATTATAGCCACGCAATCCGGCTGAATGCCGGCTTCGCGGATGCCTTCGTCAATCGCGGTGTCGCCTGGTTCCGGATGCGCCGTTTCGAATCGGCCATCGCCGACTTCGATGAAGCCATCCGCCTGCGCCCCGATCTTGCCGAAGGCTGGAACAATCGCGCGCTGGCCTGGCACCGGCTCGGCCAATACGAACGCGCCAAGGCGGATTTCGACCGGACGATCGTGCTCGAAAAGAATTATGGCAATGCCCTGATTGCCCGCCCCATGCCTTCGAGAGCGCCGCCAGACATTTCCGCCGCTGTGCGATGACGGGCCGGTCAGAGCGCTCGCGCCAGTTTGTCGCGAAAGCGGGGATGGGCAAGCCCGATCAGGGCCTCTGCCCGTTCTTTCAGCGACTTGCCGCGCAGTTCCGCGCAGCCGAACTCGGTAACGATATAGTGCACGTCGTTGCGCGGCGTCGTCACCGGGCCTTCGAGCTTCGGCACGATGCGCGAGACTTCCCCGTTTCGCGCCGTCGAACGGCAGGCGATGATCGAAATACCGCCTTCCGAGGCATTCGCGCCCCGCACGAAATCGAGCTGGCCGCCCGAGCCGGAATACTGGCGGCCGAGCATGTGTTCGGAATTGCAAGCGCCTCCCAGGTCGATCTGAAGCGTCGCGTTGACCGAGACAACGCCCGGATTCTTGGCGATGTGGCGGGGATCGTTCACCAGATTGACGGGCAGGCTGTAGAGCGCCGGATTGTCGTCGAGCCATTCGTAGAAAGGCCTGTCTCCCATGGCGAAAGTGAACACGCTGCGCCCCGGGAAAGTCGCCTTGCGACGGTTGCTGACGGCGCCCGTCTGCGCGAGCCGGGCCAGCGCCGGGGTCAGGAGTTCGGTGTGAATGCCCAGGTCCTTGCGATTGGCCAGCCGTGCGCAAACCGCGCCCGGCAGGCCGCCGATCCCCATTTGCAGGCAGGCGCCGTCGTCGATCATCTCCGCAATGATCCCGGCTATGGTTTCGTCTTCTGGTTCCGCCGTCTGTTCCGTGACTTCGATCAAGGGCGCGCGGTGCTCGACGATGGCATCGACTTCGGAGACATGAAGGTGCGATTCGCCGAATACGCGCGGCATGTCGGGGTTGACCTCGACAATCAGCCGCTTGGCGGCACGCGCCGCCGTGGACGTGTAGTCGTTGCTTGTGCCGAAAGTGAAGAAGCCGTGCCGGTCCATCGGCGAGACAGTGGTGATGCAAGCGTCCAGCGCCACTTCCTCGGACAGCAGCCGTGGCGATTCGCTAAATGCGACGGGGACGAAATCGATAGGGCTTGGGCCATCGCCGCTCTCCCTGATCAGGCGCCGTTCGACGGCGCTCAGGAACATGCAGCGCGGGCGCACCCGGTCGAGAAGGTCGCGGCGCAGCACGGTCGACGCGGCGTGTTCGAGCGAATGGAAGTACCACAGCCTGAGGCCCGCAAGCTCGCCCTGCTCGACGCGATGGCCCAGGGCCGCCAGCAGGGCCGGGGGCTCGGCCACTGCCATGCCCATGGCGACATCGCTGCCGCTCTCGATCAGACTGGCGGCCTGCTGGGCGCTGCACAGTTTCGAGCGGTAGGTTTCATCGGCATTCATGATCTGTGTCTTTAGCCCAGGAGCTAAACTGCCTCCAGCGCATAGCCCGCCGAACGCACGGTGCGCACGGGGTCTGGCGCCCCGTCCACTTCGATGCCCTTGCGCAGCCGCCGGATATGAACATCCACCGTGCGCAGTTCGATATCGCTGTCGATCCCCCAGACCGCGTCGAGCAACTGTTCGCGTGAGAACACCCGGCCGGGATGTTCCATGAAGAATTTGAGCAGGCGGAATTCGGTTGGGCCGAGAGAAACCGTCTGGCCGAGGCGCGTGACACGGTGGGCCGTGGCGTCGAGCGCCAGATCGCCGACGTTGAGTGTCTCGCCGGCAAGCGCCGGCCTGATCCGGCGCATGATCGCCGCCACCCGCGCCATCAGTTCGCGCGGAGAAAAGGGCTTGGTCAGATAGTCGTCGGCGCCTGTTTCCAGTCCGCGCACCCGGTCGTCTTCCGCCTCGCGCGCGGTGAGCATGATGATCGGCACATGCGCAGTGTCCTTGCCACGGCGCAGGCGGCGGCAGACTTCGATGCCGCTGGTGCCTTCGATCATCCAGTCGAGCACGACCAAATCGGGTGCATCTTCGACGGCGAGCATCAGCGCCTCGTCGCCATCGGGCGTCGAGCGCACCTGGTAACCTTCGGTGCGGAACCGGAATTCGAGCAGTTCCGCGAGCGCCTGATCGTCCTCGACCAGCAGCACTTTGGGCTTGTGTTTCATTCGCCTGCCAGGTCTTCCCGGTCGGTCAGATAGTCGCCGGTCGCCGCGTAGTAGACCATCTCCGCGACATTGGTCGCATGATCGCCGATCCGTTCAATATTGCGCGCGACAAACAGCAATTGCGCAGCGCTGCTGATCGACGAAGGATTTTCCATCATGTGGCTGACGAGATTGCGAAAAATCGAATTGTAGAAGGCATCGACCTTTTCGTCCCGTTCGACGACCGCTCGTGCAAGTTCGGGATCGCGGGCGGCATAGGCCGTCATCACGTCATGAACCATTTCGCCGGCGACTGCCGCCATGGCGGGAATCAGGGTTAGCGGCTCGAAGCGCTTTCGCTCTTCGATCCGGTTCGTACGCTTGGCGATGTTCTTGGCATAATCGCCGATACGTTCGATCACGCCTGCTATCTTGAGCGCCGCGATCACTTCGCGCAGATCGACGGCCATGGGTGCCCTAAGGGCAATGACTCGCACTGCCAGCTTGTCCACTTCGGCTTCCAGTGCATCGAGGCGCCTGTCCCGCGCGACTACCTGCTCGGCGAGCTCCTGAGACCCCTTGATCAGCGCGTCTATGCCATCGGTCAGCGCCACTTCGGCCAGGCCGCCCATTTCGGCGATCAGCCCGCGCAGCCGGGTGATGTCCTCGTCGAAAGCTTTTACGGTGTGTTCAAGTGCCATAAGCCTACCTTAGCCGTAGCGGCCTGTAATATAATCCTTTGTCCGCTCTTCCTTTGGATTGGTGAAGATATCGGACGTGTCGCCTGTCTCGACGATCTTGCCGAGATGGAAAAAGGCCGTGCGCTGTGAAACGCGTGCGGCCTGTTGCATCGAATGGGTGACGATGACGATGGCATAGCGCTCGCGCAATTCGTCGATCAATTCCTCGATCCGGGCAGTGGCGATGGGGTCGAGCGCCGAGCAGGGCTCGTCCATCAAGATGACTTCGGGATCAACGGCGATTGCCCGGGCAATGCAAAGTCTTTGCTGCTGGCCGCCCGAAAGCGCGGTGCCGCTGTCGGCCAGCCTGTCCTTCACTTCGTCCCACAGGCCCGCGCGCTTCAGCGAACGTTCGACGACTTCGTCCAGATCGGCCTTGCCAGAAGCGAGTCCGTGAATCCTGGGGCCATAGGCGATGTTCTCGAAAATCGACTTGGGGAAGGGGTTGGGTTTCTGGAACACCATACCAACGCGCGCGCGCAACTGGACGACGTCCATGCCCGCACGATAGACATCTTCGCCGTCCAGTAGGATTTCGCCCTCGACCCGGGCGCCGACGATTGTATCGTTCATGCGGTTGAAGGCGCGCAGCAAAGTCGATTTGCCA
>JBFWSE010000116.1:0-11408 GCA_050248535.1 Novosphingobium sp.
GTATTGCCGGTTTGCAAGACAGCCACATGCTGCGAGGCGCTGTCGATCAGCCAGTGGTGGCGTTCTTCCAGGCCGGTTGTGCCGACCACGAGCGGCACGCCTGCCGCCATGGCGGCATCGAGATTGGCCTCGAGCGCCTTTGGGCTGGAAAAATCGACCATGACGTCGCTCGCCTTGGCGAGCGCCAGCAGATCGCCCCCCACGTCGATTCCCCCCGCAAGCGTTTCGCCTGCGGCGGCAATGGCATCGGCGATGGCATGGCCCATGCGTCCTTCGCTGCCGATGATCCCGATTCTTGCCATTGCTTATCCCCTGTGGAGCATGCTTCATGGCGGCGATGGGAAGCTTTCGCAATATCGTGATCCTCACCGGCGCGGGTGTGAGCGCCGAAAGCGGGATCGATACCTTCCGGACAGCGGGCGGTCTGTGGGAACGCTACAGGCCCGAAGACGTCGCCACGCCCGAAGCCTTTGCCCGCGATCCGAATCTGGTCTTGTCGTTTTACGATATGCGCCGGGCGGCGATTCAGGAGAAGGTACCGAACGAGGCCCATTTCGCGCTGGCCCGGCTCGATGCCGAATGGGCCCGGCGGGGCTTGGGCAATTCCTTGCTGATCGTCACCCAGAATATCGACGACCTGCACGAGCGGGCGGGCGCGCGGTCGGTGCTCCACATGCATGGCGAACATTTGCTGGCCTGGTGCACGTCTTGCGACGAGCGATCGCCCTGGCGCGCGCCGTTGATCGACCGGCCGCCTTGCCCGCGATGCGAGGCAAGGGCGCTCAGGCCCGATGTCGTCTGGTTCGGCGAAATGCCCTATCGAATGGGCGAGATATACGCGGCGCTGCGTCAGTGCGACCTGTTTGTCTCGATAGGAACTTCAGGCGCGGTCTATCCGGCGGCTGGTTTTGTCCGCAGCGCCAGAGACATCGGCGCCCGGACCCTGGAGCTCAATCTGGAGCCCTCACAAGGATCGGCCTGGTTCCACGAATGCCGCCACGGACCGGCGACGGAAATTGTGCCAGCCTGGGTGGAGCAAGTGCTAGCCGGCGCCTGAACACCCGCGGCATTCCGGATCCTTGGCGATCCGGAAACTGCGCATCGACGGCGCCAGTCCGTCGATCACATGCAGCTTGCCCCATAGCGGATCGCCAAACGCGGCGTGGCCCGCCAGTATGATTCTGATCGCATGCATCGCGGCGAAGCTGCCCACTGTCCCCGCCATGGCTCCCAGCACGCCGTCCGCGGCGCAAGTGTCGCAATCGTCGGCGTCGAAGGCATCGCCGACGAAGCAGCGGTAGCAGGCCTCGCCTAGCAAGTGCCCGGCGAAATTGGCGACCTGGCCCTGAAAGCGGCCCAGCGCCGCACTGGTCAGCGGCACGCCCCCGGACACACAGGCGTCGGAGACGGCCAGCCGAGTCGCGAAGTTGTCACACCCGTCGAGCACCACAGTGGCACCCCCGACGACTCGCGCGGCGTTATCACGCCCTATCCGATCAACGACCGCGCGGGTTTCGAGGGCAGGGTCGAATTTCCCAATCCATTCAGCCGCCACTTGCGCTTTGGGCCTGCCAATATCGGCAAATGTGAAAATGGTTTGGCGCTGCAGGTTCGATACTTCCACCACATCGCTATCCACCAGCGTAAGCCGCCCGATGCCCGCGGCGGCGAGATATTGCAGTGCCGGCGAGCCGATTCCGCCGCAGCCGATCAGCACGACATGGGCATTGGCCAGCGCGACCTGACCTGCGCCGCCCACTTCGGGCAGGACGATATGGCGGGCGAAGCGGTCCAGGCGGTCAGGGGGAAGGGCCACGGGCTAGAACTCGTCCGCCGCGTCGAGCAGCGCCGTCAGCCGTTTCGGCGCGACCGCGCGCCAGCTGCGCGCCAGCCAGTCGCCGATTGCCTGCCAGTCGTTGTCGCCACGGTCGATGCGCATGGCGATCCAGCCGTCGCCGAAATAGGCGGGGCGGTAATAGCGTTCGGGGTCGTTCTCGATCAGCTGCTGCTGTTCGTCGAGCCCGCTGATCTTGACCAGCAGGGCCAGCTTGCCATCGCCGTGATGGTCCCGGCTGACATAGGCGAATTTCTTGCCCTTGATCACGCCGAAACAGGGCATGCCGTGCGAGACAACTTCGTCGACTTCGGCAAGGGCAAGCGCGCGTTCGCGCACTTGGGCGATCATGGCCTCAGGCGAGGTTTGGCTGGCGATCAGCGCAGCCAGGCAGCGCGAATAGAGCTGGTGTTCGGCAATCAGCACGCGCGCGGCGAGCGAGTCAGGAGTATCGCCTGGCATGACGGCCACTCTGGTCTGACCGAGCATCGGGCCATCGTCCAATTCGGCGGTGACGAGATGGACGGTGCAGCCGGCATGGCTGTCTCCGGCTTCGAGCGCGCGCTCGTGGGTGTGCAGGCCCGGGTATTTGGGCAGCAGCGAAGGGTGGATGTTGAGCATCCGGCCTTCCCAACGGCTGACGAACTCCGGCGTGACAATCCGCATGTAACCCGCGAGCGCGACATATTGCGCGCCGCTGGCGCAAATCGCCGCATGCATCGCCATATCGTGATCGAGCCGTTCCATGCCCTTGTGCGAGAGGACGAACGTGGGAACGCCTTCGGCTTCGGCGAGTTTCAAGCCGCCTGCCTCGGCCTTGTTGCTGGCGACCAGCGTGATTTCGTAGGGGCAGTCTTCGGCCCGGCTGGCGTAGAGCAGCGCCGCCATGTTGGTGCCGCTGCCCGAGATCAGCACGGCGACCTTTGCGCGCTCAGGCAAGGCGCGTCGCCTCCCAGCTTTCGCGCGCACTCCATGTTTCGCTGCCGCCCGAGACGGTGCAGCCACGCTCTCCTGCGCGTATCTGACCGATGCGGAACACCTCTTCGCCGGCTGCTTCGAGGTCGGAGGTCACGCCTTCGGCATCGCTTGCGCCGACTGACAGCACCATGCCCACGCCGCAATTGAATGTCCGCGCCATTTCGCCGGGTTCGATGTTGCCCTGCGCCTGAAGGAAAGCCATCAGCCGCGGCTGTTCCCAGGCGTCTGCACTAACATGGGCGTGGAGGCCGTCGGGCAGTACGCGGGGTATGTTTTCCAGAAGGCCGCCGCCGGTGATATGCGCCAATGCGTGAATTCGCCCGCTGCGGATCACTGGCAGAAGGCTCTTCACATAGATTCGGGTGGGTTCGATCAAATGGTCGATCAGCAGGCGCTCGGCATCGAACAGGGCAGGGCGGTTCATTTTCCAGCCCAGATCCTCAGCCAGCCGCCGAACCAGCGAATAGCCGTTGGAATGGACACCCGAGGAGGCAAGGCCCAGCAGCACATCGCCCTCGGCCACCCGGTCGCCAGTCAGTTGTTCGCCGCGCTCGACCGCGCCGACGCAGAAGCCGGCAAGGTCGTAGTCGCCCGGGGCATACATGCCGGGCATTTCGGCCGTTTCGCCGCCGATCAGGGCGCAGCCTGCGAGCCGGCAGCCGTCGGCGATCCCGGCCACGACTCGTTCCGCGATTCCATTGTCCAACTTGCCGGTGGCAAAGTAATCCAGGAAAAACAGCGGCTCGGCGCCCTGAACGATCAGATCGTTGACGCACATGGCGACCAGGTCCTGGCCGATGGCATCGTGCCGGTCATGTTCGATCGCCAGCTTGACCTTGGTTCCGACTCCGTCATTGGCCGCTACCAGCAGCGGGTCGGAAAAGCCTGCCGCCTTAAGGTCGAAGAACCCGCCGAATCCTCCCAACTCCGCGTCCGCGCCCGGCCGCGCGGTCGCTTTTGCCAGCGGTCCGATGGCCTTTACCAGCGCGTTTCCGGCGGCGATCGAGACGCCAGCCTGTTCATAAGAATAGCTCTTGGGCGGTGGATTGTTAGACATCTTGAGCCGCCTATCCTTTTCGCACTTGGATTTCCATGACCGTTTGGGCAAAAGGCCCTCGGTTTTCACCGATGGCAATTGCAATCCTCTCACAGCGCGCGCGATCGTACCGCCCAGGCCCGGCCGCCCAGTTGTTTCTGGGACTGGCGTTTCTGTTCGCCCTGGCGCTGGCCGTAATCGGTCCGGACCGGCTGATCGCGCAGATCGAAGGCGACCGCGGCATCCCGCCGGTCGCCGCTTCCAGCGATATCCACATCGGCGGCATTGAGGTCGAAACCACAGGCAAGACCGCCGAGGAAGCGCGGATGGCCGGATGGCGCGAGGCGCAGCGCAAGGGCTGGCTGCTGCTCAAGGGGCCCTCGATGAGCGAGAGCCAGATCGAGAGCATGGTCCTCGCCATAGTGATTGAGCACGAGCAGATTGGGCCGCATCGCTATGTCGCCAAACTGGGGGTTGTGTTCGACCGCCAGCGGGCCGGAGGACTTTTGAACCAGGGCGGCAGGCCTGCGTCGCATTCCGCGCCGCTGCTGGTTTTACCGGTGCTCTATTCCGGAGGCGCCGAACAGGTATTCGAAGTGCGCACGCCCTGGCAGCGCGCCTGGGCCAATTACAGCAATGGGGCCAGTGCCATCGATTACGTCCGGCCGATCGGTTCGGGCGGCGATTCGCTGTTGCTGACGGCGGGGCAGGCCGGCCGGCGCAGCCGCGGCTGGTGGCGCACGGTTCTCGACCAGTTCTCCGCCTCCGATGTGTTGATCCCCGTCGCGAGGCTTGAGCGCCAATGGCCAGGCGGACCGGTGCGCGGCACATTCACGGCGCGATATGGACCTGACAGCACTTTTCTCGAATCCTTCACGCTGACGGCCAACGACGAAGCCGGTGTCCCCGGCATGCTCGACCAGGCGGTGGAGCGGATGGACAAGATCTATGGCGACGCGCTGAGCCGCGGCCTGCTGAAGCCCGACCCGACACTGGTATCGCAAACCCAGTCGATCGATGCGGCGCTTGCCGCGATAGAGGCCGCCAACAGGCCGAAAGATGATTCCGATTCGGCGGCCAGGCCGGGCGAGGACGGGCCGTCGCCTGCGGCATCGGCGGCTGTCGCGCCACAGGCCGCATCGAGCTTTGTCGTCCAGTTCAATTCGCCGGATGCGCAGGCCGTCGATTCGGCGCTGGGATCGGTTCGCGGGGCTTCGGGAGTGCGCGGCGCTTCGACCACCAGCATCGCCATCGGCGGAACATCGGTGATGCGCGTGACCTATGGCGGCAGCCTGGAAGAGCTGGCCGCAGCCCTGCGCGCGCGCGGCTGGTCGGTGACGGTCGGCAGCAACGCGCTCAGCATCAGACGCTAGCGATGTCCCAGATTGCGCTGCCCCTTGATGCAACCGGGGTCGCGGCTCCCTCGCGGATCGTGGCGGGGAACGCCAACGCGCATGTCATCGAGGCGTTTGAAAACGCAGGCAACTGGCCCTTTCGCACAGCCGTGCTGTGCGGCCCGCCTCGTTCGGGCAAGTCGATCCTGGCGAGGTGGTTCTCGGAAAGCGGAATGGGCGAGGCCATCGACGACGCCGACCGGATGGACGAAACCGGGCTGTTCCACCGCTGGAACCGCGCCCAGGCCAGTGGCGCACCGCTGCTGCTGGTAACCAGCGCAAAAGGTGGAGTGTGGAAGATCGCACTGCCCGATCTTGCCTCGCGCATCGGCGCGGCGCTCTGCCTCGAAGTGGGCCCCCCGGACGACGCCATGCTGGGCGAACTGATCGCCCTACACGCCGAGTTGCGCGGCTTGGTGCTGGACGATTCTGCGGCCGCCTATCTTGTCCCGCGCTGCGAGCGTAGCCATCTGGGCGTCGAACGCCTCGTCATGGCGATCGACCGGCTGAGCCTGGAGCGAAAGCAGCCGCCGGGCATGGCGATCTGGCGCGATGCGCTTGACGAGCTGGCAGGGGGCAGCGAACCGCGCTTGCCTTGAACGGCAAATAGTGGGAGAATCAGTGTCATGCCGGGGAAACTTCTCGCCTATCTGGACTCGATCAAAGCACGCGATCCCGCGCCTCGTTCGCGCTGGGAAGTGATGCTCTATCCGGGTGTATGGGCCATGGCCTGGCACCGGGTGGCGCATGCGCTGTATAAGGCCCGGCTCTATTTCCTCGCCCGGTGGGTTAATCATCTGTCCCGCTTCTTTACCGCGATCGACATCCATCCCGGGGCCAGGATCGGACGGAATTTCTTCGTCGACCACGGTTTCGTGGTTATCGGCGAGACCGCGGAGATCGGCGACAATGTGACCATGTACCAGGGCTCGACCCTGGGCGGCACCAACCCGACCAGCGGTGAAGGCGGCAAGCGTCATCCGACCATCGGCGACAATGTCATCATCAGTCTGGGCGCAGCGATTCTCGGGCCGATCCACGTCGGTGCGGGCGCTCGCATCGGCGCCAATGCGGTGGTGACCAAGGAAGTGCCCGAGGGTGCGACCATGGTCGGCATTCCGGCCAAGCAGATCCTCGTCGAAGTGAAGCCCGAAACGCAGAATTTCGTGCCCTATGGCACGCCATGCTCCGAACGCTTCGATCCGGCGACACAAAAGCTCGAACTGCTGCAATGTGAGCTGGAAACCCTGCAGAAGCGCCTGGCCATGCTGCTTGAAGAGCGCGATGCCGAGGCCGCCAAGAAAAGTGCCGGGCGCAAGAACGGCAGGGCGAAAAGCGCTTGAACGCGGTCGTCACGCCCTTTCCCTTGCCTGCGCGGAGACCCGCGCAAGTCGGGTTCGAGCGCGACGAACTGCAACGCATTCTCGATATCTATGGCCGCATGGTCGCTGCCGGGTTGTGGCGCGACTATGCGATGGATTTCGGCAAGGATGCCGCCACGTTCAGTGCCTTTCGCCGCGCAGCCGAATATCCGCAGGCGCGGATCGAAAAACGGCCGGAGCTGCGCGGGCGGCAGGGTATGTGGACACTGTTTGGCGAAGCGGGGCAAGTGCTCAAGCGCGGGCATGAACTGGGCGGCGTGTTGTTCCCGCTGGAACGCCGGCTGATGAAAGTGGTCGAAGCCTGACGGCGCTTCAGCGCACTAAAGCGCCGGACCGGCGCCAATCGAACGATGAAGATATCGTGCAGCTCGCACTGGACAGGGACACAGTGACAGTTCCGCCCGGCCGGTGCCAGCGAAAGGGCATGTAGTATCTTGCGAAACTGCCACTGGAGTCCGAGCTGACGCGCCAGTCTATCGGTTTCATGTCGCCATTCGAAATCCGGTAGCGGGCCGGGATGTTGGGGTTGAGCCCGGTAACGGTGAAAAGGAAAACCCGGCCATCACCCGTCACAGTCATATCGCAATTGTCCGCTTCGACGCGGTCGATAACAGCCCAGCGGGATTCGGCGGGTTCGGCTGCCTGGCGAAGAGACGGAAAGGCCGCACCAGCCAGCGTCAATGGAGCAATCGCGAGCAGGGACATGGGCAACCTCCACGAAGCGCACCGGCGATCCGGCCCGCTCCGGCGAGAATATCACCCTCGCAGCAATTCTGCCCTGCCTCGTTTGGCGGCGGCTCAAACTGGGACAGGCAACAGGCCCCGGTGGGTTATCCCCCGGCCGCCTTCTGCAACATGCCCATGGCATGCATCGATTGTTCCATGCCGTTGCCGATCGGTGCGTCGCCAGCGCGGTCGCTGATCTTGGCCCAGGCTGCGGCGAAGCCTTCCACAGTGCGGTCGTTTTCGCCAAGGAGCACGCCTTCGTTCATCGTCACCCAGGCGCTCTGGCAGACACCTGCGCCCGCGCCGACGATGGCGTTGGAGGGCGCGTCTTCCGATACCAGGAACAGAGCGGCGGGCGCGACGTTTTCCGGCTTGAATTGCTTGAAGGCTACTTCGGGAAAGATATCTTCGGTCATGCGGGTGCCTGCAGTCGGCGCCAGCGAGTTGACGCGGATGTTGTACTTGGCGCCTTCGAGATGAAGCGTCTTGGCGAGGCCGACGCAACCCAGCTTGGCCGCGCTGTAATTCGCCTGGCCAAAATTGCCGCCCAGACCCGACGATGAAGTGGTCATCAGGATGCGGCCATAATTCTGCTCACGCATGGTTTCCCACACCGCCTTGGTGGCAAAAGCGCTGCCCAGCAGGTGGACGCGCACGACCAGTTCGAAATCAGCCGGGTCCATCTTGATAAAGGTCTTGTCGCGCAGGATTCCGGCATTGTTGATCAGGATATGGACGGCACCCCAGGCTTCCTTCGCCTTGGCGACCATTTCTTCCATCTGCTGGTATTCCGCGACATTGCCGCCATTGGACATGGCCTCGCCGCCTGCTGCCTTGATTTCCTCGACGACCGCCAGGGCTGCATCGGAATGCCCCGTGCCATCGCGTGCGCCGCCCAGGTCGTTGACCACAACCTTCGCGCCTCGTCGCGCCAGCTCAAGCGCATAGGCCTTGCCGAGTCCGCCGCCTGCGCCGGTGACGATGGCGACTTTGTCCTTGAAGGAAATGGTCATGGCTTGGCTCCGTGTCTAATGAGAGAATCCCGCACGCGGGCGAAAGGCGCGCATGGCATGTTGCAGTGCGGCATTCAATCGAGTTTTATAAGTGCCGGGATCAGTTCGTCGAAATGGTGGATCACGGCGTCGGCGCCCAATTCCGTTGCCGGCAGGTCGTTGAAGCCGAAACTTACAGCAACGCAGGGCACCTGGGCGGCCCTGGCCGCACCGATATCGAAAGTGGTGTCGCCGACGAATGCCGCCTTTCCACCGCCGCCGCGTTCGATCATCGCGTCGATCGGATCGCGCGCCGGCTTGGCCCTTCCGGGCCCGAGCGTATCGCCGCCGATAATGGTAAAAAACCGCTCGGTCAGGCCGAGTTCGGCAATGACCTGCCGGGTCAGGACCTCCAGTTTGTTGCTCACCACGGCCAGCGCCACGCCGCGCGCTTGCAGGGCATCGAGCATGGCCAGGCCACCGGGGAACAATGTGGTGTGTACGGCGATATTGGCCTCATAATAGTCGAGCAGGGCCTTGTGCAGGCCGGGAAAGCGATCTTCATCGACGCCGCCCGTCAGTTCCAGTGCGCGCCGCAGCATGGTCCGCCCGCCGCCGCCGATAAGGGCGCGCACTTCGCTGGGAGGAACCGAAGGCCGGTCCGCCACGGACAGCGCGTGATTGACTGCCGCGGCAAGATCGAGATGGGTGTCAAGCAGCGTGCCATCGAGGTCGAAGCCGATCATGTCGAAAGGAATTGTGGTCATGACGCGGCGCGATGGCGCGTCATTGTGGAATCGGCAAGCATTTGCTGGCAATGGGGTTAACCATGACTGGGACGCATTCTCCTCTCGCCATCGTCGTGCTTGCCGCGGGCAAGGGCACTCGGATGAAAAGCGGCACGCACAAGGTGCTGCACAAGATCGCCGGGCGGCCGATGATCGAGCATTTGCTGGCCAGCGCGGCGGAACTGGCGCCGGAGCGGCAGGTGGTAGTTTGCGGGCACGGCCGCGAGCAGATCGAAGCAGCGCTGGGTAATCGCGCCGCCATTGCCGTGCAGGAACCGCAACTGGGCACGGCGCATGCGGTGCAGCAGGCCGAATCGGCGCTGTCTGGTTTCAAAGGCGACGTGCTGGTGCTCTATGCCGACGTGCCTTTCGTCAGCGCCGCGACCATGCGGGCGATGGTGGAGCGGCTGCATGGCGAGGATGAGCCCGCAGCCGTGGTGCTGGGCTTCGAGCCCGAGGATACTCTACAATATGGCCGTGTCATCGCCGATGGCGACAGCGTGGTTAAGATGGTGGAGCACAAGGACGCCTCCATGGCGGAGCGCGCCTGCCGCCTGTGCAATTCGGGACTGATGGCGGTGCGCTCGGCCGACCTGTTCAATCTCCTTACGCGTGTCGGCAACGATAATGCCCAGGGCGAATACTACCTGCCGGACGTGGTCAATATCGCGCTGGGTGATGGGCGGGCCTGCGCGGTGGTGACGACGGACGATCCCGGCGAAGTCGCGGGCATCAACAGCCGCTCCGAACTGGCCGAAGCCGAGGCCCGCTGGCAGCAGCGCCGCAGACGAGCCGCCATGGACGAGGGCGCGACCCTGATCGCGCCCGAAACCGTGTGGTTCGCCTGGGACACGCAACTGGGGCGCGACGTGCTGATCGAACCCAATGTGTACTTCGGCCCCGGGGTCTCGATCGCCGACAATGTCACCATTCGCGCCAATTGCCATATCGAGGGCGCGCGTCTGGCTTCCGGTGTGGAAGTCGGCCCCTTCGCCCGTTTGCGCCCGGGGGCGGTGCTCGAGGAGAAAAGCAAGGTTGGCAATTTCGTCGAACTCAAGAAGTCGGTGCTGGGCAAGGGCGCCAAAGCCAATCACCTCTCCTATATCGGCGATGCGGAAGTGGGCGCTGGGGCGAATATCGGCGCGGGCACGATTACCTGCAATTACGACGGCTATTTCAAATACAAGACCGTGATCGGCGAGCGCGCCTTCATCGGCTCTAACAGCGCCTTGATCGCCCCGGTAAAAATCGGCGCGGACGCCATTGTCGGGGCGGGCAGCGCCGTGTCGCGCGATGTCGCGGATGGCGAATTGCGGCTGGTGCGCGCTGAGCAACTGGTCAAACCCGGCTGGGCCGACCGGTTCCACGATGCAATGAAGAAGAAAAAGGCCGAGAAGGCTGGTTGATCCAAATTCCCTCAAACACCGATGGAGATGCACATGAGTTCGAGTGACGAAGTCGATTTCGAAATCAAGGGCCAGGAATTGCAGTTCGTCGAGATCGAGCTCGATCCGGGCGAAAGCGCGGTGGCCGAGGCCGGCGCCATGGTGTGGAAGGATGCTTCCATCGAAATGACGACAGTGTTCGGCGATGGCAGCGGGGCCAGCGGCGGCGGATTCATGGGCAAGCTGCTTGGCGCGGGCAAGCGGCTGGTTACGGGAGAAAGCCTGTTCACCACGGTCTTTACGCATCAGGGTCAGGGCAAGGCGCGAGTCGCCTTTTCTGCGCCCGTGCCCGGGTGTATCCTGCCGATCAGGCTCAGCCAGCTTGGCGGCACGCTGATCTGCCAGAAAGACGCTTTCCTGGCCGCGGCCAAGGGCGTTTCGATCGGCATCCACTTCCAGCAGAAGATTCTCACCGGCCTGTTCGGCGGCGAAGGCTTCATCATGCAGAAACTCGAAGGCGATGGCTGGGTCTTCGTCCAGATGGGCGGCACAGTGATCGAGCGCGAGCTGGCGGCCGGCGAGGAACTGCATATCGATACCGGCTGCGTCGCCGCCTTCACGCCCTCGATCCAGTTCGATGTCACGCGTGCCGGCAACGTCAAGACCATGTTCTTCGGCGGCGAAGGCGTATTCTTCGCGCGATTGCGCGGGCCCGGCCATGTCTGGATCCAGTCACTGCCATTCTCGCGGCTGGCATCGCGCATGCTGGCTGCATCTGGAGCGACGGGCGGTCAGAGCCGGGGCGAGGGATCGCTGCTGGGCGGGCTGGGGAACCTGCTCGACGGGGATTGAGATTTTTTGCGTTGTCTCCACTACCCAAGTGGACTGTACCA
>JBFWSE010000117.1:0-11387 GCA_050248535.1 Novosphingobium sp.
AAGGCTGAAGCCAGTATCCGACTGAAGTCGGAGGGGTTTCTCCCCGTGGGGGACCCTAAAACACGTAATTTTCCAAATTGCATTACTCTTGCGGTTAACGGAATGAAAGAATTTCCCCCTAGAACGAAGCCGACGCCTCGCCATAGCGGTTGGGTCCCGGTGTCGATTTGCGCACGCCAAAGTAGATGACCAATCCAATGGCGGCATAGGAAGCCAGCCCGACAAGGCCTTGTTCGCGCATCATGTCGTAGGAATTCGGCGGATTGGCCGGGTCCATGGCGGCCATCATCTCGACAGTCCGCCGCATTTGCGCAGGTGTTTGCGAAATCGCTGCCGCATAGAGCGCCCCGGGCAAGGCCGCCCACCAGCCGCTCATATCCGAATCATGAAGTCGTCTCACCAGGCCTGGCAGCAGCATCAGGCCGGTGACAACCGAGATGATGACACTCGGCCAGGTCATCTGCTCCAGCATTCCGGTCATCGACCCCATCATCCGTGCCTCGACAGCTTCGGGGCTGGCGCCGGCCTGAGCGGCATCGACGATGTTGGAGAACATGTTGATGACCAATGGTACGGTAATCAACAATCCGAAAGCGAAGTTCAGGAGGAAGATCAGCAGCACGAAATACCAGAATGTCTGGCGCGCATCGCGGCCACGCAGATTAAACAGATTGCGAAGTCCGTATTTGACAGCGTCAAGCATTCCGCCACCCCTTGCATGATGCGCCCAGGCGCATGACGGCAAGGAATTTTCGCTTGGCCAAGCCCTTGCCTGCCAGGTTTCTTTCACCCGAAAAAGGCATGGTGTCCATATCGGCTTCGCGCAAACGATGCAGTTTTACACTTTCTCCACGTTCGCGCCACGAGCCCGCAGGACATGGGCAAACCGTGACCGCTCCAGCCAGATTGCGCCGTCGTGAGAAGCGAATTAATCAGGCGGCAGTCTTCTGTTCCAGATGGGAATACCCGATATGAAACCGGCCATTGCCGCGCTGCTTCTCGGCACGGCATTTTCGACAGCCGCTCAGGCCAATCCGCTTCCGGTCGATAGATTTATCGGCTCGATCATGCCCGATGCGCCCGATGCGGCAACAATCGACCGGCGCTGCGACGCCTTTGTCGGCGAAATCGGCCGGAGGCAGGCCCAGCTCGAAAGCGAGCGAGGCAAGGCCTCGATCGATGTCACGCTGCAACGCTATGACGACATTGTGAACCTTATCGGCGCGGCCGCGGGCGAATTTACGCTTTACCGCGAAGTCATGGCCGACGATGACCGGCGCAAGGCAGGCGGCAACTGCGAAGTCCGGATCAATTCGGCCGCAAGCAAGCTCAGCCTTTCGCGCGGGGTCTACGACAGACTCAAGGCCATCGATACCAGCAAGGCCGACGGAGTGACTCAGCTCTATCTCAAACGCCAGCTGTCCGATTTCGAGCGGGCCGGCGTCGCGCTCGACGAGGCAGGACGGCGCGAGGTCCAGGCCAAGCAGGACGAACTGGCGCGCCTGTCGACCGATTTCGAAAGCGCGATTGCAGACGGCCGCAAGACCGTGACCGCCGATCCTGCCGAACTTGAAGGCCTGCCCGCCGATTACATCGATGCGCACAAGCCCGGGCCGGACGGCAAGATCGTCATCTCGACCGACTATCCCGATCTCACTCCGGTGATGACCTATGCCAGGAGCGACGCCCTGCGCCAGCGGCTCACCGAAGCCAATCTGACTCGTGCCTGGCCGGCGAACGACGAGCGGCTGCGCCGGATCCTCGAATTGCGGATGCAACTGGCGAACAAGCTGGGGCGGCCCAATTACGCCGCGCTGATTCTCGAGAACAAGATGCTCGATACGCCTGTCAAGGTGGAGAGCCTGCTGACCGACATGGCCAGCGCCGCCCGCCCCGCCGCCGAACGCGATTACGCCAAGAAACTGGCGGTCCTGCAAGGCATGCAGCCGGGCGCAACGCGGATCGAGCATTGGCAGAACAGCTATCTGGGCCAGATCGTCCAGAAACAGGAATACGGCTATGACCGGCAGGAAGTGCGCCAGTATTTCAGCTACGACAATGCACGCGACGGCATTCTCAGGCTGACCGAAGACCTGTTCGGCGTCGAGATTCGCCCATGGAAAACCGCAACCTGGCATCCGGATGTCGAATCCTATGAACTCTACGACAAGGGCCGGCTGATCGGGCGATTCTATTTTGATTCGCACCCCCGGCCGGGCAAATACAATCACGGCAACATGGTGCCCCTGCGCAACGGAATAACCGGCCGTTCGGTGCCGGTGGCGGCACTGGTGATGAACATGCCCAAGGGCGGCCACGCGACCGGACTGATGGAACATCGGGACGTCGAGACCTTCCTGCACGAATTCGGCCACATGCTCCATGGCATGTTCAGCAGTTCGCGGCGCTGGGCCGGAGTGAGCGGGATCACGACCGAATGGGACTTCGTCGAAGCGCCGTCGCAGATGCTAGAGGAATGGGTCTACGATTTCGACACGCTCAAGGGATTTGCGGTTAACGCCAAGGGCGAGACCATTCCGCGCGAGCTCGTCGAGAAAATGAACCGCGCGCGCTATTTCGATCTGGGCCTGGGAGACATGCGCCAGCTGGGCCTTTCGAACATTTCGCTCCGGCTGCACCAGAAGGTGCCTCCGGCCGATCTGGGCGCGGAAACGCGGCGGCTCGAGCGCGAATACAACATGGTGCCGATGCCGGATAAATCGCAGATGCAAGCCAGTTTCGGGCACCTTGTTGGTTATTCGGCGGCCTACTACACCTACCGGTGGTCGAAAGTGATCGCCAATGACTTGTTCACGCAGTTCCAGAAAAACGGCCTGCGTGACCGGGCAACGGCCGACCGCTATCGCCAGCTGGTGCTGGCGCCGGGCGGATCGAAGCCGGCGGCCGACATGGTGCGGGATTTCCTGGGCCGGCCAGCCAACCTCGATGCATACAAGGCGGAAATGGCGAAAGACAGGTGAGGCGGCGCGGCGTGTGGCGTCAGTAGGCTCGCGCTATGTATATCCGCTCAACCGCATCGCTGCCGGTGAACAGGCATTTGCCCGAAGCCGGCTCGCCTCCCATCGGCGTGTTGCGAATGGTCAGTTTGAGCGCCTTGAGCTGTTCGGTGACCTTGGCCAAGTCGGCCCCGGTCGGACGCGACCAGCTTGTTTCGACCCAACCGGGATAGCGCCGGTCCTCGCCGAAGTACTCAGCCAGTTCACCCAGGCTTGAAATGCCGGTCTGGATATTCGCGTCCCGGCGCTTTTCCGCTTCCGCGAACAGGTCGGTCTGGATGTCCTCGATCACCGCTGCGGCTATGCCGGCGAACTTGTCGCGCGGGTCGATCGAAGAGGCGAGCTTGCCCGCTTCGTTGTACATCACATCGCGCCGGAACCAGCTGACGTTGCCCGCCGCGACATCGCGCCCGCCGATCTCGACGATCAGCGGCGCCCCCTTCTTCACCCAGCCCCAGCGCTTGTTCGAGGCCTTGCCCGAGCGCAGATCGCAATGGACGCGCAGCGGCTCGCCGAAGGCCTGCAATGCGGCCAGCTCGCGCTGCAAGGCCTTGCAATAGTCCACGATTTCCGCGTCTTCAGGCGCTTCGCGCAGCATGGGTACGATAACGATCTGGTGCGGCGCGATGGTGGGCGGCACGCGCAGGCCGTCGTCGTCGCCATGCGTCATGATCACGCCGCCGATCAGGCGGGTGGAGACGCCCCAGCTGGTGGTGTGGCAGAACTGCTGCTTGCCTTCACGGTCCTGATACTGGATGCCCGCCGCTTCGGCGAAGCCGGTGCCGAGATAATGCGAGGTGCCGGCCTGCAACGCCTTGCCGTCCTGCATCATCGCCTCGATCGAATAGGTTGCGACTGCGCCGGGGAAGCGTTCGTTCTCGGGCTTTTCTCCGGCGGTCACCGGCATGGCCAGTTCCTGCTCGGCATGGAGGCGGTACATCTCGAGCGCGCGCAAGGTCTCCGCCATGGCGTCGTCGCGGTCAGCGTGGGCGGTGTGGCCTTCCTGCCAGAGAAATTCGCTGGTGCGCAGGAACATGCGGGTGCGCATTTCCCACCGCACGACATTGGCCCACTGGTTGGTCAGCAGCGGCAGATCGCGCCACGACTGGATCCAGCGCGCCATGGCCGCGCCGATCACGGTTTCCGAAGTCGGACGCACGATCAGCGGCTCTTCGAGCTTCGCTTCGGGATCGGGCACGAGGCCGCCCTTGCCGTCGCCGATCAGCCGGTGATGAGTGACGACCGCCATTTCCTTGGCGAAGCCTTCGACGTGTTCGGCCTCCTTGGCGAAGTAACTCAGCGGGATGAACAGCGGAAAATAACAGTTCTCAACGCCCGCCGCCTTGATCCGGGCGTCCATCAGCGCCTGAATGCGCTCCCAGATGCCATAGCCCCAGGGCTTGATCACCATGCAGCCGCGTACACCCGATTCCTCGGCCATTTCGGCTTCGGCGATGACATCCTGATACCAGGCGGCGAAATCGGCCTGGCGGGTGACGGAAAGGGCGTGACGGATAGTGGGCTGATTCATGTGAGGGCCGTTAGCCGCTTGGCGCGCCGCGCACAAATGGTCTCGAAGAAGGGCTTACTTGCCGAGCGCGTCGAGCTTCTTCTGCATTTCGGCCATTTGATCGCGCAGCGCCGAAAGATCGTCGGGTTTGGGGCTGGCAGGCTTCACCGTTTCGGGCATGAAGGCCGAGGTCGCCGCGCGAAACATTGCGAGATTTTGCTGCGCCATCTTGGCGAAAGGATTCTTGCCAAGGCTTTCCTCGAAGGCCTTGGCGAACTTGGCCTGGTTGGCGCAGAAGTTCTCCATCGAGGCTTCAAGATAGTGGGGCACCATCCGCTGCATCGAATTGCCGTACATCGAGATCAGCTGGCGCAGAAACTTGACCGGCAGCATCTGCTCGCCGGTCGATTCCTCTTCCATGATGATCTGGGTCAGGATCTGGTGGGTGATATCCGCCCCGGTCTTGGCGTCGAGCACCTTGAAGTCGACATCGTCGCGCGTCATTTTCGCGAGGTGATCGAGCGTGATGTAGCTGGAGGACTGGGTGTTGTAGAGCCGCCGGTTGGCGTATTTCTTGATAATGACGGTATCGCCGTTCTTGCCGCTATTTGCCATTCCACGCACCCTCACCTCGGGAAATCACCTGTTAGCATGTGCAGCAACGGCATTGCAACAAAAGCTTTGCTGCGCAGCATCAGCGTCATCGCGCGAAGCGTTTCCCGAGCGAAGTAAGCAATTCGTATTGCGACACGCCGGTCAATCCGGCTGCTTCCGGCAGCGAATATTCGGCTTCGACCCAATCGCCTTCGGTCAGGTCCGGGGCATTGGCGAGATCGATGACAGTCATGTCCATCGACACGCGGCCGAGAACCGGCAGACGCCGCCCCTGGTGCAGCATGACGCCTTTGCCCGACCAGCACCGCAAATAGCCGTCGGCATAGCCCAGAGCGATTGTGCCCAGGCGCATCGGCACCGGCGCTGTGAAAGTGCAATTGTAGCCGATGCCCTCACCCGCCTCGACCTGGCGGACCTGCATGATCGCTGCCTGGGGCCTCACCACTTGCCTGATTTCCCCGGCAAGTTCGCGGCGCGGCACGCCGCCGTAGAGCGATAGTCCCGGCCGCGTAAGATCTCCGTGAAAGCCCGCCCCCAGGACGATCCCGGCACTGTTGGCCAGGCTTGCCCGGCGGTGCGGAACTGCGCGGCGCAAATCATCCCAGCGCCGCCTCTGCCGTTCATTGAGCGCCACGTCCTCATCCGCCGAGGCCAGGTGCGACATCAGAAGGTCGATCTCCAACCGGGCAACTGACTCGTCGGCAATCTGGTCCAATGGCAGGCCCAGCCGGTTGATGCCGGTGTCCACCATCAAGTCGCAGGAACCGCCGCCATTCTCCAGCCACCGCCGCGCCTGGGCAACGCTGTTTATTACCGGCTTGACGCCACGCGCGCGGGCATAGGCCGCATCGGGCGTGGTCAGGGGGCCATGCAAAACCGAAATGCGCGCAGGCTCGACAAGCCCTTCCAATCCCGCGACTTCGCTCCAGTGCGCCACGAAGAAATCCCGGCACCCCGCCTCTCTCAGAACCGGAATTGCCGCCTGGATACCCAGCCCATAGGCATCGGCCTTGACCGCCGCCCCCGCTGCCGCCTTCCCCGATAGCCGGTCGAGCGCCCGCCAGTTCGCGGCAAGCGCCTCGCGGTCGATATCGAGCCTCAGCGCCGGCGGCGGCGGATCATTCGGCATCTTGCTCGAATTCGCGCGGCGGGCCGCCCTTGAGGCCCCAGATCGCCACCAGCAGGCCGAAAGCGACAATTGCCCAGGTGTACCACAGCCCCGAATAGGCATCGCCGGTGCGGGCGTTAATATAGCTGGCGATCAGCGGCAGGAAGCCCCCGAGATAACCCGCGCCAATGTGATAGGGAATCGACATCGAGCTGTAGCGGATCTTGGGTGGGAACATCTCGGTAAGCTGAGCTGCAACACCGCCATAAGTGAGAGCTGAAAGCAGACCGAATCCCAGCAGCATGGCGCCAATGCCGAACAGAGCGCCCAGGCCCGGCTTCTGCGAAGTGAAATCGAACCCGCGTTGGGTGAGAGCGGCCTCAAGACCTTTCTTGCGGGCGGCGCCGTCCGTAAGCCAGGCCTGGTCGAGCGCCACGGGCTGACCACCGACCTGCAAGGCAAGCGCTTCGGCCCTCTTTACCTGATAGGCCACACCGCTGGCCGACAATGTTTCGAGCAGATTGCCGCAATCGCTTTGCTTGCGGCCGAACAAATCGGCGAAGGGATCGGTGGCGCAGGCGCTTCCCTCGACTACCACCGGCGTGTCTTTCGCTCTCTCGGCCAGCCCTGGATTGGCGAGCGAACCCATGCCCCAGAACAGCGGGAACATCAGCAGCAGCGACAGCGCCGCGCCGATCACCAGCGGCTTTTTGCGCCCCACCCGGTCCGACCATTTGCCGACCACGACATAGAGCCCCATGGAAAGCAGCGCCGCAATTCCCGCCACAACTTCGGCAGAAGTCGGATCGACTCGCATCGGCCCCTTGAGGAACGACAGGCTGGTAAAGAAGGCCGTGTACCAGATCGTCGTGAGAATGCCGGTGACGCCGAACAAAGCAATGAAGATGCGCTTCTTGTTGCCCGGATAGGTGAAGCTCTCGACGAAGGGATTGCCGGCGATCTCGCCTTCTTCCTGCATGGCCTTGAACACCGGGCTTTCATTGAGCTTGAGCCGCATCCACAGCGATATCGCAAGAAGCACAATCGAAAGCAGGAAGGGAATGCGCCAGCCCCAGGCGTTGAACGCCTCTTCTGGAATCAGCAACCGGCAGGCCAGCACCACGGCGATGCTCAGCACGAAACCGCCAACGACCGCCGCCTGGATGTAGCCGGTATAATAGCCGCGCTTTTCAGGCGGGGAATGCTCGGCGACATAGATCGCCGCGCCGCCGTATTCGCCGCCCAAAGCCAGGCCTTGCAGAATCCTGAGGCCAAGAATGATGAATGGCGCCGCCAGCCCGATTGTCGCAGCGGAGGGAATCATGCCGATGCCGGCAGTGGCGATGCCCATCAGCGTGACAGTGACGAGGAAGGTATATTTGCGCCCCAGCTTGTCGCCCAGGTAGCCAAACAGGATCGCCCCCAGCGGCCGGAAGCCGAAACCCACGGCAAAACCCGCCCAGACCAGCAGCATGCGCAGGGTCTCGTTGTCGGCCGGGAAAAAGGTCTTGCCGACAATGGCGGCGAGCGTGCCGTAGATGAAGAAATCGTACCATTCGAAAACAGTGCCCGCCGAACTGGCGGCGATCACCAGCCGGATGTCGGAGGCTGTCGGTTCGATGTGTTGTGCCGGCGTGGCCTCGGCCATGGAATGCTCCCCGCTGCAATCGTGTCGGGGGCTGCTCTAGCGAGCCATTCAGCTTGTGGGAAGCAGGTCTCTTGCCGCTTGCCATGCAAGGCGGATCGCGCCGTGCCGCGCCGGATAGGCCCGGGCACCTTCCAGCATTTCGATCCCGGGCCAATCGGGCAAGTCGGCGCCCGCTGTCAGCCAGGAGGACAATTGCTGTTCCGCCTGTGCAATTCGCATGCCATCGCATCCCAATGCGGCCCCGGCGAAAATCGCCGCCGCCGCCTGACCGATGGCGCATGCCTGCGCGCGCAGAGCCACTTTGCCGATCCGCCCCGTGTCATCGAGACCAAGGCCGAGCATTAGCGTGCTGCCGCAGCTTTTCGAGCGCGCGTCACCTTGCAGCGGGAGGCTGTCGTCCCATGGATAGGCGGCGAGGCTGGTGGCCAGGCCCAGGACTTGCGGCGTATAGAGCGCCGCGGCACTGGCCATCTACTTGCCCTGACGCATGCGCTTGGTTTCGGATTCTACAGCCGCCTTGCGACGCTCCGCGATAACCCTGACCAGCCCCTCGCTGGCCGCATTGACGAACGGATAGGTTCGCGCCTGGGTGATCCAGACTGGCCGGCCGCCCGCGCCCCAAACCGTATCATAGCCCAGCACGAGCACCGAAAAGGCCAGTACCGCGACGATCATGCCCTTGATCGCCCCAAAACCGAAACCGAGCACCCGGTCTATCGGCCCCAGAAACGAGCTCTTGGACGCATCGCCCATCTTGCGGGCGAGCAGTTTCACCACGGCATAGGGAACCAGCATCAACAGCGCGAAGGCCAGCACGCCAGCCCCGGATGCTGTGCCGATATGCGGTTCGAGAAAGAGCGTGACCGGCTGGTGGAGAAAGCGAATGGCGAAAAGCGCAAATATCCATGCCGCCAATGCGAGCATTTCCTCGACGAAGCCGCGCATGAAGCCGGTAATGGCCATCACTCCGACCAGGAGCAGGATAGCAATATCGAAACCCGTCATCGCCAAGGAAATTACGCCTCGGCCATGATGCGGTCAACGAGATTTGGCAGCAGAGTTAATGGATTGAAACGAAGGGTCTTGCCGCCCGATGCCCCGTCTGCCGGTCCGAACGCCTGGGCGAAGCCCAGTTTTTCAGCCTCGCGGATGCGGATCGATCCATGCGCAACGGGACGGATTTCCCCCGCCAGCGACACTTCGCCGAACCATATTCCGCTTGCGGCAAGCGGCTTGCCCGACAGCGCGGAAACCAGCGCCGCAGCCACCGCCAGGTCGGCTGCTGGATCGGTGAGCCGGTATCCACCTGCGACATTCAGATAGACTTCACATGTGGAAAAACTCAATCCGCAGCGTGCTTCGAGCACCGCAAGCAGCATGGCGAGCCTTCCCGAGTCCCAGCCGACCACGGCGCGGCGCGGGGTGGCGCCGCTGGCGATTCGCACGATCAGCGCCTGCACTTCGACCAGAACCGGACGCGTCCCTTCAATAGCCGGGAACACTGCCGAACCCGGCACAGGCTCCTCGCGGCCCGAAAGGAACAGCATCGAAGGATTGGCCACTTCGGTCAGCCCCTGCCCTTCCATGGCGAAAACGCCGATCTCGTCGACCGGGCCAAAGCGGTTCTTGATGCTGCGCAATATGCGGTACTGGTGGCTGCGTTCACCCTCGAAACTCATCACCACATCGACCATATGTTCAAGCACGCGCGGTCCGGCGATCGAGCCGTCCTTGGTGACGTGCCCCACCAGCACCAGAGCAGCGCCGCTGTCCTTGGCATAGCGGATCAGTTCGAAGGCGGAGCTGCGCACCTGGCTCACCGTGCCGGGCGCGCCTTCGATCTGGTCCGAATGCATGGTCTGGATCGAATCGATCACCAGCAGCGCCGGGGGCGCCATCTGGCCCAGCGTGGTCAGGATATCGCGCACCGATGTCGCCGAAGCGAGCCGGATCGGCGCCTGCCCCAGCCCCAGTCGTTCGGCGCGCAGCCGAATCTGCCCCGCCGCTTCCTCACCTGAAATATAGACCACACTCTCGCCCGCCGCGGCCAATTTTGCGGCAGCCTGAAGCAGCAGAGTCGATTTGCCGATCCCCGGATCGCCACCCATCAGCACCGCCGATCCTGGCACCAGCCCGCCCCCCAGCGCACGATCGAATTCGGCAAGCCCGGTCGAGCGGCGCACCAGTTTTTCGCCGGGCGCATCGAGCGGCTCGAACTGTATGGGCCGCCCGCCGGAAGAGAGATCGTGCTTGGCCGAAAACACGGTTTCCGGCGCTTCCTCGGCCAGCGAATTCCATTCGCCGCAATCGGCGCATTGCCCCTGCCAGCGAGTCGCGACACTCCCGCAGGCCTGGCAGACATATTTGCGTTTGGGCTTGGCCATGGCGGGCCAATAAACAGAACGAAAATAGAACGCAAGGCAGCTCTCTGCCTGAGACCAGGAGCAAATTTGAACTTCGAAAAAAATTGTGCAGTGATCGGCGAAGGGAAAGACCAGTTCGTTCGTTACCGCTGCAGTTCGTCATCGATAATGGAGGGCATCATGAAATCCTTCGCGTTAATTCCGCTTGTGGCGCTGACAATTCTGGCGGGCCTGACGGCCTCACCGGTTGCGCAGGCGCGTAGCAAGCCGGCCAATACCGAAACGCAACGCGTCGCACCGGCGCCGAAGCCGGACAATGCCGGCAAATGGCTCGATGCGAGTTCGCCCTACCTGATCAAGAGCGGACAACAGACCAACGCTGCAACCGATGAAGCGGCAAACCAGCGAAAGGGGCCCCCGAACCAGAACAACAGTGAGACTGCGCGGACGAAGGGCGAGACCACCCTTGGCGACATCGTTATCTCAAGGTCCACTGTCGGCAATGCTGGTGAATCCACGGCGGAAGGCTCCGGAACCGGGAGCACAGCCGGAATCATGCCCTATGTCGAACAGACCGCCATCCAGTCGCCGCGCGATCCGGCTTCGGGCCTGCCGACCGGAAAAGTGGCGCAGGGCGCCAACGCAACGGATCGTACTTTCGAGGATACCCTTATCTCTTCTGCGGTCGCACCTAATGCGGGCGCAACAGAACGCAGGGCCGGGACCGGCGATACGACGCGTCCAGGCACGATCGATTTGCGAGAGCCGGTAAACGGCAATCCATACATGAAGCTCGGTGACATCAAGGGTGAAGGGACGGCAGAAAGGGTGGAACCGAACAAGCCCAATGGCTTTAGTTGGGGTGAAGCCAATGCGGGAAGCACTGGCATGGGCTGGGGCACCGGCTCGTTGCGCGATCCGGCATTGGGGGCACAGTCCGAAAGGTCGACGCAGGATTCCGCCAGTCATGCACAAGGAATCTACTCAGCCAACATGGGTCAGGGTCTCCATGTGGCAAACCCAGGCACCCAAGGCCCCGCGCAACTCGACGCAAGTTCGCCCAAATTGCAGGAAGTCCGGGCCGCCAACCCTGCAACCGGCCAGCAGGGTCATTTCATTGGCGAAA
>JBFWSE010000118.1:0-11214 GCA_050248535.1 Novosphingobium sp.
CAGCCGCAGGGCTCGGCGCTGTCCGAGGAGCAACGCACGCAGGTCGCGGAATATATATCCGGCCGCAAGCTGGGCGCCAGCGCCGCGCAAACCGCGCTCAACATGTGCAGTGGCCAGGCGGCGCGTTTCGACATGTACGAGCCGCCGGCTTTCACCGGCTGGGGCCTCGATCCGGAAAACAGCCATGCCGTGACCGCGAAAAACGCCGGGATCAGCCAGGCCAACCTGCCCCGGCTCAGGCTGAAATGGGCCTTCGGCATGCCCAACAGCTCGCGCATGCGCTCGCAGCCCGCGGTGGCCGGCGGGGCGATCCTGGTGGGCAACCACAATGGCACGGTCTATACGCTCGACCGTGAGACCGGCTGTGTGCGCTGGGCTTTTGCGGCGCAATCGGAAGTGCGCACCGGCATTGTCGTTTCTCCCTGGCGCAAAGGCGACAGGCGGGCTCGCCCGCTGGTCCATTTCGGCGACACCATGGGCAATGTCTATGCCGTCAACCTGCTCGATGGCACGCTGGCCTGGAAGGAACGCGCCGACAGGCATCCGGCGACGATCATCACCGGAACCCCGGTCCTGTGGCGCGGCGATCTCTATGTGCCGACGTCGTCGAACGAAGAGGCTTTCGCCACCAATCCTTCCTACCCCTGCTGCGATTTCCGCGGGGCCATCGTCAGGTTCGATGCCCGCACCGGACGCGAAACGGGGCGGGTCTTTCAGGTCGGCGAGCCAAGGGAGCAGGGCGTCAGCGCCGATGGAACGGCGAAATTCGGTCCGTCCGGCGTGGCGGTGTGGAACAGCCCGGCGATCGACCGCAAGCGCAAGCGGCTGGTCTATGCGACGGGCGACAACTATTCGCTCCCGGCCACGGGATACAGCGACGCGGTGATGGCCATGGACATTCCTGTCATGGTCGAACGCTGGGCCTATCAGGCGACCGAAGGCGACGCCTGGAATGTCGCTTGCGTCACCAAGACCAGCGACAGTTGCCCGGACGAGAATGCGCCCGATTTCGATTTCGGCGCGGGCGTGGTGATCGCCAAGGGCAAGGACGGGCACACGCTGGTGCTGGCCGGGCAAAAATCGGGCTGGGTCTTCGCCATCGATCCCGATACCGGCCGGCCGGTGTGGAAGACCCGCGTCGGGCGGGGCAGCCCGGCGGGCGGAGTCCATTTCGGCATGGCCGCGGCCAATGGCCTGCTCTATGTGCCGGTCAGCGACCATTTCCTGTTCGGCCCGGCCGATTTTCCGGCCTCGCCCGGCCTCTACGCGCTCGATATCGCAACCGGCGCTTTCGTCTGGAAACAGCCCTCGCCGGTGACCAAATGCGAAAGCATGGTGTGCCACCCCGGCTATGGCGGCGTGCCGACCGTGGCGGGCGGCATGGTCTTCATCGGCTCCGATACCGGCCACTTGCGGGTGTTCGATGCGGTGAGTGGCAAGCTGCTGCGCGAGGAAGAAACGGCGCGGGCTTTCGAGACGGTCAATGGCGTCGCGGCCCATGGCGGCGCGATCAGCGGCGGCGTGGCGCCGATTGTCTACAAGGGCAATGTGATTGTGCCTTCGGGCTATGGCTATGCCTCGAAGCTGACGGGCAATGTGCTGCTGGTTTACGGGGTGGAGTGAAGCCACAAGTCCCTCTCCATTTTTCCCTGAACTTGTCGAAGGGACAAATGGGGAGGTGGCAGGCGCCGAAGGCGGCTGACGGAGGGGCCGTCAACGCTTGCAATAACGCACCAAGGCATCGGCGACCTCCTCGGGCGATTTGAGCACTTCGCTTGCCGGAATGCGCATCGTCTCGAAACCCATTGCCGCTAGCGTCGCGTTCCGAACTTCGTCCCTTTCCGGCCTGTCGCCCATCTCGTGGGCGATACCATCGATCTCGATGCACAGTTTCGCGCGGGCGCAATAGAAATCGATGAAATAGCCGCCGATCTCATGCTGCCGCCGGAAATGGACGCCATCGGGCGAACGGCGCAGCAGGTTCCAAAGCAGCACTTCGGGCAAAGTCATCTCCCGGCAAAGGTTACGCGCTTTCGATATGTTGCGCGGCTGCTTCTTGCGCGGCATTTGCCCCTCCGTCACCGCTTCGCGGTGCCACCTCCCCATTTGCACTGCGTGAAAATGGAGAGGGTCTTTGACCTCAATCCCCCACCCGCATCACCATCACCTTGTTGCCGTCCGGATCGCGGAAATAGGCGGCGTACAGGTTGGTCTCCGCCGCGCCGCGTGGGCCGGGCGGGCCTTCGCAGGTCCCGCCATGGGCCAGCGCCGCCGCATGCGCGCTATCCACCGCCGCGCGGCTGGGCGCGGCCCACATGACCTGGCTGCCATTGCCGGCAGTCGCTTCACCCTCGCGCGGAATGCCGACCATGAACAGCCCCCCGTCCGGCCCGCGATAGCCCACCAGGCCATGCCGGTCGATCACGCGGCTGCTGCCCAGGGCGCCAGTGACGGCGTCGTAAAAGGCAATCGCGCGCTTGATGTCGCGGGTGCCGAAGCGGGCTCCTGTCAGCATTTATACTCGCCGCTCATTCTGCCATTTCACCCAGCTTCCTTCTCGCAAAGGCCCGCGCCTCCGCCGGCTTGATCTTCGCGGTATCGGTAAAGTCCAGGTCCCCCTGCTCGATGAACAGCACCTTCCGCGGCACCTTGTAGGCCGCCAGCCGCGCCTTGAGGAAGGCGATCACTTCCGCCTCGCTCAGCTCGCTCCCCTCGACCCGCACCACGCAGCTCACCACCATTTCGCCCAGCGTCTCGTGCGGCACGCCGGTGGTCTTGCAGACTTTCACCCCCGGGCAGTTGCACAGCGTCCAGTCGATTTCGACCGGTGAGACATTGGCGCCCCCGGTCTTGATGATGTCGTTGATCCGCCCCTGGAACACCAGCCGGTCGCGCTCGTCGATGAAGCCGCCGTCGCCGGCATGGTAAAAGCCCTCGGCATCGAGCGATTCATCGTTGGGCACGCCGATGTAGCCGAGCATCAGGGTGGGGCCCTTGACGGCAATCTCGCCGGTTTCGCCGCGCTTCAGCACGCGCCCGGTCTCCGGATCGACGATGCGGATCGTATTGCCCGGCAGCGCGCCGCCGTTGTTGCCCTTCCACAGGTCCTCGGGCGAATCGCAAGGATAGCTGGCGGATATGGTGAAAGTCTCGGTCGAGCCGTAGCTGGCATGCGGTTCGATCCACGGCGTCGAAATCGTTTTCTGCTCGCGCCGCAGGTTCTGCGCCGGTTCGAAGAACTTGAAGCTCGACAGGTCCGCCTCGTCCCAGCCCGGCGCGTCTTCCAGCTGCGCCCACTGGTGCGGCCAGCAATAGGGCAGCGACACGCGCTCGGCTTCGAGCAGCCGCACCGCCTCGGCCGGGTCGAAGGTGCGCTGCAGGATCAGCGCGCCGCCCGCGGCCAGCGTGCCGCCCAGCGAAAGGCTGAAATTGCCCGACCAGAACAGGCCGTTCGGACCCCAGGTGCGCAGATGGTCTTCGGGAGTGATGCAATAGATGCGCACCCAGCGCCAGGACTGGATGCAGACGGCGCGATGGGCGTTGAGAATGCCCTTGGGTTTGCCGGTGGAACCCGAAGAAAAGAATAGCAGGGCAGGATCGGAGGGGTGGACCTGAGCGGAGCGGGCCTCGACCTGCGCTTCGGCGATCTGCTCGCCATGGGCGAGGAACTGCTCCCAGCTCTCAAAAGGAGCGAGGGGAGGATCGCGATCGACCACCGCTATCCGCCGCAAATAGGGAAATTTCGCGTGATCCAGCCCGGCCAGAATCGTGGCAAAATCCTTGCCCGCCACATGCCGTTCGAACAGCAGCACTGAAACGCCCGACAGTTCGAGCAGCTTTTCCAGTTCTTCCGGGGTGGAGAAGGTCGACAGCCCCACGGTCACGCCGCCGGCCATGGCTATGCCGAAACAGCTCGCGACCCACTCGAGCCGGTTGGTCATCAGAACACCGACATATTCGCCCTTGCCGAGGCCCGAGGCGATCAGCGCCTGCGCGACTTCCATCGAGCGGGTCCACAGCTCGTCGTAGGTCCAGCGGGCACTCGCCGCATCCCCTTCGAACATGACCAGCGCCTCGCGCGGGCCGTATCGTCCGCACACTTCGGCCAGGAAACCCGGCAGCGTCAGCGCGCCGAGGCCCGGCTCTTCCTCCAGCGGAGTGCCGTGAATGATTGCAAGGTCCCCGGACATTCCTTGAGCCGCTCCCTGTTGACTGGCTGGTCTGTTTGGCGGACGTTGGCGGGAAACAGTGGCGCTCTCAAGCGCAAAGTGGCGAGGCGGGATGGCGGCAATCATCGATGCGGACTTTCGGGCCGTGCGCGTGACGGACGAGTTCGAACTGGTGGACTCGCCGCATATTGCCGCGCGCTTGCGGGGCGACCTGAGGGACCTGCCCGAAGCCCGCCTGATCCTGACGCCGCCAACATATTACACACTCGCCAATGGCCTGGCCGACAACTGCGCGATCAACGATGCGCTTGCCGCGGCGGCGAAGGCCCGCCCCGGGAACTGCGCCTGCGGGGTGGTCGAGCCCAAATATGGCGATGTCGCGGTGGCCGAACTCGAACGGATGGCTTCGATCGGGCTTGCAGGCGTGGTCTGGAGCGCACGGGCGCAGGGCTTCTTTGCCAACGACCATATGCTCGCCGAACTGTGCCGCCATGCCCACGGCCTCGGCCTGGTCTCCCTGATCCATTCCGCGCCCTATTCGGTCAACGAGGGCCTGTGGCGGGTCTGGGCGCTGGCGAAAATGTGCCCCGGCGTGCCGCTGGTGGTGACCGGCGCTTTGGAAAGCTGGGAGAACATCATGATGGCCCGCGAGGCCAGGGGCGGCCCCGAAGGGGTGTTCTATACCCTGTCGATGATCTCCGAGAGCTGGGACCTCGACGGGATGGTGGCAAGCTGCGGCGCCGAGCAGCTGCTGTTCGGCAGCGGTGGAAGCGATCTGTTCGCGCGGACTTTGGGGATCGTCGAACGCTCGTCGGTGTTGGCCGGAGCGAAGGATGCGATCCTCTCTGGTAATGCCGGGGGGCTGTTCGCATGAGCGCGCGCTTCGACCTGCACCAGCACTACGGCGCGCTGATCGGCGTGCCCGGCAGCAGCGGCGGCTGGGCCGAGCCGCAAGAGGATTGCACGGTCCGCCTGGCCTTCATGGACGCTTTCGCCATCGGCCAGTGCGCGCTGATGCCCGGCCATTCCTATCGCGCGCCCAATGGCATCGCTGACATTCGCGCGATCAACCTCGGCCTGCACGCCTATGGCCAGCTGTCCGGCCGTTTCACCGCCCTGTTCGGCACCCTCGACCCACGCCATGGCGAAGCCAATTACGCCGAGGTCGAGCAACTTGCCCAGATGGGCTTTCGCGGCCTGTCCTGGCACCACCGCATGCAGGGTCTGCCGATGGACCACGCGGTGATGTTCGGCATTGCCGAACGCATGGCGGCCTGCGGCATGGTGTTCATGGCGCATTGCTATGCCCACGGCGATTTCGAGGCGCCCTGGCGCATGCGGCGGCTGGCGCAGCGCTTCGCGCAGATGCCTTTCGTCGCGCTCGATGCCATGACCAGCGCGGAGAACCTGGAGCAGTTGATGGGGCTCGCCGAGGATTGCCCCAATATGACCATCGACCTCACCAGCTCGCTATGCGGCCCGCGCGGCGTGCAGCGGGCGGTTGCGCGGCTGGGGGCAGAGCGGCTGGTGTTCGGCAGCAATTGCTATTCGATGAGCCGCGTAGCGCGAATATCGGCGCTGGATGTGGTCGAGGAAGCCGGGCTTGGCGAGGCCGATCGCGCGGCGATCCTGGGCGGCAATGCGCGGCGGATTTTGGGGATCGAAGGCTAGCGGCCATCTTCTCCCCTCCCACAAACGGGAGGGGAACTAGTTCCGGCTGCGCGGCAGCCCCAGCGCCTTCTCCGCGATCATGCTGCGGTGGACTTCGCTGGTCCCGGCATAGATCGTCGTGCCATGGGCGTGACGGTAGCTCTGGTTGATGAAGGACGCCGGCCCATCGCGCTTCGACAGCGACAAGGGCGCAGTGAGATCGAGCAGGTCGCTGCCGATCGCCAGGAACGCCTCGGTCGAAAACACTTTCGACATCGGCCCGGCTGCCGGCAGGTTCAGCCCCTCTTCGGCGGACCACAAGGCGCGCAGGCCGATCATGTCGGCGACGCAAGTGCGGGCGCGGGCCTGGGCGAGGCGGCGCTGGGCCATGGGGTCGTCGATCAGCGGATGGCCGCCGCAATCGATCTCGCGGCAGAGCTCCTCGGCGGCCTCGATCAGCGCCTGGATGTGGCTGGTGTAACCGCCGCCGCCGTGCTCCATTTCGAGCGCCGCCGCCATGGCGCGCACGCCGCCATCGACTTCGCCGAGCCGGTGGGTGTCGGGGATCTTGACGCCATCGTAGAAGGTAATGTTGGTCCGCTCGTCCTGGAAGGTGAAGACCGGCTGCAGCGAGAAGCCTTCGGATCTGGTCGGCACGATGAACATGGTCAGCCCCTTGTGCTTGGCCACGTCCGGATTGGTCCGGCACAGCATCAGCACATAGTCGGACAGATTGGCCCCGCTGGTGAACATCTTGGTGCCGTCGATCCGCCAGCCGTTCCCTTCCGGCGTCGCCTTGCACTGGGCGGCGAAGACGTCGGAGCCGGAGCCGGGTTCGGAATAGCCCAGCGAACAGATCTTCTCGCCGCGCATGATCGGCTCGAACACCTCGCGGCGCAGTTCCTCGCCGCCGAAGCGGTCGACGATCGCTGCGACCATCTGGGTCGTGCCGATGGCATGGCCGGACCAGTGGTGCTTTTCGAACATGGTCCGGGCAGCGTGGCTGGCATAGGGCGAAGCACCGCGCCCGCCCTTTTCCCTGGGCCAGGAGGGAAACAGCAGCCCCGCATCGGCCAGCTTCTTGTGCACTTCGGGGTGGTGGCCATCCCACGAATAGTGGGCATGGGCCTTGTGTTCGGCGGTGAGTGTCTTTGCGAAGAACGCGTCCATCTCGGCCGCGAGTCCGGCGGCTTCCTCGCCCAGATCGAGGTCGATGGTGACTGCGCCGACATCGGGCAGCGCTGCCTTGTCGCCGCGATAGAACCGGCCGGCTGCCTCGTCGAGCAGACGGTCGGTATCGCCGGCGATCAGCGGCAGCGCCTTAGCGCGCAGGTTGTACATGTGGATGTCGTATTCGGTGGTCAGGCCATAGCCGCCGAACGTGCGCAGCGACTGGATGCCGCAGGCAGACGCGGCTTTGGCATTCCACCACAGGGCGAGACTGACATGGGCGGCGGCATGGGCTTCGCCCTGCGCAATCTCGTGGATCACCTTCCAGGTAAACAGCCGCCCGCCTTCGACGTCGCAGATCAAGTTGGCCATGGGGTGCGACAGGCCCTGGAAAGTGCCGATCGGCACTCCGAAGGCAATGCGCTCGCAGGCATAGGCCGAAGCCAGCCGCAGGGCCTCGCGCGACAGCCCGGCGAGCGCGGCCGCGGTGAGCAGCTTCCATTCCTCGAGCCCGCCGGCGAACAGGTCGAGCACTGCCTGGCCCGAGCCGAGCACCGTAGCCGCCGCCTTGCCCAGATCCAGTTCGCCGATGCCGTTCGATGCGAGGTTTTGCTCGGCCTTGCGATCGGCGGCGGTAAGCGCGAGGGCGACAACTTCGTTGCCCCGGCGCGCCACCACCAGATCGGCATGCGCCCCGCCGGCAAGCCATTGCATCGGCTGCGTCGCCACATCGCGAAAGGCCAGTGTCGCCACTTTCGCACCGGAAGTTACCGCTTCGATCAGGGCCGGATCAGCGCCCAGATCGCCCAGCAGCCGCGCCGCCACCAGCGCTTCGGCGATCGGTCCGGAAGCAAGCTTGCGGCCCACTTCTTCCATCACCAGGGCGGCGTCGATCGTGCCCATGCCGAGCCCGCCCGCCGCTTCGCCCAGCCGCATCGAGAAGGTGCCCAGTTCGGCCAGTCCCCGCCACAATTCGGCATCGAAGCCGCCGGCCTCGTTCGCCTTGCGCACGCGCGCCATGCTGGAATTCTCGTCAAGGAACCGCGCGAAGGTGTCGCGCAGCATCTGCTGGTCGTCATTGAGGCCGAAGTTCATCTCTCTACCTTGGGTTTGGCTGGCTGTCGTGAATGGCGTTGATCGCCTGGGTGACGTCCTTGGGCAGGGTCAGGCCGATTGCACCAAGGTTTCCCCGCAATTGCTCCGCCGAGCTGGCTGCCATCAGCACCGATGCCATGAACGGCTGGCCGGCGGCGAAGGCCAACGCCATGTGCGCGGGATCAAGGCCGTGACGGCTGGCAAGCTCGCCATAGGCGGCGATCGCCTGGCGCCGGCCGGGTGAGAACAGGCGTTTGACGAAGCCCGGATTGTCCTGCGACCGGCTGCCTTCGATCGGCGCGGGGATGGCGCCATATTTGCCGGTAAGCGTGCCCGAAGCGAGTGGGGAATAGCCGATCAGGCCGACATGTTCGCGTGTCGCCACTTCGGCCAGGCCGATCTCGAACTGCCGGTCGAGCAGGCTGTAGCCGTTCTGGATCGAGGCAATGCGCGGCACGTTCATCAGATCGGACATGAACAGGTAGCGCATGACGCCCCAGGGCGTTTCGTTGCACACGCCGATGGCGCGCACCTTGCCGATGGAGACTTGTTCCGCCAGCGCGGCAAGTGTTTCCTCGATGGCAACCTGACCGGGGGTGTCGGACAGCAGCGAGAAGCGCTGGCGGCCGTGGGTCGATACCGCCCGCTCGGGCCAATGGACCTGATAAAGATCGATGTAATCGGTGCCCAGCCGCTTCAGGCTGGCATCGACGGCAGCGGCGATGTTGTCGCGGTCGAGCTTGCGCTTGGCGCCCCGGATATGGGTCATGTCGCCCGCTGCATTGCCGGGCCCTGCAACTTTGGTCGCAACCACCACCTTGTCGCGCAGCCCGCGCGATCCGATCCAGCGCCCGAGAATTTCCTCCGAACGTCCCTGCGTCTGCGGCCCGGTCGGTGTCGGATAGTTCTCGGCCGTGTCGAACAGGGTGATGCCCGCATCGAAGGCCATGTCCATCTGGCGCATGGCGTCAGCCTCAGGCGTCTGCCCGCCGAAGGTCATGACGCCGAGGCCATAGGCGCTGACTTCCAGTCTGCTGTGGCCGAGCTTGCGGTATTCCAAGCCTGTCTCTCCCTGGAATGACGACTATCGCGCCTTTCCCCCTCGCTGCAACTGCAATATGCATGCCCCGAACGACATAAAGCGAGAGGACAGGAATATGGACGCCGATCTGGCCGCACTGGTCCGCGAACTGAAAGACCGCCAGGAAATCTACGACTGCATCATGCGCTATTGCCGGGGAATCGACCGGCTCGATCGCCAGATGCTGCTCTCCGCCTATCACCCCGACGCGATCGACGACCACGGCAGCTATGTCGGCAATGTCGAGGGCTTCGCCGATCATGTCTTCGAACTGCACTTTGGCATGCAGCACTTCACCCAGCACCACATCACCAATCACCGCTGCGAGCTGGACGGCGATGTCGCCCATTGCGAGAGCTATTACCTGTTCCGCTGTCTGAACCGCGAAGCGCCGTTCTATTGCCATTCGAGCGGGCGCTACATCGACCGGCTAGAAAAGCGCGATGGCCGATGGGCGATCGCCGAACGCGTGTGCCTGGTCGAAGCGCGCGACGACAACTGGGGGCCGGAAGGGCTGGAAGTGAATTCGGCCTATATGGAAGCGCGGCGGGACAGGGACGACGTGTCTTACATGCGGCCGCTCAAAGTGGATCGGGGGCGGATTACGGGGTGAATGAACGACAAAGCGGCCCCCAACATGTTGCGCAGCAGCGAATCCCCCTCCCGCTTGCGGGAGGGGCTAGGGGTGGGAGAGTCGCCTGCCGCCAAGACTGGACATTTCAAACCGCGTAACACCGAACGAGCCCGGGAATTGCGAAACGCCGCTACTCCTGCCGAACGCAAACTGTGGCGCTATCTAAGCCGCTCACAGCTCGGCGCGAAATTCAGCCGCCAGATGCCTGTCGGCCCCTATTTCGCCGATTTCCTCTGCCGGGAACATCGGCTGATTGTCGAACTCGACGGCTTTTCCCATGACATTGCCCCGGAGCGGGATGTCATCAGGGATCAGGCGTTACGGTAGGCAGGCTATCGGGTGCTGCATTTCAGCAATGAGGATGTTCATTCGAATGTCGAAGGTGTTGTGGAGGCAATTCGCCTTGAGCTGAGAGGACTGGCCCACCCCTAACCCCTCCCGCAAGCGGGAGGGGGACTGGCGCTGCGCGCCCTTGGGTTGCTAGGGTAATAGCCACTCCCCGTTGGTCACAAAATACTTCTCCACCACCGCATCCCCCAGCAGGGCGAGCATGGCGTAAACCTTGTCCTTGATGTGCCGCCCGCCTTCGAGGTGCGGATAGTCGGTCGAGTAGCAATAACAGTCCGCCACCTGCGGATAGCGCCGGAAGAACATGTCGACCGGCTCGACGATGTTGTGCGGGGTGACGCGGACATTGCGGGCAAGATATTGCGACGGCTTCAAAGACAGTTTGCCTTCGAGCCTGCGGGCGAAGACCTTTTCCGCCCACATGTCGAGGTTCTCGGCCAAGGGCCCCAGCCAGTGCGCACCCAACTCGATCGCGCCGAAGCGCAGGCGTGGGTGGCGCTCGAACACCCCGCCCAGCACCATCAGCATGAGGAAATGCTCGGCCGGTAGATGGGTCGAGGCCAGAGAATAAGGCTCGAAACCCAGTTCGAACGAGAGCTTTTCCGGCGCGAAGGCCGGTGCATCGGCCCAGTTTTCGGCATTGAGGAAGCCCAGGTCGCTGCCGACATGGGCCATCACCGGCACGTCATGTTTGGCACACAGCGCCCAGAACGGATCGAGCGCCTCGGCTGCAGGCGACAGCCCCGCCAGAGGCGAGCCGGTGTTGATCATCAGGCCCCGGATGCCGCGCCCGATAAGTTCCCGGGCCTGAGCGACCAGGTCGCCGGCATCGCGCGGTGCCCGGAACATGCCGACACCGCGCAGCCGCTCAGGATCGATGGCGGTGGTGCGCACGGCCCAGTCGTTCCACTCGTCGGTCGCGGCAAAGCCGATCGCACGCATTTCCTCGACCGGGATCGACCCCATGATCCGGCTGAGGCTCGCGGCAATCGGCCCGCCGCCTTCCGGGGTCGAGAGGATCTGGCCCCACAAGCCGAAGCTTGGGAAGATGAGCTGCCTGCTGACCC
>JBFWSE010000119.1:0-11196 GCA_050248535.1 Novosphingobium sp.
CGCAGATCCATGCAAGCGGCGAGTAATCAGACCCCTAGCTTAGGCTTCCCAAAGCAGCAGGACAATTCCATCGAGTACGGCTTCACGGCAACCAAGAGAAAGAGCTTCGGTGCAAAGATCGAATTCCTGATTTTCACGCTGGGCGGCACGACCAAGCAGACGGACACTGCACAGAACACGGTCAAGATCAACTTCGAGGCCGTCCCGAACTCCGAAGGAAAGGTGCCGAGGATCATCCCGCAATAGGTGTGGCGGAGTTACAGTGACATTTTACTTAACCACCAGTCACCGCGCACCTCTCGCTACCCCACCGCCTCCACCTCCACCGGCACCGCCGAATAATGCGCCATGCCCCCCAGCGGGTCCATGTCATAGGTGCAAGTCAGGTTGTTGATATTCGCATCGATATGCCCGTGCGGGATAGAGCAGACGCCGGGCAGCACAGCCTCGTCCAGCTTGGCGATGACGAAAATCTCGCCCGCCTTGTTGAACACCCGCACCATCTGCCCATCCTCGATGCCGCGCTCCGCAGCCGTGCCGGGATGCATCAGGCAATCGCACACCGCGCCCAGAACATTGGCCTGGCCGTTGAATTTCCGGCGCTGGCGGCGCGAGGTGTAAACCAGCGGACGGGGCTGGCCGATCTGTGCTTCGTCCTCGGCGCGGAACTGGGTCCACTGGCCCAGCAACTCGTCCGGCACCAGTTCCCAGCCGCCGGCGCGCTCGAAGAACCTGTCGACCCAGGGGGCCGGGAATTCCTGCGGGAATTCGATGACGCCCTTGTCCTTGAGCTCTTCCCATGAGCACCGCGCGGTCGCCATCAGCGCGCTTTGCATCAGCTCGTCGTTCGCCTCGTTGTGTTCCTGCGGCACGTGATTGGGCACGGGCAAGTCCGCCCGGCGCATGAATTGCGAGATCGCCCACCAGGCCGATCGCCGGTCGCCCATCGGCTTCACCAGCCGCGGCGCATATTGCAGGTTGACGCTCCAGCACAGGGTATCCCAGCGGGTGAATTCGTTGCGCTCCACCGTGGCCTTGGTCGGCAGGATGTGGGTGGCGTATTCGCTCAGCTCGTTGTGCTGGATTTCGGTGCTGACCAAGAGGTCGAGCTTGGGCAGGGCGCGGGTGAGGGCGTTCAGGTCGGGAAAGGAGCGGAAGATGTGGCCGCCGAAGTTGAAGAAGGCCTTCATGTAGCCCTGCTCGATCTCCTGCGGCAGCACCGCGCAGGGCCAGTCACCCAGAATGCCTTTGACATCGGGGCGAACATGGCTGCCCCGCGTGAAGGCGCTTTCGAGCAGGGGCAGTTGATCGACATATTGATCGAAGGGGAACATGGCGCCGGGGTGGATCCACAGGCCGCCTTTGGCGTTCATCGATCCGGTGAGGATCATGATCAGGAAGGTCATCCAGACGGTCAGATTGCCGCCCGGCGACATGCCGGTTCCGGTGCCGCTTTCGATCGCCACGATCTTGTGGCGGCGGATGGCGTCGAGCAGGGCCTGGATCTGTTCCTCGGGCACACCGGATATGGCGGAGGCCTTGGCCAGATCGTAGTCCTTCAGCATCTCGCGCAACCTGTCGAGGTTCTTGACCGGCTGGGCGGGCGTGCAGGGGCCATGCTCGATCAGCTCGCGCACAATCCAGGCGAGCACGGCATAGTCCTTGCCCGGATAGGCGGCCAGGTGGCCCTTCGCGTAATTGGCGGTTTCGGTCCTTACCGGGTCGATCACCCAGATCTCGCCGCCGCGCTTGTTGATGGCTTTGAGGAACATGCCGGGCTGGTACATGCCGGTGTTATGCGCATGGCTGACCATCGGGTTGGTGCCGACGTAGATCACCATCTTGCAGTTGTCGTAATCGGTCTTGGGGTTGATCCCGTAGAAATGCGCCATGGCGCCCGCCAGCATCACCTTGGCGGTGCTGTCATTGGTCAGCGGCGTGAACTTGGGCCCGCAATCGAGCGCCTGCCAGAAGGCCTCTTCCATGGCGTAGCCCGCCGAATCGAGCCCCAGCCCGCTGCCGAAATACATGCCGACCGAATGCGGCCCGTGTTCGTCGACGATTGTGCGCAGCCGCCGGCCGATATCGTCGAGCGCTTCGTCCCAGTTGACTTCGACCAATTCCCCGCCCTTGCGCATCATCGGGCGCGTGATCGGCCGGTCGAGGTGATAGAGCTGGCCGGTGGCGCGGCCCTTGGGGCAGGTGTAGCCCTTGGTAATCGGGTGATCGAAATCGCCTTTGACTTGCAGGATCCGCTCGTCGTTGGCGACCTGGACAAGAATGCCGCAATTGGTCGAGCAGACCTTGCAATAAGTCTTCTTCCATTCGATCCGGTCGCCCTCATCGGCCGTTTGCGGGATCGGTTTGGCTTCGGCGGGGGCAGCGCTTGCCATGTTTCTCTCCTGATTGCACTTTGCCTGAACTTGTCAGCCGGATCGCGCCTTACCGCAAGCGATAAACGTTCCACATTCGCTGCTTGCAGCTTCACTTGGCGTTCAGCGCCGGCGCGGCTATAGACCCGCCCATGCGCACACGTTCCCCTGCCAGAATCGCCCTTTTCGCCCTCGCTACGGGCGCCATGGTCCTCACTGCCGGCTGCGGCGGCAAGGGCAACAAGCGGCGCGACGTCGCCTATGTCGCGCGCGATGTCGATTCGCTTTACCAGGCGGCCAAGGACAAGCTCGACGCCGGCGATACCAAGGTTGCCGCCGCCCTGTTCGACGAAGTCGAGCGCCAGCACCCCTATTCGCCCTGGGCGCGCCGCGCCCAGTTGATGAGCGCCTTTTCCTATTATGCCGACCGCGACTATCCAAAGTCGATCCAGGCCGCGCAGCGATTCCTGTCGATCCACCCGGGCAACCGCGATGCGCCCTATGCCTATTATCTGATCGCCATCTGCTATTACGAGCAGATCAGCGACGTCAGCCGCGACCAGAAGATCACCCAGCAGGCCAAGGTTTCGCTGACCGAGCTGGTGCGGCGCTATCCCGATTCGAACTACGCTCAGGATGCGCGGCTCAAGCTCGACCTCGTCAACGATCACCTTGCCGGCAAGGAAATGACCATCGGCCGCTCCTACGAGCGCCAGGGCAGGTGGCTGGCCGCAACTCTCCGATTCCGCACCGTGATCGATCAGTATCAGACCACCAGCCACACGCCCGAGGCTCTGTTCCGGCTGGTCGAAAGCTACCTTTCGCTGGGCATTCCCCATGAGGCGCAGAAGGCGGCGGCAGTGTTGCAGGCCAATTATCCGGACAGCGAATGGTATGGCCGGGCCTACAAGCTGATGCACCGCCATGAGCCGGAAATCGCAACGCGCTGAACAGCGCCAAACCGGTATTCTACCTGATAGGTTGACATTGCGCTGCAACAGGCGCTTTGGTCTGTCATGCTGTCGCAAAAAACCCGCTATACCATCCGCGCGCTGCAGCACCTGGCCGATGAATATCGCCAGGGGCCGGTGCGGCTCGATGCGATAGCCGAAGGGCAGAATATTCCCCGCAAATTCCTCACCGTGATCCTGTCGGAAATGGTGCGCGAAGGTCTGGTGATTTCGCATCGGGGACGGGACGGTGGCTATGAGCTGGCGCTGGCGCCCGTCGATATCCGCTATGGCGACATCATCCGTCTGACGCGCGGCAGCCTGGCCCTGGTGCCCTGCGCCAGCCGCAATGCGCACGAAACCTGCCACAATTGCCTGCCCGAATCGGAATGCCGGCTGCGCGGATTGATGCTGCTGCTGCGCGACGAGATGGCCACCATGCTCGATCGCATGACGCTGGCCGATCCGATCGTGCTGGAGCCGCCTTTTGAAGTTCCCGTAGAAGTTTGAGTGCGCACGGCGTGACGCAGGGATTTCGCCGCGCTAGAAGTGGCGGCTATTATGCTCACGCGCCTGTCCATCCGCAATGTGGTCCTGATCGAGGCGCTCGACCTCGAGTTTTCGGGCGGGCTGGGCGTACTGACCGGCGAAACCGGGGCGGGCAAGTCGATCCTGCTCGATGCCCTCGGGCTGGTGCTGGGCGACCGGGCTGACAGTGGCCTGCTGCGGGCTGGCGCTGATCGGGCAAGCGTTGCCGCGACTTTCGAATTCTCCGCGCTGCCAGCAACCATCGCCTCATTGCTGGATGACGCGGGCATCGCGGTTGAGCAGGGCGAACCGCTGATTGTTCGCCGCCAGCTCAAGAGCGACGGGGGTAGCAAGGGCTGGGTGAACGATCAGCCGGTTTCCGTCGCGCTGCTGCGCGAGCTGGCGGGTTCGCTGGTCGAATTGCACGGGCAGCACGACGACCGAGGGCTGGTCAATCCGCGCGGACACCGGGCATTGCTCGATCGCTTCGCGCGTGCCGATGTGGCGGGTGTTGAGGCAAGTTGGCGAGACTGGCGCGGGGCGGAGGAAGCGCTGGGGGCCGCGAGGGCACGGCTGGTTCAGGCTGCCGAAGACCGCGACTTGCTGCTTGCCCATCTCGCCGAGCTGGCCGAACTGAAGCCCGAAGCGGGCGAGGAACAGGAATTGGCCGAAGCGCGATCCGCCATGCAGAAGGGCGAGCGGCTGTCGGGCGATCTGGCCGAATTGCAGCATTTGTGGGCGGGCTCCGATTCGGCGCTGGCCACTCTGCGCGGCGCGGCGCGGCGGCTCGACCGGATCGCCAGTGAGCATCCGCTGCTGGCCGAGGCCCTGGCCGCGCTCGACCGCGCGGTGATCGAGGCAGGGGAGGCGGAAGACAAGCTGGCGCGCGCGGCAGAGGCGCTGACGCACGATCCGCAGATGCTCGATCGCATCGAAATGCGCCTGTTCGATCTGCGCGCTCTGGCTCGCAAGCATGGCTGCGCGGTCGACGACCTGCCGGATCGCATGCTGGCGATGCGCGCGGCGCTCGATGCCATCGAGCATGGAGACGCCGAGCTGGCCGGGCTGGAAGCAGCGGCGCGCGAGGCGGGGCTGGCCTATCGTGCGCGGGCGGAAACACTCTCGCAGGCAAGGCAGGCTGCGGCCACGCGGCTGGACAAGGCCGTGGCGGCGGAACTGGCGCCGCTGAAACTGGATGCGGCGCGCTTCCGGACGGCCGTGGCTTCGCTTCCCGAGGAGCGCTGGGGGCCGGGCGGCATGGACTCGGCGGAATTCCTGATTTCGACTAACCCTGGCGCAGATTTCGCCGCTTTGGCAAAAATCGCCTCCGGCGGTGAACTATCGCGGTTCATTCTGGCGCTGAAAGTGGCGCTTGCCGAAGAAGGCGGTGCGGCGACATCGATCTTCGACGAGATCGACCGCGGCGTCGGCGGCGCTGTGGCTTCGGCCATCGGCGAGCGGCTGGCGCGGCTGGCGTCCGGGGGGCAACTGCTGGTCGTGACGCACAGCCCCCAGGTCGCGGCGCGCGGCGAGACGCATTATGTCATCGCCAAATCGAGCGAGGGCACAGTAACGCGGACATCGGTACACTTGCTCGATGAAACGGGGCGCAAGGAAGAGATTGCGCGGATGCTCTCGGGGGCGGAGATTACCGAAGAGGCGCGGGCGCAGGCGGATCGGTTGCTGGAGGGAGTGTGAGGCACTCGGCTGCTTTGATCTTAGTGGCGCTTCTTGCGTCTTGTTCGCCTCCTGTCATGTTCCGGGTGCAGGTCGATGAACCTGTCGTTGGTGGCGTCTTGGTGCTGAATGGTCATTCGGCCAAGTTGATGCACAACGTCGACGGCGCCTATTGGGCCAAATGGAATGGTTCGGATGCAAGCGGCACGGTCGAAGTGCAGTATCCAGATGGTTCGAAGACCATATGCCAAGTTGGTTACGTGACTCATGGAATGATCGAACCACAAGAATTCGTGATTGAACGTCGAAAGTGTCATCAGGAGAGATAGCGATGGATGAGGCCAATACCAAATGGGGCCTTCTCGGCCGAATGACCGCAAAACCCGGCAAGCGCGACGAATTGATCGCCGCGCTCAGGGAAAGCTCGCGCGATGTGCCGGGCAAGCTGCTCTATCTGTTCCAGCTCGAGATCGACGATCCCGATGCCTTCTGGATCAACGAGATCTGGGAGAGCAAGGCGGCCTACGATGCCTGCCTGACCCTGCCGGAAGTGGGGGACTGGGCTGCAAAGCTGGGCGAGCTGATGGCGGGGATCGAGCATCGCACCGAGACGATTCCGCTGGACGCAGGCTAGGCGTTCCATGACGGTAGCATTGCTTCGCAACGCCTATCGGGACAAGGGTTTCGCCCTGCTGCCCGCGTTGTTGCCGCAAGATGTCGCCACGGGTGTACTGGCGCGGATGAAGAGCGATTTCGCTCAGCAGGGGCTCCGGCTCGAAGGGCAGATGCGCGAAGGTCCGCTGCTCGCCAGGGCTGCGAGCGAGGTCTATGGGTTTCACTATGTGCCGCTTACCTACCTCCATTGGGGCATGACGCGGACGGTGGAGGACTTGGTGGGTGAGGAACTGGTGCCGAGCTACTGCTATTTCCGGCTCTATCGCGCCGGCGACATCTGCCGGGTGCATGGCGACCGCTACGCCTGCGAGCACTCCATTTCCCTGACGCTCGCCTATTCCGATGCCAGACCCTGGGCGCTGGAAGTCTCGCCCTTGCGCGTCGAGACGCCCTATCAGCGCGCGGATGACAGCTTCGGGCCCGAAGAGCAGGCCGAGGCGGTGTTCATGCAGCCGGGCGACGGCGTGCTCTATCAGGGCGTGCATCATCATCACGCCCGCACCACGCCCAATCCCAATGCCTGGTCGGCACATCTGTTCCTGCATTGGGTGTCGCGTGAAGGGCCCTACAGGGACCACGCCTTCGACGGCCAGGTTCCGCCTGCCTCGGTGACGTTCTAGCCATGGCCGATCCCGATATCTCCGAAGCCCAGGCCGCCAACGAGCTGATGCGCCTTGCCCGCGAAATCGCGCGGCATGACCGGCTCTATCACTCCGAGGACGCGCCCGAGATCGAGGATGCGGCCTACGATGCGCTGGTGCGGCGCAACGCCGATCTGGAGGCGCGGTTTCCGCACCTGATCCGAGCGGACAGTCCCAGCCGCAAGGTCGGGCACGAAGTCGCTGCGTCACCGCTATCCAAGGTGCAGCATGAAGTGCGCATGGCCAGTCTCGATAATGCCTTCTCGGATGAGGAAGTGGGGGACTTCGTCGCCCGGGTGCGGCGGTTCCTCAACCTGCCTGAGGACGCACCCGTCGCCATGACGGCGGAGGACAAGATCGACGGCCTGTCCTGCTCGCTGCGCTACGAGCATGGCCGCCTGGTGCGCGCGGCGACACGCGGCGACGGGCAAGTGGGCGAGGATGTGACGCCCAATGTCGCGACAATTTCCGACATTCCGCAAATGTTGCATGGTAAGGTACCGGAATTATTTGAGATTCGTGGCGAAGTTTACATGTCGAAACAGGATTTTGCTGCACTCAATGCTGCGCAGCAAGAAGTCGACGGCAAGATCTTCGCCAACCCCCGCAATGCCGCCGCCGGATCGCTGCGGCAGAAGGATGCCAATGTTACGGCCGCCCGGCCGTTGCGCTTCCTCGCGCATGGCTGGGGTGCGGCGAGTGAAGTGCCCGAGGCGACGCAATTCGCCATGATGCGGCGGATCGCGGATTGGGGCGTCCCGGTCTCTTCGCTGCTCGATCTGTGCCAGACAGTCGAGGACATGCTGCAGCATTACGAGAGCATCAAGGCGCAACGTACTGACTTGCCTTACGATATCGACGGTGTCGTCTATAAAGTCGACAGTCTCGCTTTCCAGGAGCGGCTGGGCTTCGTCGCCAAAGCGCCGCGCTGGGGGCTGGCGCACAAGTTCCCGGCGGAGCGCGCTGAGACTATTTTGGAGGCCATCGACATTCAGGTTGGCCGCACCGGCAAGTTGACACCGGTCGGGCGGCTGCGGCCGGTGCTGGTGGGCGGTGTGACGGTCACCAATGTCACCCTGCACAACTGCGACGAGATCGGCCGGCTGGGTCTGCGCGTGGGGGACCGCATTGTCTTGCAGCGTGCCGGCGATGTGATCCCGCAGGTTGTGGATAACCTGACGCGAAATGAACCTGAAGCGGACTTCATGTTTCCCGATCACTGCCCTGAGTGCGGCAGCGAGGCCGTCGCCGAGGACGGTGAAGTCGATGTCCGCTGCACCGGCGGGCTGATCTGCCCGGCGCAAAGAACCGAACGATTGAAGCACTTTGTCAGCCGCGCAGCGCTCGATATCGAGGGGCTGGGCGAGAAGAGCATCGACGAGTTCTTTGCCCTCGGCTGGCTGGAAAGCCCTGCCGACATCTTCCGGCTGCGCGAGCGCAAGGCGGAGCTGCTCGGGCGTGAGGGGTGGAAGGACAAGTCTGTCGATAACCTGTTGACGGCAATCGAAGCCAAGCGCCAACCGGACGCTGCGCGGCTGCTGTTCGGGCTCGGCATCCGGCATGTCGGCGCGGTCACCGCGCGGGATTTGATGAAGCGGTTCGCAACTCTTCCCGCGCTTCGAGCATTTGCCGAAAAGGCGCATGCCGGGGATGAGGACGCCCGCACCGAACTGACGTCCATCGACGGTATCGGCCCCGCCGTGGTCGAGGCGCTGGGCGATTTCTTCCACGAGCCGCACAATGTCGCGGTGTGGGAGGACATTCTCTCCGAAGTCAGTCCTCCGCCCTATGTGGTCGAAACCAAAGCGAGTGCCGTGGCAGGCAAGATCGTAGTCTTCACCGGCGCGCTCGAAACCATGAGCCGCGATGAGGCCAAGGCCCAGGCCGAACGGCTGGGGGCAAGGTCCGCCGGGTCGGTTTCGGCCAAAACCGATCTGGTGGTTGCGGGGCCGGGGGCTGGGAGCAAGCTCAAGAAGGCGCAGGAGCTGGGGATCGAAGTGATCGACGAGGCGGCCTGGGCAGAGATTGTCAGGGCCGCCGGATAGGCGCCATTTTGCACCAAGCATGCGCTGTTGCCTTGCGGATTGTTGCGATATTGGGCAAGTGCCTAATTATCAAGGCTGGGAAACCCACTTGCAATGAATACAGGCGTCACGCCCACAAGATCGTCCCGCAAGGCTCCGGAAGGGGCCGGCGAAAGCACGGAAACCCGCGAAGCCATCCTCGACGCAACCATCGGGATCATGCGCGAAGAAGGCTATGCCGCAGTCAGCTCGCGCCGCATTGCCGCGCGTGCCGGGCTGAAATCGAAGCTGGTCCACTATTACTTCCGCAACATGGATGAGCTGTTCCTGGCGGTCTACAAGCGGATTGAGGACGAGCATTTCGCGCAGTTGGCCAAGACGCTCGCCGCGCGCAGCCCGCTCAAGGCCCTGTGGCAACTCAACATGGATTCGACCAACACCACGATGGTGCTGGAACTCAATGCTCTGGCCAGCCATCGCAAGGCGCTGCGCTCCGAGATGGCGCGGGCAAGTGAGCGGTTTCGGCTGCTCCAGGCCGCCATGCTCGAGCGCGCCATGGCTGAAGGCGGCGAAAGCGCGGGGCGGGCTCCGCCCATTGTCCTGTCCGTGCTTGCCCTTGCGGTCTCGCGTTTGCTGGCGATGGACAGTGTGCTGGGCGTTTCGACGGGGCGCGAGGAAACGCTGAAATGGATCGGCGAATTCCTCGAAACGATCGATGCGGCGGAAGCGGCTTGACAGCTGCAAGTAGCCCCGCCATTAAATTGGGCAACTGCCTAAAACCATGAAGAGCATCATGGCAGAGAGGCAATGTAACAGGAGAAGAGGATGTCGGGACTTTCGGGACGCAAGGTATTGGTTACAGGCGCCAGCGGACTGGTCGCCTTTCCGGTTGCTGCCGAACTGGCGAAGGACAACAAGGTCTATGCCCTGGCTCGCTGGTCCGATCCGGCGCAGAAGCAACTGATGGAAAAGGCGGGTGCGGAGGCCGTTACGTTCGACCTCGCCAATCCCGATCTTTCATCGTTACCCACTGACGTCGATGTGGTGATAAATTACGCCGTGCTGCCGCCCAGTTTCGGCAACATGGCCTATGACGTCAACACCGGCGCCACCGGACGGCTCGCCCGCAAGTATCGCGATGCCGAGGCTTTCGTTCACGGCTCCACCGGCTCGCTCTACGAATACCAGGGCGAACGGCCGCTGACCGAGGCCGATCCCTATGGCCTGCACAGCGCCGGCGAGAACTATGCGGCAAGCAAGATCGGTGCGGAATATCTGATCAAGCACCTCTCCGAGGACTACCAGCTGCCCGTCACGATCGTGCGCATCTTCTCGTTCTACGGTCCGCGCGGCGGCGGCGTGACGCAGCGGGTCGATCAGGTGGCGGCGGGCAAGCCGGTCAGCGTCTATCCCGGCGTGCGCAATGTCCACACTCCGCTTTACGAGGACGATTACGTCGAAAAAACTATTCAGGCTGCCGGCATCGCCAAGATCGGAGCCGAGACAGTCAATGTCGGCGGTTCGGAATTCTGCACGACTCAGGAATACTGCATCATGGCCGGCGAAATCTGCGGCAAGGAGCCGATTTTCGTCGAAAACGGAAAGTCCTGGCCGATCTGGGCGGATGTCACCAGGATGGAAGCGCTGATGGGGCCGAGCAAGGTTTCGGTGCGCGAGGGCGTGCGCCGGGTGCTTGAAACGACCGATCAGCGCCTCGGCAATCTGCACCATGTGCTTGGCGCGCCCGAGGACTAGGGGCATGATCACCATGGTCGTGCGCATGCGCGTCTTGCCCGAAAACGCCGCGGCCTATGAGGCGCTGATGGACAATGTCGCGGCGCAAGTGCACGCGCACGAGGCTGAGGGAGTGCCCTATTATGCCTGGGCGAAGAGCGTGGAGACGCCCGACACCTATGTGGTGATCGAGGTCTACCGCGATCTCGATGCTCACAAGGCGCACATGGCGAGCGCCTGGGTGAAAGAGTCGCTGCCGATTTCGATGGGCCTGATCGATGGCAAGGTCGAGATCCAGCAATATGTCACCCCGGGGCAGGAGCCGGTGACGCATTTCGTTTCTAACCGGGCCTGACTTCGGGTCAGTTCAACAGCCTCGGCTCGGCCACCTTGCTTGCTTCAAGCTCGGTCAGCCATTCCGGAAACACATGGGTGTCCCATTCCAGCTGACGGTACATCAGCAGCAGGATATCGAGCACCGTGCGAGGCACTTCGCCGCCCAGGCCCATCACCGCCTGGTTATCGGCCGCATCCGTCAGCGCCCAGACCAGATCCTCGCCTTCGCCCGAAAGGCGCATGGTCAGGCACAGCCAGC
>JBFWSE010000120.1:0-11026 GCA_050248535.1 Novosphingobium sp.
AATCGGAAGGTTCGCTCTTGTTTCCATTCCCGCAGGTCGACATCGCCGCCTACCTTGCAACAGCCCCGGAATCGGTGTGCCGTGGTTTCCGGCAACTGCGGGAAATGGGTGTGATCGCCATGCCCCGGCGGGACCGGCTCATAGTCCGGCAGCGTGGCAGGCTCGAAGCCATTGCGAGTGGCGCTGAAGCCTAGAGTTCTCGAAACTGACAGGGACAAGTTCTCGCCTGTGGAGAGACCGCGCACCGATTGTTCTTGAAATCGGATCGATTCGCTCCTAAAAACAGACCTGCGGGACCGGGCCCCTCTGGCGCGGCGCTGCTGGCCTATACAGGCAGTGCGCTGCGTGATGTCGGACCGCATCGGGTGTTGCCGATGTGCTTGGGTCCGGGTGCCGTTTCCCCACCCCCCTTCCCAGCATCAGGGCCGGCCATCGGCGCACCCGATCGAACTCAACCTTGTTCGATAGGGACAGAAAATGACGACACGTACATACCGGCTGCTGGAACGTCACCAGAAGCTTGATGAGCGCTTGCGCCGCATACAGGCCATGCGCTTCCCCGATCCATTCGAGATCGTCCGGCTGAAGAAGCTGAAACTCGCGATAAAGGACAGGATCGCGCGGCTGGCCGCCCCCCTGGCTCGCCGCCGCTGACCCGTCCTTGAGCGCCGGCGCGGCGAGTGGCGCGCCGGCGCTCCCTTTTTCGTGAGGAAATACAATGGAAATCCTGTTGGCCGACTGGCTCGGCACGCCGGCCTGGTTCTGGTTGGCATTCGCTGCGATCGTCATCGCGCTGACGGCCTTCGACCTCGGCTTCCTGCACAGGGAAGACCGGGAAATGGGGATCGGCGAATCGCTGAAACTGTCCGCTTTCTACATCGGCGTGGCGCTGGCTTTCGGCGCCTGGGTCTGGATCGAGCGCGGCGCCGATCTCGGCCTGAAATACTATACCGGCTTTTTCATCGAGAAGGCGCTGTCGATCGACAATGTCTTCGTCATTTCGATGATCTTCGCCTTTTTCGCGATTCCCGCGAAGTATCAATACCGGGCGTTGCTGTGGGGCATTATCGCCGTGATCGTGCTGCGCGGGCTGATGATCGCGGGCGGCGCTGCGCTGGTCGCCGAGGCTTATTGGGTGCTCTACATTTTCGCCGCATTCCTCATCGCTACCGGCGTCAAGATGCTGTGGTCGGCCGATCATGCGCCGGACATTGCGAAAAACCCGGTGGTGCGCTGGATTTCGACTCACATGCGCGTGACGCCGGAACTGCATGGCGACAAGTTCTTCGTCCGCGTACCCAATGGCGCGCAAGGCAAACTGGCGCTGGCGGTAACGCCGCTGTTCCTCGCGCTGGTCGTGATCAACCTCGCCGACCTCGTATTCGCGGTCGATTCGGTACCCGCCATTTTCGCGATCACCACTGATACCTTCGTCGTCTATACCTCGAACATCATGGCGATCCTCGGCCTGCGGGCGCTCTACTTCGCGCTCGCGGCCATGGTGCACCGGTTCCACTACCTCAAATATGCGCTGGCGCTGGTGCTGGTGTTCATCGGCTCGAAGATCCTGATCGCCGACTTTGCGCTCGGCGGAGCGAAGTTTCCGCCGCTGGCGAGCCTGGGAGTAACCATCGGCCTGATTGCCGGCGGCGTAATCTTTTCCTTGTGGAAGACGCGCGGCCAGGCCGTCATTGCTGCCGGATGACCGCGAGAAACGCCTCGCCGTAGGCCTGCAGCTTGCGAGCGCCGACCCCGCCGACCTCGCCCAATTCCGCGAGATCGGCGGGGCGGCGAGCTGCCATTTCGCGCAAGGTGGAATCGTGGAAAATCACATAGGGCGGAACCTGCGCCTCGGCCGCGAGGCTCCGGCGCAATTCTCGCAGCGCATCGAACAGCGGATCGCCGATAGGATTGACCCCGCCGCCCGCCCGCTCTTGGCGGTGCTCGCGCCGGCGCTTGCGCTCGGCCTTGGGCTGGATGGCCAGCAGCACGGCCTGCTCGCCCTTGAGAATGGCGCGGGCATTGCCCGCCAGCATCATTCCGCCATGTTCGGTCGGCGCCAGCGCGCCGCGCGCCTGCAAGGCCCTCGACAAGGGGCGCAGCAGCGGGGCTTCTCCGGCACCGACAAGGCCGAAGACCGATAGCTTGTCATGGCCGCGCTGGATCACCCGCTCGTCGGCCTGGCCGGTGAGCACTTTCTCGATATGGCCGTAACCGAAGCTCTGCCCGGTGCGATAGACCGCCGAGAGGAATTTTTGCGCGAGCTGGGTGCAATCGGCGATTCCCGGGGCGTGGAGGCAGTTGTCGCAATTGCCGCATTGGCTGGGCGGATCCTCGCCGAAATGGCGCAACAGCAGGGCGCGGCGGCAGTCGCCGGTCTCGACCAGCTGCTGCAGCGAATCGATCCGTGCGCGCTCGGCCTCGCGGCGGTGGTCTTCCACTTCGCCCAGCCGGTGGCGGGCGCGGAAGAAATCCTCCGCCGCCCACAGCATCAGGGCGACGGAGGCATCGCCATCGCGCCCGGCGCGGCCGGTCTCCTGGTAATAGGCCTCGATCGATTTGGGCACGCCTGCATGGGCGACGAAGCGCACGTCGGGCTTGTCGATGCCCATGCCGAAGGCCACCGTGGCGACGATCACCATGTCCTCGCTGGCGACGAAGGCCGCCTGGTTGGCGGCACGGTCTTCCGGCGAGAGGCCGGCATGATAGGGCAACACCGGACGGCCAGTGCGCTCGCCCAATTGGTCCGCCAGCTTTTCGACCAGTTTGCGGGTAGGGGCATAGACGATCCCCGGCCCCGGCTGCTCGGCCATCAACTGGGCGATCTGCTTGGCCGGGTTCTCCCGGTGGCGCACGCCGTAGCGGATGTTGGGCCGGTCGAACCCGGCGACGATCATGCCTTCCGCCGGAATGCCCAGCTGCTCGACAATGTCGGCGCGGGTGTGGGCATCGGCGGTCGCGGTCAGCGCCAGGCGCGGCACTGCGGGGAACATGTCCATCAAGGGGCGCAGCAGGCGGTAGTCCGGGCGGAAATCGTGGCCCCATTCGGAAACGCAATGCGCCTCGTCGATCGCGAACAGGCAGATGGGCGCCGTGCTCAGCAGTTCGCGGAAATGGCCCTGCGACGCCCGTTCGGGCGCGACATAGAGCAAGTCGAGTTCGCCCGCGCGGAATCGTTCGATGGTTTCCTCGCGGTCGAAATCGGCGCTGGTCAGCGTCGCCGCGCGGATGCCGTTGGCGCGGGCGGCGCGAAGCTGGTCGTGCATCAGCGCGATCAAGGGCGAGATGACGACGCAGGTTCCCGGCAGCATGACGGCGGGAAGCTGGTAGGTCAGCGATTTGCCCGCACCGGTCGGCATCACTGCCAGCGTTGACTGCCCGGCCAGCACACGATCCACCACCTGGCTCTGCGCGCCGCGAAAGGCGGAGAAGCCGAAAGTGGCGTGGAGCATGTCCAGCGGATCGGCGAGAGGCGGGTTTGCAAGCATCAGCATAGGCAGTTGGCCCAAAATTGCGGCAATGTGGAGTGGAGTGGAACAGATTCCTGTGTTGAAAGGGGAACAGCGAATCGCGTCTCGAAAGACAAATCCAACATGCCGCATGAAGAAAACAAATCAAGAACAAATATTCGCCGCGTGGCGGTTGTTACCGGGGCCAGTGCTGGTGTGGGCAAGGAGGCTGCAAGGGTGCTCGCCTCGCAGGGCTGGTTGGTGATCGGAACCGGACGCGATTCTGGGCGCTGTGCGGCGGCCGAAGCAGAGATCGCGGCATCGGCGGCCGAGGGCGGCAGCTTCGTCATGCTGCGCGCCAATCTCTCGCTGTTCGCCGATGTACGGCGGCTGGCAGGCGAGATTGCCGGGCTGACCGACCGGATCGATCTGCTCGCCAACAATGCCGGCGGCATGCCGGCGCGCTTCGAGATGACACCGGAAGGCTATGAGGCCAATTTCACCGGCAATCATCTCGGCCCGTTCCTGCTGACCGAATTGCTCTTGCCGCTGCTGCGCGAAGCGGCGCGCACTTCACCGCCGGGCGCGGTGCGGATCGTCAATACCTCGTCGGACGGCAGCGAATTCATCGATACGCTCAATCTCGACGACATGCAGAATCTGGGCAATTACAGCAACGGCGCGGCCTATTGCGGCAGCAAGCTGGCCAATGTGCTGCATGCGCGAGGTCTGGCCAGGCGGCTGGCGGCGGACGGAATTGTTGCCCACAGCTTCCATCCCGGCACTATCGATTCCAATTTCTTCGACGATCTCGAGGAGTCGACCAAGGCCTATACCGACACGCTGGAAAAGCTGCCCTTGGCGGCGGGCGCGGATACCCTGCTCTGGCTGGCAACAAGCCAGGAGGCAGGCCAGTCCAGCGGCGGCTATTGGCACCAAAGGGCGCCGCGCGCGCCCAATCCGATGGTGGAGGACGAGGATTTTGTCGAGCGGTTTTGGGTGGTGAGCCAGAAGTTGGTGGCGGCTGCGCCTTGACCTTCGTCGCCGGAACTATCCCAGTCCCTTCGTCTCCACTCCCAACCCAGTCAGTGTCGCCGCCTCGACCCGCCCGCCAAAACCACGTTCGGCCTCCACCCCCCAGCCGTCCGCGCCGGGCTTTGAGAATTGCACCACTTTGCCTTTCACCAGATCGACCACCCAATACTCCGGCACTCCCTGCTGGGCATAGAGCGCCTTCTTGTAGCCCAGGTCGCGCGCTCGGCTTTCGTCGGCCACTTCAATCAGCAGGTGGACCTCTTCGACCGGGATGCCCTTTGTCCCAGTCGGCAAATTGCACAGGATGACGTCAGGTATTGGCTCGTCATAGGGCGGCATTGCCACTGAGGTTTCCATCCGAACGGCCCATTCAGCCCGATGAGCGCGCTGCCAATCGAGCAAAGCGTCATAGAACAGCGATTTGGCGTTGGAGTGTGGGGAGTACTGCGGACTCATCAAGTGAATATCCCCATTCAGCAATTCGGTCCGCTCAAGCCCTTCCAGCCCGCCATTCAGGGCGAGCAGGTCGAAATCGTCGACCCGCAGCCTGACTTTCGAATGCATGGCCCGTTCAACTGTCATGCCGAGAGATTACCATAGGAACGGGGACACGCAATAGCGTGTCCCCAGGTTCACCACACCAAGGGCAGGCAGTTCGGCCCGATCACACCCCCGGGCAGGTAATGCATTTCCGCCCCCGGCTTCACGCTGAAGTCCGGTATCCGCAGCAGGAATTCCTCCAGGCACACCTTCATCTCCAGCCGCGCCAGGTGCGCGCCCATGCAGCTATGTGCGCCGCCGGAGAAGGCCAGAATGGGCGTGCGGGGGCGGTGGAAGTTTACTTCGCGCGGATCGGGGAACAATTCGGGGTCATAATTCGCTGCTGGCAGGACGCACATCACGCGTTCGCCCGCCTTGATGCTAACGCCCCGGATTTCGAGGTCACGGGTGGCCATGCGGCCCGAGAAGGTCACCGTGTAGGCCCGGTGCAGTTCCTCGACGACCTGGTTGATGTTTTCCGGTTGGGCGACAATTTCGCGGCGGCGGTCCGGATTTTGCGCCAGCCAAAGCCATACGTTGTTGAGGGTTGCATAGACCGTGTCGATCCCGGCGATGAAGACGAAGAAGGCAAATCCGAACATCTCCTTGAAGCTGAGTGGAGCGCCATCGATGTTGCCGTGGACAATGGCCGAAAGCGCGCGGCCATCGGGTGTGTTGCGTTTTTCCTCTATCACGCCCTTGAGGTAGTCGCCGATCGTCTGGGTCGCCTCGAGGATCGCCTGCGGGTCCTGCGAATGCAGCAACTGGGCGACCCATTTGACGAACGAGGGCAGCATGTCCTGCGGCAGGCCCATCAGGTCGAGAAAGACCGAGACCGGCAGCGGGCGGCTGAATTCCTCGGTGAATTCGCAGGCCCCCTTGTCGATGAATGCATCGATCAGGGCTACGGTGCGCTGCCGGATGTCCGCCTCGAGCTGCATGACTCCCCGAGGCGAGAAGATCGGATCGAGGATGTTGCGGTACTTGCGGTGATGCGGCGGCTCGATCTCGACCGGAATGAACCAGAAATGGTCGTCCGGATCGCGCGGGAAGGGAGTGCCGGGATTGGAAAACAGCTCCGGGTTGCGCAGCACGTGGAAGCAGTCGGCGTGCTTGGTCAGCATCCAGCTGGCCGGGGCATTGCCGATCTGCGGCGCCCAGAACACCGGTGGATAGTTATCGTGCATGTGCCGGAACATGCCATAGGGATCGGCGAGGAATTCCGGGCTGTAAGCCAGGCTGATCGGCCGGACCAGTTCCTCGGGGATATGGTCCGGCCGTTGGATTGCTTCGGCAGTGCTGGCCAAGATGGAAGTACTCAGAACGGCAGGTTGTAGAGTGTGGCGGCGTTGCTCTGAAGCACCTGCTTGCGCACTTCGTGGCTGTATCCGCCCAGCGTATCGACGATGTGCTCCTGCACGTTGGGATAGAGCGCGGTCGGATGGGGGAAGTCGGTCTCGAACAACACCTTGTCGGTGCCGATGGTTTCGAGCAACTGCATTGGCCCGACTTTCTCGAACCAGAACGTGCACCAGAAATTGTCGCGCCAGTAGTCCCATGGGCGACGTTGCGGCGCGAGGCTCTTGTCGGCGAGCATTTCGTCGAACTGCCACTCGATCGCCTCGATGCCGAAGGGCACCCAGCCCATGCCGCTTTCGATCAGGCCGATCTTCAGCTTCGGGTGCCGGTCGAGCAGGCCCGAGACCATCCAGTTGCCCATGGTGGCAAGGTTGGCGATGTAGAACATCTGACTGACCACCGCGAGGTTCTTCTCGAAGCCGAAGCTCCGCCAGGCCAGCTTGGTCGGGTCGATCGAGCTGTTGAGGTGGAAGTTGATCGGTGTGCCGGTATCGTTGCAGAGCTCGAGAAATGCCGTCCAGTATGGGTCGTCGAAACAGGGCGCACCGATGGCTTCGGGCGTGTCGGGCAGGACGAAGCCCTTGATCCCCATGTCGATGCAGCGCCGCGCTTCGGCATCCAGCGCCGCCTTGTCCCAGATGGGAAGGTGACCCATGGTGAACAGGCGCTGGCCCGATTCCTCTGTCCGCTCGGCAGAGGCGTCGTTGTAGTATTGCAGGACCTTGATGCCGAGGCCGTTGTCGAGGTGCATCAGCGATCCGGCCTGGGTGACGCCGGAGTTCTGGTAGCAGATCTGGGCATGCACGCCGAGCTCGTCCATCGCCTGCAGCCGCGGCTTGACCTGCCATGCTGCGTCGGTGCCGGCCTCGATTGTGGGGAACGACAGGCGGCCAAGCAGCTTGCGCTTGTCCTGCCGGATGACGTTGCCGCCGACGATGCCGTAGTCCTGGCCCTCGACAAACCAGCGGGTGATACCGTCGGCCACGGCCTGATAGGGCACCTTGGACTTGAGGTGCGCGGGTGCGCGCGAGGTGAAGATGTCTGGCGGCTCGGTGAAATGGGTGTCGCAATCGACCACCTTGATGCCTTCGAGCAGGGGATGGACACCCTGCAGGTGCGCGGCGTAATCGTATTCCTTGATCACGCCACCCGGCATGTGCGCCTGCTCGCTCCAATAGCGCTTGGCGGCGTGGTTAAGTTCGGTGGGGTCGGCTTCCGACATCTCGACTCTCCTCTGATAGTGTTTACTATCTTATAGCGTAATCCGGTTCGACAGGAAGTCAGAAATCGAGGGGAAGGCCGATGTGCTTTTCCCAGACCATATTGCGGTGATCCATCAAAATCGGATCGACCGCGGCGGCGATTTCCGGAGTGATGTAGCTGTAGACCTCGCGCATGGCTGATCCCATCGGGCACAGCTCTTCCGGCAGCGGGCCAACCAGTTGCGAAAAGCAGGCCCAGTAGATGTCTGGCGCCGAAATGCGGTTGCCGACGAAGTAGGGCGAGCCCTTGGCTTTTTGGTCCGCGAGCAAGCGGGTAAGGCCTTCGAGAATGGCAATAACTCGCCGGGTCGCTCCTGCTACGGCTTCCGGCCGCACGCCATAAGCTTTGCTCATGACATCGTTGCCCGAAGGTGCGGCGCGTTCGGGGTTCATCATCGACAGCCGCCGTTCCCAGCCGAAGCCGCCCGGTGAGCAGATTTCCGCCGAGATACCCAGCGCCATCATCCGCCCGATCTCGTCATCGGGCAGCAGCGATGGTCCCGAGCCCAGCCGCTCCGCCAGATTGAGGATCTCGATCCAGCCGGCGACACCCGGCTCTTCCTCGTAAACTGCCACCGGTGCGTTGCGGAATCCGGTCCATTCGACCAGCTCCTCGTTCGCCTGCATGATATGCTGGCGCACCGGCACGAAAGGCACATTGCGCAGCTTGAACACAGCTTTCGCCGCTTCGCCCCAGGGGCCGCAGGTTCCCGCGCTCAGCGCCAGCCGCAGGCCTGGCATGGCGCGCGCTTGGGCGACCGACACATATTCCATGGAGCCTCTCTCCCTCTCTCCGGACGCTTGCACCATTGCATGGCGGCGCGTCTGTGTTAGGCCTGATCCATAGCAGACAATTGACCGGGAGACATACCGTGGCCGAAGCCGATCTTGACATCAACCGCACTATCGAGGCCGAACCGCGTGTCGCCGACTATGTCGTCGATGCCGACGTGCACGTTACGCCGCCGCCGACGTTCTGGGCGGAATACCTCTCCCCCCAGTTCCGCGACCTTGCACCGAAAATGGAGAGCGACGACGAGTTCGACTATGTCGTGTTTGAAGGAACCCGCCGGCCGATCAACCTGATGCAGTCGCAGGCAGGGCGTTCGTTCGACAAATACAAGAACGCCGGCAAACAAAGCGACATGCGCAGCGGCGGCTGGATGGTGCCGCAGCGGCTCGAAGACATGGACCGTGACGGCATCGACAAGGCCGTGGTCTTCGGCGGCGGGCCGCTGGGCACGGGCAACCTCGACCTCTATCTCGACAGCTTCCAGGCCTTCAACACCTGGCAATCGGATTTCTGCCGGGACTCGGGCGGCCGCATGTACGCTTGCGCCTATCTGACCACGGTCGATGTCGACATGACCATCGCGGGCATGAAAGCGGCCAAGGCGCGCGGCGATGTCGCGGTGAACCTGCCCGCCTTTCCCCAGTCGATTAGCCAGTTCACCAAGGAAGGCGCGGTCTGGCAGGCGATGACCGGCGATGCCCAGGGCGAACGGCAATACCGCGATCCGGAGTTCGACAAGTTGTGGGCCACCGCAGTCGATCTCGACCTGCCGATCACTTTCCACCTGGGCGCGCGCACATCGCGCTTCAAGGACAAGGTCAATTTTCTGTGCGACCTGCCGATGGGCAAGCCGGCCATGCTCGAAATGATCAACATCCTGCTCTATTCGGGCGTGTTCGACCGGCATCCCAAGCTGCGCATCGGCCTGATCGAGAGCGGCGTGGGCTGGATGCCCTGGGCGTGCGAATACATGGATCGCGCCTGGGAAATGCAGCGCCACTGGACCGGGGTGCCCAACAAGCATCCGCCCAGCTACTACTTCGATCAGAACGTCTATGCCTCGTTCATCGAGGATCCGGTGGGCGTGGAACTGCGCCACAAGTCGGGCTGCAAGAACATCATGTGGTCGTCGGACTATCCGCACTCGGAAACCACCTTTCCGCATTCGCACCAGGCAATTGCGCGCAATTTCAAGGGCGTGCCCAAGGATGAGATGGACTGGATCCTGGCGGGCTGCGCGGAGAAGTTCTTCGGGCTGAAGTAACTCCTACCGGCGCTGGATCACCCGCCCCAGCATCTCTGGCAGAATGCCCTGAATTCAGCACTCAGTTCCGCATCCTCCGGCGCACCGCCAAACGCGCCGTGGACCGCCGCTTCGACGATGTGCAGTTCGGCCTGCACGCCAGCATTGCGCAACTTGCGGTGGAGCCGCACGGCATTGGACAGGAACAGGTCGCGGGTTCCCGCGGAAATGATCGAGGGCGGGAAGCCCCCCTTGCCGGCGCTGAAATCGCCGAACAGCGGCGAGACATAGGGGTGCGACAGGCTTTCGCCGTTGGCATAGAGCAAGTTGGCCTGCATCAGAGTGCCCATCATGTCGATCCCGGCGTTGACCGCGAAGCTGTCGCCAGATTCAGTGAGATCGACTTCAGGCGTCGAAAGCACCGCGCCGGCCGGCATCGGCAGGCCAAGATCGCGCGCCTTGAGCAAGGTCGCGGCGGTGAGGTTGCCGCCCGCCGATCCGCCGCCGATTATGATTTCGCCGGGCGCATGATCGTGCAGCAGCATGCGGTAGAAGGCGATGCAATCGTCCAGCCCCACCGGAAAGGGATGGTCGGGCGGCATGCGATAGTCGACCGTGACCACCCGCACCTGGTGCAGCGCCGCGGTAGCCATGGCCATCTTGCGGCAGACCAGGCCGCCGCCCATGATCAGCGCACCGCCATGAATTTCGAGATAGACCCGGCGGTCGTCCGTGGCGACGCCTTCGGGGACAATTTCGTATCCGCGCGCCTCGCCTTCGCGCACTTCGGATATCCGGCCGGGAACGTCGGGGACATGGGCGAGGTAGTTTTCAAGGATATTGCGGTCGCCTGCTGCGATGTGCTGGCGCCAGGCCTGCTTGTCGTCGAGCGCCGGATAGCCGCTGCTAGTCATGGCGGGCCTTGCCATGAAGGCCTGGGCCTGTGGGCTGAGGTGTCGCGGGATGGGAAGCACTCGCTCGGGAACGCGCTGGGCGCTCCGGTTCGGATCGTCGGCCAAATTTGACTCCTCTCTTGTCAGCCCCCGGTATCGGCCTGCATCCGGTCGACCCGCACATTTACCGCGGGCGACGGCCGGACCGCGCGCTCCCCTCCTAGCCCATGTTGCAGGCAATGGGGATAGGGCGGTTGCCGGGCGCTGATCTCGTCAAGCCGGGCGAGTTGGTCGCCGGTGAGATGGAGGCCGATGGCGCCGAGATTCTGTTCGAACTGGTCCGCGCTGCTTGCGCCAATGAACAGCGAGGCCACGGTCGGGCGTTGCAGCAGCCAGGCAATCGCGACCTGCGCAGGAGTGGCGCCGGTGTCCTTGGCGACTTCGCCCAGGCA
>JBFWSE010000121.1:0-10677 GCA_050248535.1 Novosphingobium sp.
TAATCGTCTTCGACGAGCTGCTTCACAATGGCATCGACCGCAATGTAGAGTTCGCTCTTGTCATCCGTCGGGCCGGAAATGATCAGCGGTGTGCGCGCTTCGTCGATCAGGATCGAGTCCACTTCGTCGACGATGGCGAAGTTGAACGGACGGTGGACCATCTGGCCGCGCTCGTGCTTCATGTTGTCGCGCAGGTAATCGAAGCCCAGCTCGTTGTTTGTGGCATAGGTAATGTCGGAATTATATGCCTCGCGCCGTTCCTCTTCCGACAGGTTCGGAACGATGACGCCAACCGTGAGTCCAAGAAACGTATAGATCTGCCCCATCCAGTCCGCGTCGCGGCGGGCGAGGTAATCGTTGACCGTGACGACATGGACGCCCTTGCCTTCGAGCGCATTGAGATAGACTGCCAGCGTCGCCACCAGGGTCTTGCCCTCGCCGGTCTTCATCTCGGCGATTTCGCCTCGGTGGAGCACAATGCCACCGATCATTTGCACATCGAAATGCCGCATGCCGAGCGTGCGCCGCGCCGCCTCGCGAACCGTGGCGAAAGCCTCAGGCAGCAGGTCGTCCAGTTCCTCGCCCTGTTCAAGCTGGGCGCGGAACTTGGCGGTCTGGCCCTTCAGTTCCTCGTCGCTCATGGCTTCGATATTGGGCTCGAACGCGTTGATCTTCTTCACGATCTTGTCGAGCGACTTGACGTAGCGATCATTGGATGAGCCGAAAACGGCTTTGGCAAGAGCCTTTAACATATGGATTTCCTGGAAATTTCGTACTGGCGATGGACACGCCGCGCGCCGGAGACAGCGCGCTGGCAGGGCCACACGGAGAATGGCGGATGGTCAGTCGGCGCTATTCGTGCGCGCGGTCGCTACCCAGCTGGACCGTGGGCAGATAGACCGTCGGCTTGGGCGGTTTGCCGCAATTATGATCCTTGACGGGGACCTCGCGCCGGGCCTTGGGGCCATTCGCCGCCTGTTCTTTCACCGCAACACGGATCTGCGCGAAAGGCGCCTGCACCGCCCCAACCTGGCTCGCCCCTGCGGCACAATCGCGCGCCTGGGCAGGTCCGCCCTGGGCGAGCAGGCCGGCGAGCAGCGCCATAAATGCGAGGAACAAGCGGTTCATGTTGTCAGCGATATATGCGTGCGGAGCCAGCGCGTCCAGCCCGCGCGAAGCCAATGGACGAATTGCCCGCACATTCCTATGGCGCGGGAATGTCGCAGAGCATTTCCCCCCTCGCCGTTCCCTTCCCCGCTATCCCCCAGATTGCGGGTGTAGCGCCGCGCATCGCCCGCGCCGGTTACAAGGACTGGGGCCGCTGCGATCTGACCTATGTCGAACTGGCTGAAGGCACCGCTGTAGCGGGCGTGTTCACGCAAAACGTATGCTGTTCGACCGAAGTCGAGATGGGGCGTGAGCAGATCGCGGGCGGCCGGGCGCGGGCTCTGGTAGTCAATGCCGGCAATTCCAATGCCTTCACCGGCTTCCGCGGGCGCGAGGCTGTCGAGCAGATCATGGATCAGGTTGCCACCCGCCTCGGCTGCCCGCCGTCGCAGATCTTAGTCTCCTCCACTGGGGTGATCGGCGTACCGCTGCCCAAGGACAAGGCGCGAGACGGTGTCGCCGCGGCGTTGGACGCCGCGCCCTGTTCGTGGGAAGATGCCGCGCGCGCGATCGGCACAACCGATACCTTCCCCAAGGGCGCCCTCGCGCACGCAGTGGTCGATGGCCGCACAGTCACGCTTGGCGCGATCATCAAGGGCAGCGGCATGATCGCGCCCGACATGGCGACCATGTTGGGCTACATTTTCACCGACGCGGCGGTTGAGCCGGCCTTTCTGCAGCAATTGCTGTCTGCCTCGAACCTCAAAACCTTCAGCTGCATCACCGTCGATAGCGACACTTCGACCAGTGATACCGTGCTGGTCTTCGCCACCGGAAAGGCGGGCAACAGCCCTATCGCCTCATTCGACAGCCCGGGCGCCGATGCTTTCGCAGCCGCATTGGAAGACGTCTGCCGCCAGCTCGCCCATCTCGTCGTGCGAGACGGCGAAGGCGCGCAGAAATTCATCGAGATCGAGGTGACCGGCGCGGTCAGCGACGACAGCGCGCGGCGGATCGGCCTGGCCGTGGCCAATTCGCCGCTGGTCAAGACCGCCATAGCGGGCGAGGATGCCAACTGGGGCCGGGTTGTCATGGCCGTCGGCAAGGCCGGCGAACCTGCCGACCGCGACAAGCTGGCGATCCGCTTTGCCGGCAAATGGGTGGCGCAGGCCGGACTGGCGGTGGACAGTTACGACGAAGCGCCGATCGCCGCGCATCTCAAAGGGCAGGACATCAGTATCGGTGTCGAACTGGGCATGGGCCAGGGCCGCGCGACAGTCTGGACCTGCGACCTGACTCACGGCTACATTTCGATCAATGCGGATTACCGGAGTTGACATTTAACGCCCTGACCCGTCAGGTTCACGAACAGATGCGCGAGGCTGCCGAACGGGCGATCCTGCCGCGCTACCAGTCGCTCGCCGCGCACGAGGTGCAAGCCAAGGCTGCCGACGATGCCGTGACCATTGCCGATCATGAAAGCGAAGATATCCTGTTCGAGGGACTCTCGCGCCTTATCCCCGAAGCTGCTCTGGTCGGCGAGGAGGCTGCCCATGCCGATCCTGCGCTGATGCAGCGGCTGGGCGACGATCTGTGCTGGATTGTCGATCCGCTCGATGGCACCAACAATTTCGCCCAGGGCAAGCCGCCGTTCGGTGTCCTCGTTGCACTAAGCGAAGCAGGTGAGACTGTGGCCGGCTGGATCTACGATCCGCTTTCGGGCCGGTTCTGCCACGCCGAACGCGGCAAGGGTGCTTTCGTCGATGGCGAAAGGATCGTCGCGCGCACCAGCGGCGCTGAACCGCCGATTGCCGCCATTTCGCTGGTCTTCGCCGATCCCGCGAAGCGCGAGGCGCTCAAGACACAGATCGCCCCGCATTACACGTGTGTCGACATCCCCCGCTGCGCCGCCGAGCAATGGCCGCGGCTGGCGCTGGGGATCAACGACATATCGATCTTCGAGCGCACCTTTGCCTGGGATCATGCGCCGGGTGTGCTGTTCCTCAACGAAGCCGGCGGCAGGGCCGCGCGGCCCGACGGCCGCGCCTATCGGGTCGATGAACACCTGCTGCCGGGCTTGCTCGGTGCGGCAAGCCCGGCGCTGTGGGATGAATTGGCCGAACGGATGGCGGGGTTGTAATCGCCGCAAGCGAAGACTTGCGACTGCCAATTCCCCTCCCGCTTGCGGGAGGGGAGATTATGGAGAACTGCCTTGCAGGCGTTCAGATTATTACAGTTCGCTCTCAAGCCAGCCCTTGAGCTGGCTCTTGGGCGCTGCACCCAGCTTCTGCGCCACCGGCTCACCATTTTTGAACAGGATCATCAGCGGGATCGACTGCACGCCGAACTTCGAGGCAGTCTCGGTGTTTTCCATGATGTCGACCTTGGCGATGGTCACCTGGTCGGCCAGTTCCTCGCTGATTTCCTCGAGGCTCGGGCCGATCATCTTGCACGGGCCGCACCAGTCTGCCCAGAAATCGACCAGCACCGGCTTGTCGGACTGAAGCACATCGGCGGCGAAGCTGGCGTCGGTAACGGCTTTGGTGGCCATGGTAATCTCCTTGAGGTTTGTCTCTATCTAGGAGCAAGCCCGGCGAAGGCAACGCCCCGCGCGCAAAGCTTTACTCGGGCGACAACAAGGCCTGCTTGTGCTGCACCAGCAGGTCCGGCGGAATTTCGATGAGCCGCGGCACTTCAGTGTAGAGGAGCGCGGCATCGACAGTGCGGCCGGGATAGGCCGCTTCCAATGCAAGCGTATAGGCGGCCATCTGGCGCAGGATCGCCAGAGGAACGCGCGCCAGGTTTTCGGGCGGACGGCGCGAGGTCTTGAAATCGACCAGCCGGATGCGGTCTGGCCCTATCAGCAATCTGTCGATGGTCCCCGCCAGCACTCTGCCGCCGACTGTGGCGGCAATCGGCACTTCGGCCAGCGCAGCTGGCGAAAACAGGTCGGCCCAATGGCTCGCTTCGACCACTTCGAGCACGCCCTGCAGCAATGCCTCGCCATCGTCCTGCGGTGCATTGCGGGCGAGCCAGGCCAGTCCTGCCTTCCGCCTTTCTTCGGGCGGCACCTCGGGCAGGCGTTCCAGCAATTTGTGAATCAGAACCCCTCGCCGCGCCGCGGCGGGATCGCCGCCGGGCGGATAAGGCGGATCGGACGACAAATCCTCGCCCAGCGACGAAGGCGCGAGCGGGCGCGGCGGGCGCGGCTCGTCAGGCGGCGCACTTTTCAGCCACGCCGGCATGGGCGGCGGCAATTCCAGCTGCGGAGACCTGACCGGTGGTGCGAAATGAGCCGCATCGCCCCAATGCAACTTCTCCTGCCAGAGATCGTCGGGCGTCCAGTCGCTGTCCCCGAAAACCTGCTGCAATTTCGCATACCAGCTTTCCGGCGCGGGGGCCTTTTCCCGCTGCCCCAGCGCCCCGCCAACAAACAGCGCCTGCTCGGCCCGCGTCATGGCCACATAGAGCAGCCGCCAGTGCTCGTCGCGCTCGGCGCGCTCGATTTTCGTATATTCCTCGGCGACTCTTCCGGCCCGCTCCTCGCGGCGCAGCGGCGGCAGTGGCAGTTTGCGCAGCTCGGGAGCCGAGGGGTCGGGCATATCGAGCGTCAGCCCTCTGCCCTGCCTGTCCGGGTTGCCAGTGGCGTCGGCGAGAATGACGATGGGCGCCTGCAGCCCCTTGGCCCCGTGCACGGTCATGACACGCACCAGCCCGCCGGCGCTTTCGGCCTCGCGCTTCAACTCGCCTTCGCCGGCGTCGAACCAGGCGAGGAAGCCCGCGATGCTGGGCGTTGCCGTGCTGGCATAGGCATGGGCGGCATTGAGCAGTTCGTCGATGGGATCGTTGGCCTCGCGCCCCAGCCGTGCGACCAGCTTGCAGCGGCCTTGCCAGGGGCCGGACAGTAACCAGTGCAGCAAGGCCTGCGGCGGTTCGAAATCGGCGAGTGCGAGGAGTTGGCCAAGGCTATCCAGCGCTTCGGCAATCTCGGTCTGCCCGGCATTGGCACGCAGGTGATCCCACAGGTGCCTGCCCTTTTCCCGGTAGCCATGGGCAAGCAGCTGTTCCTGACTCCAGCCCATCAAGGGCGAGACCAGCAGCGCGGCGAGATTGAGATCGTCGAGCGGCTGCGCGGCGAAACGCAGCGCCGCCACCAGATCCCTGACCGCGAGCGGCGCGCCAAGCCGCAGCCGGTCGACGCCCGCAACCGGCACGCCATGTTCATGCAATCGCGCGACAATTAGCGCCGCCAGCTCGCCTCGCTTGCGAACCAGCACCATGACGTCGCCCGCATTTGCCGGCCGCTTTTGCTTCTCTAGGTAGTAGCCCGCTTCGATCCAGTGCTTCACTTGCCGCGCGATAAGGTCGGCTAGCTCGCGCTCGGGCTTGGACAGCCAGGATTCTTCACCCTCGTCGCCTTCGGAATCCTCGCCATTCTCGGAGGCCATGCCCAGCGGACGCCACAACACCACCTGACCGGGCCGCTTTTCGCCCTCGTGCTTCTCGGGTTGTTCGCTCAGCCCGAAATTGGTGCCGCCAATCGCCGCGATGGCCGCATCTACGAATGCGAGCACTGTCTGCGCGGTGCGGAAAGAGCGGTCCAGCCCCAGTTCGAGCAATGTCTTCGGCTCGTTATTGCCCCGCAGGCCAGCCAGATTCTCCGCCGCCCCCTGCATGAAGCCGCGCACGCGATTGGCTGCCTCGCGGAAGTTCTCCGGGCTGGTGCCCTGAAAGCGAAAGATCGCCTGCTTATAATCGCCGACCACAAACAGCGTGCGCATGCGGTCGTCGCGCTGGCCCAGCCCTGCCCAGAATTCCGAGGTCAGCGCATCGACGATGCGCCACTGCGCCGCGTTGGTATCCTGCGCTTCGTCTACCAGAACATGATCGAACCGCCGGTCGAGCTTGTAGCGGATCCAATCGGCCATATCCGCCTTGCCGAGCAGCCGCGCGGCCATGCGGATCTGATCGTCGAAATCGATCAGTCCTTCGCGACTCTTGGCCTCGTCCCAGGCAAGCGCGAAAGCGCGGCCGAGGCGGAATGCCGGGACCAGCTGATTGGCCAGGTCGAGCAGGGCCTGCATGTCGCGCACCCGGGCGATGCTTTCGGCCACGCGTTCCACGTGTTGGCGATAGGAAGGATCGATCTTTTCCTGCGACGACGAAGCGCGAAGATCGCCCTTCTTTGTGTGAAACTGATCGTAGAGTCCGCCTATCCCCCGGCTGCGCACCAAAGGATCACAGGCCAGCCAGTCGGCGATGACGCTGGCTGTGTCCTGACCGGTCCTGGCTTTCCATTCGCGATTGATCGCCATGCACTGGCGCAAGGCCAAGGTATCGAAATGCTCGTCCGAGCACAGCGCCGCCACGTCGCTCTCGCCGGCATCCGCCGCCAGCCCGAGCAACTGGTTGATCCGCGGCCGCATCGGCTCCTGCCAGCTCCCCGGCCCGATCCAGGCATCGATGGCGCCGGCGCACCGCATCAGCCAGCTCTCGACCTGATCCGGTCCCAGCCTGAGGCTGAGATCGGCTAGCGCATCGAGCAATTGCGGATCGCCCAACGGCTCGCTCTCGGCCTCGACCAGCAAGTCGGCGAGCACTTGCCGCTGAAGCAGCACGCGCTCGCGGTCTTCCATCGCCCGCGCGCCGGGGATGAGGCCTGCTTCTGCCGGAAACGCGCCCAGCAGCCACTGGGCGAAAGCATGGATCGTATCGATGCGAAGCCCGCCGCCGGGGCAATCGAGCACAGAGGCGAACAGGGTGCGCGCGCGGGCCTGGGCTTCGGGGCTGAAATCGGCGCCGATGGCCTTCAATTCCTGCGCCAGTTCGGCCGGCTTGCGGCGTACCCAACGCGCCAGTGTATCGTTGATCCGGGCCGCCATTTCGGTCGCGCCGGCCTTGGTGAAGGTGAGGCACAGGATCTGCGAAGGCTCGACACCCGGCTGCATCAGCAAGCGCAAGACGCGCGCCGACAGGACCTGCGTCTTGCCAGTCCCGGCCGAGGCGGAAAGCCAGACGCTTTCGTCCGGGGCGGCCGCCCTCATCTGGTTGCCGTGCAGCGGATATACGGTCTCCGCGCCGCTCATGCCTCGTCGCGCTCCTCGGGCGTCAGCTTGAGCAGCCACTCGTCCAGCCGCATCAACTGGTCATAGTCGTTGTAGCCAGCGACATCGAGGTTGAGCCGGGCAGTGAAGGGATCGCTCCCCAAAATCCAGCGGTCGATGGCGTCGGCTAGATAGGCTTCGGTGCTGGCAAGGAAATCCTCCGGCGCGGTCTGCGCCCCCCGCTTGGGCTTGAGCACGTCGAAACGAAAGCCGAAGCCTTGCTCATCGCGGCGCGACAGGTCTCGGCCGAGGCCCCAATACTCGAACGCCGCAGGCTTCCCGCCGATCCGGTCGAAGCCGCCTGCCCGCGTAATCAGGCCGAGCAGGCCCAATTGCAGGCGATAGCCCATGGCCACTTCCTTGCGCGTCGGCACCGTGCCGGTCTTGTAGTCAGCAATGACCAGGCCGCCATCGGCAAGCCGGTCGATCCGGTCGGCGCGGCCGTGGACGCGAATGCCCTTGAACTGCATGGCCCCTGTCGCCTCGCTGGCGGCAACCGTGCGGCCCTCGCAGGCAAGGTCTGCCACTTCCTGCCCGATCCATTTCAGGGCTTCCAGCAGCCGCGGCCGCCATAGCCCGCGCATCAGCGGGTGGGCATTCATCTCCTCGAGCGTGGTTTCGGCAATCGCCAACAAGTCTTCGGGCCGATCCCCCGCCTTGTGCCATCGTTCAAGAATTTTGTGCACGGCGTCGCCCCGCCAGGCAGCGCTGGGTTCGGCGTCGAGGGCGTCGAGCACGCGCAGGCGCAGGATCGAATTGGCATAGAAGGCGTAGGGATCGCTGCGCAGCCGGTCGAGGCCGGTCGCAGAAACATCGACCAGCCGTTGCCCGGCGCTCGGCCTGGGGCGGGGACGGGGATAGCGTTCGGCGAGCGGCGCATCGTCGATCAGCCGGGCCAGCTGCGGGGTGGCTTTCTCTTCCAGTTCGTCCGCGTGCCGTCCCAGCATGGCCTTTATCCGCAGCACGAAGCGCGAGGGGATCACCGGCCCGCCTTCGTCGCGCCGCGCCCAGCTCAGCACCACTTCGGGAGCGCCCAGCGCACCGGCAAGGTCATGGGCGGCAAGTCCGATGCGGAAATCGGCGCCCGGAACGCCCAGCACGCGCAGCAGCGCGGGCGGCAGCAGCGGATCGGGCGCCGGACTCGCCGGCCAGACGCCTTCCGTCAGTCCGCCGCACAAGACCAGATCGGCCCGGGCCATGCGCGCTTCGAGCAAGCCGTAGATCGCCAGGCGCGGGTGCCCGCCCCAAGGCGGCCGGACCGCTACCTGATCCATTGCATCGCGCAGCGCCGCATGCAGTTCGCGGGGGTCGAGCCGGCTATCCTCGTCGCCTGCGGCGTCGCGCAATTGCTCGACGAAACCCGACAGCGCGCGTCCGTCTGCCCGGGACCACAACTCCTCACCGCAAAGCGCCTCGCCAAGAACGGCAAGGGTGTCCAGCATGGCAGCCAGCGGCGCATCGTCCCCGAACGCCATCAAGGGGGCGAGCAGGCGCTCGGTTTCATCCCACCATTCCCCGATCCCGGCCTTCGCCGCCAAAGCGCGCAGGGGTTCCAGCCCGGGCGCGGGTCTGGGGCCGCGCAGCGCCAGATCGAGCTTGCGGACATTTTCCAGCCACTGCGCCCTGCCCTCGCCCGCTCTCGCCAATGGATGCCCCAGCAGCGCCAGCAGCGGCACCGGCGCGGCCCGTTCGGCCATGACTTCGGCTAGCAGCAGCAACACCCGCCCGGCGGCCGTCTGCGGCAAAGGCTGACCGGCGGAATCGTCGGCTTCGATCCCCCAGCGTTTCAGCTGCGCCACGACTCGCGCGGCGAGTCCCCGGTCAGGGGTCACTAGGGCAACGCGCCTTTCGGGAACTTCGAGCGCCTCGCGGATCAGAATGGCCAGCGCCTGGGCTTCCTCGCCGGGGTGGGCGCTCTCCATCAACCGCACGCCCGAAAGGCGGCGTTGATCGGGTGTAAGCTCCGCCCAACGCGCACTGGCAGCCGGTGGCACGAACAGGTTCGAAATCGCCAAGCTGCGCGCGGGCGGCGCGGCGGCGGGGCCGGAGCGATGCCAGGGCCGCACTTCCTCACGCCTCACACCCATGCGGTTGAGCAGCAGTTTCAGATGGTATTGCGGGTGGGTGACGGCATCCCCGCGCCCGAATGGCGGATCGTCCCTATCCTCCGGCGCACCCGCCGTGCCGAGCGAAGCCCAGGTCTGGTCGTCCATGGCAAGATCGAGATCGGGCAATACCACTGCCCCTTGCGGCAATTCGGAAATAACCCGCAGCAGTCGTGCAAGCGCCGGCGACGCGCTGGTGACGCCGGCTGCGACAATCGGATGGGCAGGCGGTTGCTCGCGCCAGCGCCGCGCCGCCCGTTCGAACAGCAGGTTGCGCCGGGTTGGCGCATCGACTTCGCCGCGCGCTTCGAGCTCAAGCCGCCAATGAGCTTGCACTCTGAGGAACGACACAGTGCTGTCGCGCCAGTGCGACGCCTGTTCTCCGACGATCCCGGCCACATGGTCGGACGCCAGGTTCCCGGGCGCGATTCCTTCGACCAGAAGGCGATCCATGGTCCGCGCGATGTCGCGGGCACGGCGCAGCAGGCTTGCGCCTCTGCCTGCCTGTTCGGGGTCCACTTCGGCCAGGAACCGGGCAAGCCGCAACCAGCGGCGAGTCGGATCGGCCGCCGGCGGCACTTCCGCCCCGGCTCCCAAGGGATCGAGCAGCGCCCCCAGTGCCTCGTCCAGATCGAGATCGCCAACCACCGCCATGCGCGGCAACAGCAGGCCGCCCTCGGCAAGCCGGACAAAAGCCTCGGTCACGGTGCGCGCCGCACGCTGGCTGGGGAGCAGCAGCGTCAGCCGTGCAAGGCCGAAATCCGGTTCCGCGTATCGCGGCAACAGGCCTGCCGCCAGCGCATCGGCAAAGCCGCGATGCGCGGCGATGGAATAGACCTGGGGGCCGGGCCGCTCAGGCACCCTGACGGTCTTTGGCAAGCGCCGCTTCGGTCAGGCCGATGGCTGCAGGATAGCCGACATCGAACCACCGGCCGTCGTGAACCAGCCCATGGCAACGGCCTTGTGCAATGGCCCGATCCCAGAAGACATTGGTGGAAAACACCTCGCCGGGCGGATCGGCGATCAGGTGCTTGGCCATCATCTGGATGCCGGTCCAGACATAGGGCCGGGCGCGCTTGGGGCCTTCGCGCGACAGTCTGCCCTGATCATCCATGTCGAAATCACCCGTGCCTTGCGTGTTCCCGGCCCTTTCGAAGGGAACCACCAGCATCAGCACATCCATCCGCGCCGCATCCCATGCCCGCGCCAGTCGCTCCACCGCATTTTCTCGCCCGTCGGTCCACCAGTTGTCGGCATTGACACAGAGAAACGGATCGCCGGCGATCAAATCCCTGGCCTGCAGCAGCCCGCCGCCGGTATCGCGCAGGAGCGCGCGGTCGTCGGATATGGTGACGGCCATA
>JBFWSE010000122.1:0-10675 GCA_050248535.1 Novosphingobium sp.
CGATCCATTCCCCCGCTTGCCCCGCTCCGCCCCGCCCTGTAAGGGCCGCGCCAACCCCGTAAACGCCCCAGAAACGTCAGACTCCCAGAGGACCCCAAATGGCCGCGCAATACGCCTTCGTCATGAAAGGCATGACCAAGACTTTCCCCGGCGCGCAGAAGCCGGTTCTGAACAACATCTCGCTGCAATTCTACCAGGGCGCCAAGATCGGCATCGTCGGGCCCAACGGCGCGGGCAAGTCGACGCTGATGAAGATCATGGCCGGGATCGATACCGATTTCACCGGTGAGGCCTGGCCGGGCGAGTACATCACTGTCGGGTATCTTCCGCAGGAGCCCGAGCTCGACAAGTCGAAGACCGTGCTGGAAAATGTCCGCGAAGGCGCGAAAGAGACCGCCGATCTGGTTGACCGGTTCAACGAGATTTCCATGCTGATGGCCGATCCGCCCGAGGACGCCGATTTCGACGCCTTGATGGAGGAAATGGGCACGCTGCAGGAAAAGATCGACGCCTGCGACGGCTGGACGCTCGACAACCAGCTCGAGATCGCCATGGAAGCGCTGCGCTGCCCGCCGGGCGACTGGCCGGTGGACAATCTCTCGGGCGGCGAAAAGCGCCGCATCGCGCTGACCCGGCTGTTGATCCAGAAGCCTGACATCCTGCTGCTCGACGAGCCGACCAACCATCTCGACGCGGAGTCGGTCGAGTGGCTGGAAAACCACCTCAAGGAATATGCCGGTGCGGTGCTGATGATCACCCACGACCGCTATTTCCTCGATCACGTGGTCGGCTGGATCCTCGAATTGGATCGCGGCAAGTATTTCCCCTATGAGGGCAATTACTCGACTTACCTTGAGAAGAAGGCCCAGCGGCTTGCTCAGGAAGAGCGCGAGGAGAGCGGCAAGCAGAAGGCCCTGCAACGCGAACTCGAATGGATCCGCCAGACTCCCGCCGCGCGCCAGACCAAGAGCAAGGCGCGCGTGCGCAAGTTCGAGGAACTGCAGAACGCGCAGGATAGCCGCGTCGCCGGCAAGGCGCAGATCATCATTCAGGTGCCCGAGCGGCTGGGCGGCAAGGTGATCGAGGCGAAAAACATCTCCAAGGCCTATGGCGACAAGCTGCTGTTCGAGGACCTGAGCTTCACTCTGCCGCCGGGCGGCATTGTCGGCGTGATCGGGCCCAACGGGGCGGGCAAGTCCACTCTGTTCCGGCTGATCACCGGGCAGGAGAAGCCCGATAGCGGCACAATCGACATCGGTCCGACCGTGCGGCTGGGCTATGTCGATCAAAGCCGCGATCACCTCGACGGTTCGAAGAACGTCTGGGAGGAGATTTCCGACGGGTTGGATTACATGACCGTCAACAAGCAGGACATGTCGACCCGCGCCTATGTCGGCGCTTTCAATTTCAAGGGGCAGGACCAGCAGAAGAACGTCGGCAAGCTATCGGGCGGCGAGCGCAACCGCGTCCACATCGCCAAGATGCTCAAGACTGGCGGCAACGTACTGTTGCTCGACGAGCCGACCAACGACCTCGACGTCGAGACCCTGGCGGCGCTGGAAGACGCGATCGAGAATTTCGCGGGCTGCGCCGTGGTCATCTCGCACGACCGTTTCTTCCTCGACCGGCTGGCGACGCATATCCTAGCGTTTGAGGGCAACAGCCATGTCGAATGGTTCGAAGGGAACTTCGAGGCCTATGAGGAAGACAAGCGGCGGCGACTCGGCGATGCGGCGGACCGGCCGACGCGGTTGGCGTATAAGAAACTTACGCGATAGAGAATTGTCAGAAAACCGCGCCTAAACCTGAACGGAAACCTTACCAAGCCATTCACCTTTGCGACAGCGCGACTCGCTTACACCGTTGTCTATTAGGTCGCCGTCGATGGTGCGGCGCGATGGGTTGGAGATCGGCAATGGCCGGAATTCGTAAATTCAAGTCAGTGACTTTGACTGCCCTGGCCACGGGCGTGGCGCTGTTTGTGCTTCCGGCCACGGCATCGGCGCAAGCTTGGGGCGGTCGCGGCGGCGGCCAAAATCAAGGTGGCGGCAACCCTGGCGGCGGTGGTGGCTGGCAAGGCCGCGGCGGCGGAGGTTCCGGCGGCGGCTTTCAGGGCCGCAGCTGGGGTGGCGGCCAAGCCCAGACCCAGAGCACACCCGCACCTACTCCGGCGCCCGCTCCCGCGCCGCAGGTGACGAATCGCAGCGAAGGCAGCTTCGGCGGCGGCTGGCGTGGTCGTGGAGGCGGCAATGGAGGCAATTTTGGCGGTGGCGGCTGGTCCGGTGGTGGCCAAGCCCAGACCCGGAGCACACCGGCACCAACGCCACAAGTGACGACCCGTGCACAAGGTGGCTTCGGCGGCGGCTGGCGCAGCCGGGGCGGTGAAGGTGGCAGCGCCTGGGGCGGCGGCCAGCGCGGCTGGCGCAGCCAGGGCGGTGGTCAGACTGTAACTCCCTCTCCCTCCTGGCGTGGCGGCGGAACGCCCACGCCGCCTGTTGCCCAGCAGGCGCCCGCGCCGCAGCGCAATTGGGGCGGCGGCAATTCGGGCGGCTGGTCCGGCCGTGAACGCGGCGGCAATACTGGCGGCGCGTGGCAGGGCCAGAATGGCGGCAACGGAGGCAATTGGGGCAATCGCAATCGCACCTATTCCGATCCCAACCGCAACGGCACCTATCGCGATGCCAACCGTTCGCGCGGTCAGGGCTGGCGCAGCGACAATGCCTGGAACGGCAACCAGAACTGGAACGGCGGCAATCGCCGTTGGGACGGTGGAAATCGCAACTGGAACAACAATCGCAACTGGAACAACAACCGTGGCAGCTGGAGCTATGGCAGCAACCATCGCAGCTGGAATCGCGGCTGGCGCAGCAACAACCGCTATGACTGGTCGAGCTACCGGCGGTATAATCCCAGCGTCTACCGGCTGGGCCGCTATTACTCGCCCTACAGCAACTATTCCTACCGGCGGCTGAGCACCGGATTCTTCCTCGACTCGCTGTTCTATGGCAGCAATTACTGGCTGGACGATCCGTGGAGCTACCGCCTTCCGGAAGTCTACGGACCCTATCGCTGGATCCGGTATTACGACGACGCCGTGCTGGTCGATATTTACACCGGCGAAGTGGTCGACGTGATCTACGACTTCTTCTGGTAAGCAAACCAGCCCTTGCCGGGGAGTGGACCGGCGCTGAGCCCCTGCCTCTTGCCTCGCGGCAAAGTGCGGGGGCTCTTCCTTTCGCCGACCAGGCAAAGTCGGAAAGGCATTGCGAAACGGCTCCTTGCGGCGCTAGGCGGATGTCATGAGTGAAGCGCCCATTGCCGATCAAGCCGCTATCGCCCGGGTCGGGGCGGCGGTACGCGCAAGGCTGTCAGCCGACCCGGCGGTCTACCGGATGCCGGCGGAGCGAGTGGAAATGTTCGCAGTGCAGAATTTCCTGTCGCCCGCCGAATGCGAACACATCATGGGCATGATTGACAAGGCGGCCCGGCCCTCGACGACTTTTGCCGGCTACGGTGAGCCTGGGGACCGCACCAGCAGTTCGGGCGATGTCGATCCGGGTGACAGCTTTGTCCGCATGATCGAGCGCCGAATTTGCGATCTGATGGGGATGAAGCCCAGCTGGGGCGAAACCTTCCAGGGCCAGCGTTACGAACCCGGGCAGTTGTTCAAGGGCCACTACGATTTCTTCAACACCGGGACCAGCTATTGGCCAGGGGAAGCGGCAATGGGCGGCCAGCGCTGCTGGACAGCGATGGCCTATCTCAACGACGTCGATCAAGGCGGAGAGACCGATTTTGCGCACCTGGGCCTTAGCGTGCCGCCGCAGGCCGGTATGCTGCTGATGTGGAACAATTGCCTGCCCGACGGCAGGCCCAACACCGACGCATTTCATGCCGCACTGCCGGTCGAGCGCGGCGTCAAATATGTCATCACCAAATGGTTCCGGACACGGCCTTGGCGCTGAGCCGCAACTTGTCCGCGCTGCTGCCGCTTGTGGCGTTGCTGACGGCAGGCGCCGCGCATGCCGCCGCCGACCCGGCCACGGCAGCGCGCGCGGCCAGTGCGGAAGATGCACGGATCGAGGCCCTGTTTGCCGCGGATGCCAGGCAGGCCGAGGAACTCGATCCGCTCTCGGTGCTTTACCGCGGCAAAAAGGCGGACCCGCGAGTGATGGCGCAGGTTTTTACCGATACGCTCGACCGCAAGGCGCTGGCCGCGGCGCACCAGAGCCTGCGAGCGCTGGAACGGATCGATCGGGCCAGCCTCAGCGCTGAAAGGCAGATTTCATATGATGTCTTCAATTACGGCAAACGCGAAGAGGCCGCCTGGCTGCGCCCTGACGTCAGGGCGCTCACGGCGGTAAGGCCGCTCAACCATTTCGGCGGGCTGCAGGTTGAGATGCCAACGCTGATGGCTCGCGACGGGGCGGTCAACTACGCTAACGAGGAGGACTACCGCAACGCCCTCGCGCTCGACGTAGCCTTTGCCCAGGTGCTCGACAATGCCGTGGCGCGGTTCCGCGAGGGTATGGGCACTGGCGTGGTCGAGACCAGGCTTACCGTGCGCAACATGATCGGCCAGATCGATGCCCTGCTGGCCCAACCGATCGAACAGTCGCCATTCTATTCTCCGGTGCTGCAGTTCCCCGATACCATTCCCGAAACGCAGCGGGATAAATTCCGGCAGGCCTATGCTGCGGCCATTCGCGACAGGATCTATCCGGCCTATCGGCGTCTGCGCACCTTTCTTGATCAGGAATACCTGCCTGCCGCGCGTGAAACAGTGGGGCTTTCGGCGATGAAAGGCGGCGGGGAACTTTACCGCATGCTCATTGAGCGGCAGACCACGCTGCGGCTTGATCCCGATGCTGTCCACCGTCTCGGCCTGTCCGAAGTCAACCGCATCCAGCGCGAGATGGACAAGGTCCGGCATCAGCTGGGGCACGACGGATCCTTGCGCGAATTCTTTGATGCCATCCGCACCGATCCCCGCTTCCATCCGACCAGCCGAGAACAACTGGCCCGAGGTTTCGAAAATGCCGGGCGCGCCGTCGATTCTCAGATCCCGCGCTTCTTTTCGCGCGTGCCCAAGGCGAAACTGGCGATTGCGCCCTATCCCGCCTATCGCGAGAAATACGAAGCCGGGGCGAGCTATACGCAGGGTTCGCCCGATGGCTCGCGCCCCGGTACGTTTTTCTACAACACCTATGATCTGCCGAGCCGGTTCCTCTCGGGCATGACAACGCTTTATTTGCACGAAGGCGTGCCGGGACATCATTTCCAGATCAGCCTGGCGCAGGAAGACGCACGGCTACCGAAATTTCAGCGCTTCGATGGCAATACCGCCTATGTCGAAGGCTGGGCGCTCTATGCCGAGACACTTGGCTACGAAATGGGCTTATATAAGGACCCGATGCAGCACTGGGGCACGCTCGACGACGAGATGCTGCGGGCCATGCGGCTGGTGGTCGATACCGGCCTGCACGCCAAGGGCTGGAGGCGCGAGCAGGCGATCGACTACATGTTGGCCAATTCGGGCATGGGCCGGACCGACGCTATTGCCGAAGTCGAGCGCTACATCGCCAATCCCGGCCAGGCGCTGGCCTACAAGATCGGCGGGCTGACTATTCAACGGCTACGGCGCAAGGCGGAATCGGCGTTGGGGGAGAGGTTCGACATCAGGGCATTCCACGAACAGGTATTGGGTTCGGGCGCGCTCCCCCTGCCAGTGCTGGAAGCAAAGATCGACCGCTGGATCGCGGCGACTAAATAGGCAGCACGAGTCTCTATCGCTTGTCCGATGCTCCGGAACCGGATTAACCACTCGCGCCTGGTGCCCTTTGCTGGAATAGCTCCGTTGTGAATGGGGAACCGAAAATGCCGCAGTCCGCCACTATCGAAGAACCGCCTCGCGCAACGCCAGCGGTCAGGGGAACCTTGCACAATTTCATGCCCCTTCCCGTCATGCAGCAGCACGCTCAATGGTTCGAAGCCGGCCCGGTGAGCTTCGCGCTGGAAATGCGAGTATTGGACGATGGCAGTGGCCGCCCTGGTGAGCGCAGCATTTCGATCCACGTGTTTGACAAGGCGCGCCGCCGCGAGTGCATCCGCTTCGATTGCTTCGATCGCTTTCCGCACTATCACTACATCTTCAACGACCGGCAGCAGAACGTGGTCTGGGGCTACGATCCGGTGGCGAACGGGCCAATGCTGGACTGGTCGTTCGCCTCGATCCGCAACCGCCTCGCGCAGTTCCTGCGGCAGGCGGAGGAGAACGTGATTGCTGACCGGGTCGAAGCTGAGGGGCTCGACTCATCGGCAATAGATGCGCTGCGCCATGCCATCGATAGCTGGGAGCCCAGCCTTCCATCAGAGGAAGCCTTGCAGGAGGCCAAGGACTGGTATGTGCAATGGAAGACAGCTCATCCGCAGTTCAACACGGCGGTAGGGCAGAAGTTTCTCTAGCAGGCTGTTTCAGCAGAGTGAAACCGGCGACCCTATCATCAGGATTCATTCGCTCCGGCGTTCGATCGCATCAAGCGATAGGCGGCTAGCGCGAGTATCGCCACGCCCAACAGCAAAGTACCCCAAAGAATGAGATTGCGTTTGTCGAAGGGACCATCCGGTTCGCCGGCTTGCAGGTCTATGGTAGCGGTCTCCCTGCCGGCACCGACGCGGGCAACCGGATAGGGGCCGGGCTGAGTCGTCAGATCGGACGGATTGAGAAAGACTGGAACGGCGCCCGCATGGCCGACTGCCAGCTTGTATGGCGCTTCGCCGTTGAAGGCGACAAGGAGCGTGAGCGGATCGTAATGAAATTCGAGCCGGGGCGCCTCGGAAAAGCCGGCGCTGCGGGCGTCTGCCTCGATCTTGTATTGGCGCATGCCGCCCACGGGCCGGAGCAGGGCGCCGCTTTCACCCTGTCGCAGCACTGCCATGGCAAGATGTGTCCAGGGGAGTTCGCGGGCATCGCGGCCCAGCAGGCTCACGGGCACGACACCGTCGCGCCCGGTCATGGTCAGGCGAATTGCCGCGGGGCCGGGAGCGGGCGGCAGGTCGAATTGAAGCGCGTGGGCATCGATCAGCCTTGCCCCTCTAGCGGGGATCGAGATGGGCGGCGGCGGAGGCGAGGGGCTGGTCTGCAAATTTGCCCCGTTGACTTCGGCATTGTCCGGGCTGTTCCAGCTTACCAGCAGGTACCGGCCTTCAAGCCTCTCGCCATCCAGCGGGATCGCGCCCGAACCCAGCAGGGCGGCGCCTCCGCCCGGACGAAACAGTACCTGTTCCGCCAACGGTTCCCAGGTCTTTAAATCCTTGCCTGCCATGACCGATACCGTGACCGGGCGCTGCGCCGGCAGCACGGCGTCCAGCGTCAGCGCGACGGCCTGTTCCTGTATCCGCCGGGTATCGAACAGCACGCTGCGTTCTTGCGACCGCATGCCGCCGTCTGCCGTATCGACAGTCACAGCCTGCCCGGATTGAGCCACTCTGACCGAGACCGAAGAGCCCGCCGTAGTCCCTTCTTGCCGGTTGTAGGGAATGGCATCGAGATGGACGGTGTTGAGCCTTGTCGCATCCCCGGCCAGCCGTGCGATTGTCAGGGGTTTGCCGCGGGCATCGTAAATGCGCACATCGCCGCTATCGGTGCGTCTGAGCGTGACGAGCGCCGAAGCAGGCAATTCAACTCGTTGCACTTGTGCGCCCGGCTTGGGTTCGACTGGCAGCGAAAGGGCAAAATCCGCCGGTCCGATGGGAATACGGTCTGCCTCCTTGCCGGTGCAGGCAGCGGCAAACAGCAGCAATATCAAGGCGACATGTCGCTTCATTTTCCGGCGGTCTCCTCAGCCGCATTTTTTCGCGGTGGTAAGGGCACGAAATAGCCGATCAGCAGCATCAGCACACCCACCCCGATGAAAGCAATGATCCGGGCAAGGCTGGCGGACCGCGACATGTCGACCAGCACGAGCTTGATCACGACCACACCCAGCAGCACCGCGCCGGTCAGCCAGGGCAGCCGCTCGCCACGGCGGCGCGCCCAGATCATCAGACCCATGGCGATCAGCGTCCACAGAATCGAATAGCCGGTCTGGACAACCTGGCTGATGGCCAGCAACTCGGCATCCCATTCCAGACCGAGGAAGTGGTGGGCAATGCGCAGCCACATTGTGTTGACTATCGCGAAGCCGAGCACGGCTTCTGCGGCCAGTCCGAAACTGCCGCGTGGGACGTCCGAAACCGCTTTACTCGTGGGTGCGGACAGAACCATGCGTCGCCAGAGGGCGAACACCGCCAGAGCCAGCAAGGCCGACAGATCGACCGGATTGAGCAGAGGAATGTATGGCAAGGGATCGGTCACGCCTTCGGCCAGCAGCGTTGTCAGCATGGCGCCAAGGTAAACCAGCGCGGCCAGGACGAGGCCTGTATGCAACCAATAGGACCTTGCATGGGGATCGCGCGGCCAGCCCAGGCCCTTCGGGATGGCCATGGGTGCGGCGCGGCCGGCCCAGCGTGTCAGCAAGAGCAGGATGGCGGTAGCGCTGACCAGGAAGGTTACGCCAGCCCAGGACGTGTCCCACAGTTTCGCCTGGTCGATACCGTAGGCAAGGCTGTCGGCCACCATGCCAGTCAGCAGCAGTACGCCGCCCACATGCATCGCTCCGGTCCAGCCATCGGCGCTCTGGTGGCGCAGCATCCACAGGTGCAGCGCGGCGGCGACCATCCAGAACGCAATGTCGGGCCAAAAGAGCACATGCCGGTCGTCTATCAGCAGGCCAAGGAAGCACAGCACCATCAAAGGCAGGCTGACACGCCCCGGCCAAGTCGCCACCAGCCAGCTCCGGCGCCTTCCGAACCAGTTGCCGAGCGCCATCGCCGCCAGGATCGAGAGCATCGCCGTAAGTACCTGCATATGCGGTGTTAGTGCCGATGGCGCATAGTCGCCGGCAAAGCGCGGGGGCAGCTGGCGCGATATTTCGATGGATATGCCTAGCACCACGAACAGGAAGCCGCCAATGAACCAGAGCTGCTGCAAGCCAAATTCGACGCCCGCATAGGTCCGGGCCATGATCGAGCCGCTATGCTCAAGCGGGTTGCGCAGCAGCCAGGCGGTGGACAGCATTGGCAGGGCGACCAGCATAGGCACCATGAAGCCGCTATTGGCGAGCGGCACGGACGAAATGTTGGGTCCGATCATCGAAACGGCAATCAGCGCCGCCAGCACTTGCAGCAGCAGGCCGAACAGCCGCGGCATCCAGCGCGCCTGCCGCGAGCCGACCCAGAAGGCCCCGGCCCCTTCCAGCGCCCACGCGGACGATGTCCATTCCGCCTCCAGCGCCAGCGGAATGGCGAGTGTGACGAAGCCCACGCCAATGGCCAGCAGGCACTCGCCCAGCAGGCGCATTTCGGTCTGCTTGCGGCGCAAGACGAAGGCCGTCAGGGCAAGATAGGCCGCGCCAAACCCCAGCGCCGACCAGGCCGATGCGAAAGGCCGGTCATGCACCAGCCCTGCCTGCAGGCCGAATCCAGCAAGCGCAGTGCCGAACAGCAGCGTCGAATCGGCGAAATTGCCGAACTTGCCCGGGGTGTTGTGGGCGTAGAGCACGGCCATGGCGAGGTAGATGGCGACCGTACCGATCAGGAATAGCTCGCAGATCGCGAAATGACGGTCTTCGTAGGCAGAGAATCCCCATGCCGCGGCCAGAAGGAAGGTAGCGAAGAAGCCCAGCAGATTGAGTGGCCGCCAGCTCTTCTTCCAGGCGATGAACAGGATCGCGAGGTTGAGCACGGTGAGATAGGAAAACAGCGCCAGCGGCGTGTCGCTCTTGCCGCCCAGCAGCACCGGCACTGCGAAACCGCCGAGGAACGAGGCCATGGCCATGGTCAGCGAATTCTGCATCAAGGCAAGGGCGACGCCCAGCGCGGCGATCAGGATCATGAAGCCGAAGGCGGCCCCCGGCGGCAGGATGTTGTAGCCCTTAGGCGCGGCAGTGAATATCGTCAGGTAAAGCACGGCTACGCCGGTTCCCTGCAAGGCCATGGCGAAGGGCGGCCGCTGGACTCGCTTGAGCAGGCCGACGACAAGCAGGGCGACGCCTGCCAATGCCACCACGGACAGCCGCGCCTCGATCGGGAAAAGTCCGGCATTGGCGGCAAGGTTGGCGAGGAATACCAGCCCGACGAACAGGATGACCAGGCCGACGCGGACGATAGTGTTTCCGCCCAGCAGCCAATCGCGTGCATTGGCGATGGCTTGTTCGGCCCAGTTGGGCTCGCGCGGTTCGCGGGAAACGCGTTCGGGAACGCGCGGCGGGGGCGGAATCGGCGCTTCGTGTAGTTCGGCCGCCGCCGGGTTTGGTTCGCTTTGTTGCGCCGTTGGCGGCGGTTCGGCAAGCGGCACTGCCGCGGCCGGACGGTCGGTTTCGACCGGGGACAGGGCCTCCGTTGGCGACGCCGCCAACGGCGCATCGGCTTTCGCTGTGCGGAGCGCGCTCGCGATTTCAGAACGAACTGCCGAGCGCAGCCAGACTCCCATGCCTGCGCCTATCATCGCGCCCAGTATGAAACCGATGGAAGAAAAGTCGCCGCCAATCCAGCCAAACAGCGCGCCAGCCACGGTTGCCCAAAAGATCATCGCCGCCTCCGCCCCTTCAGTGGCCGATGTTCAGCTTGGCAGATA
>JBFWSE010000123.1:0-10627 GCA_050248535.1 Novosphingobium sp.
CGAACGGCGCTGGAATATCGAAAGCCCCAAACTGGATTCATGGTCGGTGCGCGCCACGCTCACTCCTTCGCCGCGGTGGGCGATTCAGGCGAGCTATGGCGAAATCGAGCAGCCGGAGGCTACGCATCCGGGCGAAAACGAACACCGCTTCACCACTTCGGCCCACTATGCCGATGGCAAGGGCTTGTCCGCCATGTTCGCCTTTTCCGCAAAGCAGCGCGTACCAGGCAGCACGCTAACAGCCTGGCTGGCGGAAGCGAACTGGGACATCGGCGGAAACGACGGCCACAACACGCTGTTCGGCCGCATCGAGAATGTCGCCAACGACGAGCTGTTCCCCGATCATGACGACCCGCTGCACGAACAGACATTCCGCGTCACCAAGTTCCAGCTCGGCTATGCCCGCCGTTTTCCGCTGGGGCCGTTCGGCCTTGCGCTCGGCGGATCGGTGTCTGCCTATGCCAAACCCTCGGCACTGGATGCAGCCTACGGCAAGAGTCCCTGGGGCTTTACACTGTTCGCGAGGCTTGTGCTTGGCCGGTAATTCGGTCTGGGGCTTTCGGTAAGGCGGGGCTCAGGAGCCGCATCCGAGTATGCCCTTGGCCTGAAAGACCTCCGCCCCGGAGCCATCGAGAATCGACAGCGATCCTTCCTGCTCGGTATATTCCTCGCTCATCACCTTCTCCGGGCCGGGGCCCTTGACGATGCGCATGCCGTAGCCTTCGCCATCATAGCGATCGCGCGCCAGTTCGTAGGCCTCGCCCGGCTTCATCGGCGCGGTCAAGTGGATGAGCTTTCCGCCGGTCATGAACCAGGCTTCGTTGTCCCTGGTGACGGCCGTCCATTCCCCGTCCTTGCCTCCGGCCGCAACGAATGTGCAGCCCGCACCCGAGAGATCGAATTTCTCGGCCATTTGCATAGTGATTGGCTGAATTTCGAGCTTGGGGACGGCCGGGACGCTGGCCGAAGGCGGCGGCGTCATCGAGGTATCGTGGACCGGCCCGGGTTGCGGCGCCTTGTCACAGGCCGACAACAGGACGAGGGCGACAATTGTAGCTTGAATACGCATCATTTCCTCCCGAACAGCTTCTCGATATCCCCATGTGCCAATTTCACCCAAGTCGGACGGCCATGATTACACTGGCCTGAACGCGGCGTGCGTTCCATTTCGCGCAACAGGGCATTCATTTCGGCGACCGAAAGCTGACGCCCTGCCCTGACCGAGCCATGGCAGGCCATGGTCGCCAGCACGTGGTCCAGCCTTTCGCCAAGCAGCACCGATCCGCCGTCTGCCGCCGCACCATGCTGAGCAAGATCGTCTGCAATATCCCGCAGCAGCGCATGAGCGTCACCGCCGGCCAATGCGCGAGGCATGGCGCGAACCAGCATGGCCGAGGGGCCGAATCGTTCTATGCCAAGGCCCAGAGTACCGAGGCTTTCGGCAGCATCTTCCAGCCGGTCACAGGCAGGCTCATCCAGTTCTGCTACTTCGGGCAGCAGCAGCGCCTGCGAAGCGGCCAATTGCTCGCCAGCGCCTGCTGCCCGCAGCCGTTCCATGGTCAACCGCTCGTGCGCGGCATGCTGATCGACGATCACCAGCCCGTCCTGCGCTTCTGCAACAATGTAGGTCCCCGCAACCTGCCCGCGCGCGACGCCTAACGGGTAACTGGCCTCCTCGCGGTTCAATTCCCCGGCTGCTTCCGCCCGTGCCGACGGCGGCGCAAGGATCGCTTCCTCATAGCCGCGCCAGGCCGCGCCGGTTTCGCTCACGCGGTTTTCGGGCCGCGCATATTCACGCGCGAACAGCGAAGAGAGAGCAGGTGCAGCAGGTGCAAAGGGTTCGCTCTGCCAATTCGCCATGGCCGATACGGCAGGCGTCTGCGCGCTGCGCTGTCCGGCGCTGTCGAGCGCATGGCGCAGACCGCCGACAATCAGGCCGCGCACGAAAGCGGGATCGCGAAAGCGCACTTCGGTCTTGGCCGGGTGCACGTTCACATCGACATCCTCGCAAGGCAGATCGAGGAACAGCGCCATGACGGCATGGCGATCGCGCGCGAGCAGTCCCGAATAGGCCCCGCGCACCGCTCCGATCAGCAGCCGGTCCTTGACCGGCCGGCCGTTTACGAAAAGGTACTGGTGATCGGCGACACCCCGGTTGTAGGTCGGCAGTCCGGCAATACCCCTGAGTGTAGCCGATCCCCGCTCGACATCGATCACTACGCCATCCTCGGCCAGTTCGCGCGCAACGATACGCGCGACTCGTTCGGGAAGGGAATCACCCGGCTGCACCGCCAGCACCCGTCGTCCGTCATGCTCCAGAGCAAATCCCACTTCGGGCCTTGCCATGGCGAGGCGGCGAATCACGTCGAGACAGGAGGCATATTCGGCGCGGGCACTGCGCAGGAACTTGCGGCGCGCAGGAATCCTCGCGAACAGCGCCTCAGCGCGGATGCGCGTGCCCGGCGGCAGAGCGGCGGGGCCTTCGCTTTCCAGCACGCCATTATCCACCACACGCCGCCAGCCATCGGCCATATCCCGCGTTCTGCTCTCGACGGTCAGCCGTGAGACCGAGGCGATCGACGGCAGGGCCTCGCCCCGGAAACCGAGCGTGGCGACCTGCTCGATGTCTTCGCCCGGCAGTTTCGACGTCGCATGCCGCTCTAGCGCCAGGCCCATATCGTCGGGCGTCATGCCGCAGCCGTCGTCAGTCACTTCGATCAGGTCCACGCCGCCACTGGCGAGCCGAATCGCCACATTGCCAGCGCCCGCATCGATGGCGTTTTCGACCAGCTCCTTGAGCGCCGCAGCCGGTCTTTCGACGACTTCGCCCGCTGCTATGCGATTGATCAGGTCGTCGGGAAGGCGGCGGATCCGGGGCATCTCCACAAGCTAGCGGCGAACCGTCGCGAATTCGAGACAGGAAGCGCCTGCAAACAGCCAGTTGAACACAATTTTTTGGCCTTTCGCGCAAAGCTCGGCTAATGAGCCGCCTTCCACGCCAACAAGCCGGCCTCCCGCTGCCGCCAATTGCGCGGCAAGTGGCCGGAAATATTATGGAATCCTAAATGGCCTCGATGTTCTCGCGATTCTTCAAATTCGGTTCCCAGAACATGGCCATCGACCTGGGCACGGCCAACACGCTGGTTTATGTCCAGGACAAGGGCATCGTGCTCAACGAACCCTCTGTTGTAGCGATGGAAACCATCAACGGCGTGCGCCGCCCGAAGGCCGTCGGCGACGACGCCAAGATGATGATGGGCAAGACGCCTGACAACATCGAGGCGATACGTCCGCTGCGCGATGGCGTCATCGCCGACATCGAAGTCGCCGAGGAAATGATCAAGTACTTCATCAAGAAAGTACATGGTGGCAAGCAGAGCTGGTTCCGTCATCCCGAGATCGTCATCTGCGTGCCTTCGGGCTCAACCTCGGTCGAACGCCGCGCGATCCGCGACGCGGCGAGCAATGCGGGCGCCAGCCAGGTGTTCCTGATCCTCGAACCCATGGCCGCGGCGATCGGCGCCGACATGCCGGTGACCGAACCGGTCGGCTCGATGGTGGTCGATATCGGCGGCGGCACTACCGAAGTCGCCGTGCTGTCGCTGCGCGGCCTTGCCTATACCACCTCGGTGCGTGTCGGCGGTGACAAGATGGATGACGCGATCGTCTCCTATGTCCGGCGTCACCACAACCTGTTGATCGGCGAATCGACCGCCGAGCGAATCAAGAAGGACTATGGCGTCGCCACGGTCCCGTCCGACGGCGTGGGCGAGACCATCCACATCAAGGGCCGCGATCTGGTCAATGGCGTGCCCAAGGAAATCACCATCACTCAGGCCAACATTGCCGAAGCCCTGTCCGAACCCATCGGCGCGATTATCGAGGGCGTGCGCATGGCGCTGGAAAATACCGCGCCGGAACTGGCCGCCGACATCGTCGACCAGGGCATCGTGCTGACCGGCGGCGGCGCGCTGATCCAGGGGCTTGACGATTATCTTCGCGAGGAAACCGGCCTGCCGGTAAGCATCGCCGAAGACCCGCTGTCCTGCGTGGCGCTGGGCACCGGAAGGGCAATGGAGGATCCGGTCTTCCGCGGTGTCTTGATGACCGCTTGATCCGGGGGAAACCGGCTGTTCACGGGCTGACCCGGGTGCAGCCACTAAATGGAGAAGGCACCGCATGGCGCCGCCGAACCGGCGCTCCGGATTTTCCCGCAGGGCGCAGTACAACACCTTTTTCGCCTATGTCGCCGCGGTGATCGGCGGGGTGCTCGGCGCGGGCCTGCTGATCGTCTCGATTGTCGATCCCTCAACCTTTTCCCGGCTGCGCAACCTGGGCAACGATGCGACCGCCCCCGTTGCCCGCGCCGGCGCCGGCGTCCGTTCGTCCGGAAAGGGGCTGTTCGAGACGATTGGCGGTTATTTTGCCGCCGGATCGCAGAATGCCGATCTGCGACGCGAACTCGATGCGGCCAAGGTCAAGCTGATCGAGGCCCAGGCCCTGGCCGAAGAGAACCGGCGGCTGAAAGCGCTGCTGCAACTTTCGCAGGAAAATCCCAAGCCGGTCGCCATGGCCCGGCTGATCGGTTCGACCTCTTCCAGCACCCGCCGCATCGCCGTCATATCCGCCGGCACGCGTGACGGCGTGGCGGCCGGGATGCCGGTGCGTTCTTCGCTGGGTCTGGTCGGCCGGGTACTCGAAGTGGGCTACTCGACCGCTCGCGTGCTGCTGATCACCGACGCAGACAGCATTGTCCCGGTTCGGCGCGCCGGCGATGGCGTACCCGCCTTTGCCCAGGGCCGCGCCGATGGCACGGTGCAAGTCAAGCTGGTCAACCTCGGCGTCAACCCGCTCAAGCTGGGCGATACTTTCGTCACATCCGGATCGGGCGGCCTGTATCGCCCCGGCATAGCCATCGGCATTGTCCAGTCGCTGCTGCGCGACGGGGCAATTGTCCGGCTGACCAGCAACCCGGCCGCGACCGACTACGTTGCGGTGGAACAGGTCTGGACACCAGAGGCTGTCGCCGAATTGCAGCGGCAGGAGGCCGCGTCCCGGGGAGCGGGGCAATGATTTCTCCCCGGCTCAGGCGTCAGCTGACGCGGCGTTTTCGCAGTCGCATAAACAGCGCGCCTTCGCCCGCCTTATCTATCGGAACACCCTGGGCGAGCATCATGTTCTTTTCGCTCGCGCCGGTCTGGCCGGTCGTCGCATCGGCGCCGGTCATGCCGCCGCTGGCCTTCATGCTGTTCCTGGCCTGGCGGCAATTGCGCCCCGGACTGCTGCCGGTCTGGGCCGGCGCACCGCTGGGACTGTTCGACGATGTGTTCAGCGGGCAGCCCTTCGGCAGCGCAATCCTCCTGTGGACGCTAGCGGCGATCCTGCTCGACGTGTTCGAATCGCTTTTCACGTTTCGGCATTACCTTGTCGAATGGCTGGTTTCCTCAATCCTGGTCTGCGCCTATCTTGCCTTGTCGCTGGTTTTCGCCAATGCGGCGGGTGCAGCCGCCTCTATCCTGGTGATAGCGCCCCAGGCAGTGACGTCCCTCTTGCTGCTTCCGCTGATGGGACGAGTTGTCGCGGCGCTGGACCGGTTCAGGCTGCTGCCGATCGTGGAACTGGATTGATGAAATCGAACGGCCGGCTGGTAAGCTCGGCGACATTGCAGAACAGCTTCGACCGGCGCAGCTTCGTGCTTGGCGCCATGCAAGGCGGCGTGGGCATTTTGCTGGCGTTGCGCATGGGCTACCTGGCGATCTTCCAGAACGCGAAATACGAGCTTCAGGCCGAAAGCAACCGCGTCAATCTATCGCTGATCCCGCCGCGCCGCGGTTGGATTCTCGACCGCAAGGGCGTCCCGCTCGCATCGAACAAGGTCGAGTTCCGCGTCGATATCATCCCGGAACGACTGGCCGACGCGGAAGGCGAGATCACGGCCCTGGGCGAATTGCTGCAGCTGACGGCTGTCCAGGTGCAGGACCTCAAGGACAAGATCGAGAAATCGCGAGGCTTCCAGCCAGTAGAAGTGGCCTCAGGGCTCGATGCAGAACGATATGCGGCCGTCAGCGTGCGCCTGCCCAACCTGCCGGGCGTCGTCACCCAGCGCGGCTTTTCGCGCTTTTATCCCAATGGCCCGTCGGTGGCGCATCTGATCGGCTATGTCGGTCCGGCCTCGGCCGAGGAATACGAGCGCGAAAGAAACCCGCTGCTGGTGACGCCCGGTTTCAAGATGGGCAAGGACGGCCTCGAAAAGCACTTCGACAAGGAACTGCGCGGCGTTCCAGGCGCGCGCCGGGTCGAAGTGACGGCTTCGGGAAAGATTGTGCGCGACCTGGAGATGCGCGACGATATTCCCGGCAAACCGATCAAGCTGACCATCGACGGCGCGCTGCAAGACTATGCCTCGCGCCGTATCGGCCTTGAATCGGGCGCGGTCGTGGTGATTGACTGCCAGACCGGCTCCATCCTCGCACTGTGCTCGATGCCGGCCTTCGATCCGAACAGCTTCGTCGACGGAATCGGGCGCATAGAATGGAAGATGCTTAACGAGGACGATCACATCCCGCTGCTCAACAAGGCTTTGCGGGGCCTCTATCCGCCCGGCTCGACGATGAAGCCCATGGCTACCCTTGCCCTGCAACTGCATGGCGTCTCTCCCGAGGAACGGGTTAGCTGTCCGGGCGGCTACCGGCTCGGCAGCCGCTATTTCCGTTGCGACGCCGTGCACGGCTCGGTCGATATGCGCGGGGCGATCGAACACAGCTGCAACACTTATTTCTGGTCCATGGCGCACAGAGTGGGTTACGATGCGATAGCGCCTGTCGCGAAGATGCTGGGTCTCGGCCAGGAATTCGATCTGCCCGGCACCCGGCAGCGGTATGGAACAATTCCCGATGCTGCCTGGAAGATGCGCCGTTTCAAACAGGAATGGAGCGCGGCGGATTCGCTCAATGCCTCGATCGGCCAGGGCTACGTCTCGGTCTCGCCGCTACAACTCGCGGTGATGACCTCGCGCATCGCATCGGGCAAGAACCTTCAGCCATCGCTGATCCACGGGCTGGAACGGCCACCGGGACCGGCCCTGCCCTTCACGCCCGAACAGCTTGCGGTCACCCATGACGGCATGTTCCGGGTGGTCAATGGTTCGGGCACTGGCACGCGTAGCAAGATCGACATCAACGGCGTCAAAATGGCCGGCAAGACCGGCACCGCGCAGGTGCGCGCGCTGGTCGCACGCGGCCACTTTGGCGACTGGAAAGGGCGCGATCATGCGCTGTTCGTTTGCTATGCTCCCACCGATGCGCCTCGTTACGCCATGTCGGTGGTTATCGAGCACGGCACTTTCGGCGCCCGCGCCGCTGCGCCCATCGCCAAGGACGTCATGACCTTCCTGTTCGATCCGCAGCAGGCCTGGGACACCTTGCTGCAACTGGAAAAGGGCTGGGGCGGAACGCCCAGCGAACGCATGGCGGCGAAATACCGCTCCTTTGCCGCCCAGCACGGCACGACCGCACCGAAGGTCGAGGCAGAAGACGCCGTGAAAGCAGCCGAAGACAAGGCCGAGCGGGAGGAAGCCCGCGAAGCGCCGGCCGCCAATCAGGCCGCGTCATCGCCTGCCCGTCCCGAAGAGCCATCGCCCGAGCCCGGCGCCCGCGCTGCCGATATGCCCGCCGCCACGCCGGCACCGGCCGCCAGTCCTTCTGCGGGAGGCAATCCAACGCCATGAGCCAGTCGCTTGTCCCGGAAAAAGTGGCGCGCCAGCCGTGGCAGGTGATCCTGCCGCTGACCGCTCTTGTCTTCTTCGGCGCCTCGGTGCTCTATTCCGCCGCGGGCGGCCACTTGTGGCCATGGGCCATGATGCATGTGCTGCGTTACGGTGTATTCCTGGCCATGGCCCTGATCATGGCGCGCGTGCCACGGAGCTGGTTCGAGATGGGCGCCTATCCGCTCTATTTCGCCGTGCTGGGACTTCTGGCGCTGGTCGAGGCGCTGGGACAGATCGGCGGCGGCAGCCAGCGATGGCTCAATCTCGGCTTTATCGTGTTGCAGCCATCGGAATTGATGAAGCCGACGATCGTGCTGGTGCTGGCGCGCTATTTCGCCACCCTGCCGCCGACATTGACCGCCAGCTGGCGCGGGCTGCTGGCCGCCGCCGGGCTGATCGGTCTGCCGGCGCTTTTCGTGCTCATGCAGCCGGACCTTGGAACGGCGCTGGCAATCTCGTTCGGCGGCCTGGTGATCATGTTTCTCGCCGGTCTGCCACTGCGCTGGTTCATCGGCGGCGGATTGGCTGCCGCAATTGCCGCACCGGTCGCCTATTTCACTCTGCTGCACGATTACCAGCGCAAGCGCGTGACGACGTTCCTCGATCCGGAAAGCGATCCGCTTGGCTCGGGTTATCATATTACCCAGTCGAAAATCGCGATCGGCTCAGGCGGATTGTTCGGCAAGGGCTTCGGCCAGGGTACCCAGAGCCACCTCGACTATCTGCCTGAATCGCATACCGACTTCGTCTTCGCCACCATGGCCGAAGAGTGGGGCATTCTCGGCGGGCTTTTCGTGCTGCTGGTTTTCTTTCTAATCATGCGTTGGGGCCTGCGCGTCGCCCGCAATGCGCCGGACCGCTTTTCCCGGCTATTGGCCGCAGGCATGACCACCACCATCTTCTTCTATATCGCGATCAACCTGATGATGGTTATGGGCATGGCGCCGGTGGTTGGCATCCCCCTCCCGTTCGTCAGCCATGGCGGTTCCTCGATGATGACCAACATGATCTGCGTCGGCACGATCATGGCAGTCGCGCGCTGGCGCAAGGGCGTTCCGTGATCGTTTGCCCGGCAGCGGGAAAATGACTTCCCCTCGCCCGCGCAATCGCTATAGGGGGCGCTCCCGGCGATTCGGGCCTGCATCGATTGCAGTTCCGCGCGGCAGAGTGGACGCATAGCTCAGTTGGTAGAGCAGCTGACTCTTAATCAGCGGGTCCTAGGTTCGAGCCCTAGTGCGTCCACCATTTTTCAATTTAATTTCAATACGTTATGAAGGTTCAGCGGTGGACTGCTGTTCGGCTTGTACGAGCAAGGTAGCTCTCTAGGTAGCAGGCTGCACAATCTTCAAAAAATTGCGCGCCCACTCGACGCATGAACAATCAGGACGAAAAATTGGGCGAGTGAGTGTTCGTCCTGCACCAGGCCGAATCGCCTGTTCTTTTCCTGTCAATCGTGAGGGTATTTCTTGCCCTGCCCCTAACAACACCATGTACCGGGAGGACTACATTACGGAGTGAGCCGTGCGTTCGGACGGCGAAATTGCGCGTCCGCCGGTTCGATCAATCGCAGCTTGCGAAATGCGCCATCTGGTCAAGGTACGCCTTCTGAAAGGCTGGACGCTCTGTGACACGGGCCACATAGGCTTCCGTCGCCGGCCGAGTTCCGAATGCGCGAACCTTTTCGACACGGAGCACATCGACCATCAACAGGTCGGCAACTGTGAATTGCCCGCCAGCAAGCCACTCCCGTGCACCCAGCACGCGTTCCATGTGATCGAGGCGGCTTTTCATCCAGTCGACAAGATGATTTTCTGGCGCGCCGGTCACTTCCAGAAACCACCACGGCACCGTCACCATCTCGATCGAGTTGAGCGCCGCAATCGTCCATTGTAGAGTCTCAGCCTCTCCGGCGGGGTCGCGCGGCATCAACACCTCGCTCCGGCGGGCCAGATGGATCAGTCCGGCACCGCTCTCGAATATCTGCAAGTCGCCATCGCTCAGCATCGGGACCTGGCCAAAGGGCTGGCTATCGAGATGATTGGTTTCCCGGCCTTCGAAGGGTACGGTGCTGACGGAATAGTCAAAACCTGCCTCTTCGCATGCCCATCGAAGCCGCAAATCACGAACAAAGCCTCTCGGGCCTTCCGGCACCCAATCAAGCGTCCAAATGATCAGCCCACTCATCTTGCGGCACGTTCCTTGTATCAATCGTGTTTTGAAGTACGCTCAACCCAGTCGTGAATGCTTGTCCGTTCGATCAGGCGGTAAACCTGCCCTGCGTTTGCAACCCTTGTTCCCCCGCACCGAACCGATGCCGCGTGATGTCGTTCAGGCCTGGAGTGGGAACGACGCGGCGTGAATACCGTCGTGCCGTCGAACTGTTCGTCGAATCTCACTATGGTGCGGAAACGCCCGGGACCGTCTCCATCAGAGATCCGCGACTAGCCGTCGGACATCCTCACACCGTCGCCGTGCCACAGCTTCCAACCGTCGCGAGCTATCAGCACACATCCGGCCAGCAGCACGACATCCTTGATCAGAAACTGTCCTGACGAACCCAGTGCCGGGAAACTATATCCTTCAGGCGCAAGCGGGCCGACGCTGGACAGGAACGACAATGTGAACAGGAAGGTGACTGCGCCCAGCGTGCCACCCAATGCGGAAGCCCATGGCTTCCACTGCCCCAGTGCCAGGAGCACCCCGATCGCAATCTCGGTCGAACCGATCAGGCCGCTGAAGCGCGTCGTTCCCAGGATGTCGTACGGAACCGACATCAGGAAATGGTTCCTGACGATGCCGGCGACACCCTCCGCCTCGAACGGCAGGAATTTCATCCAGCCAAACCACAGGAATATCAGCACC
>JBFWSE010000124.1:0-10522 GCA_050248535.1 Novosphingobium sp.
CGTCGCCGACTACATGGCGCTGTGCCTGTTCGACCCGCAGTCCGGCTACTACACGACCCGCGAGCCCTTCGGCGCGGCGGGCGACTTCACCACCGCGCCCGAAATCAGCCAGATGTTCGGCGAACTTATCGGCTTGTGGATGGCCGACATGTGGATCCGCGCCGGCCGCGAGGACACAGTGCACTATGTCGAACTGGGTCCGGGCCGCGGCACTCTGGCGCGCGATGCGCTGCAGGCGGCGCGGCGCTATGGCCTGAGGCCGCAGGTGCATCTGGTCGAGGCCTCGACGGCGCTGCGCGACTTGCAGCTGGTCGCGATCAGCAATGCGCAGTGGCATTATGACCTGTCGACCGTGCCGATGTACGGGCCGGTGCTGCTGGTCGCGAACGAATTCCTCGATGCGCTGCCGGTTCGCCAACTGGTGATGACCGGGGAAGGCTGGCGTGAGCGCATGGTCTCATTCGAGGCGGGGCGGTTCATTCCGGTCGCCGGCCAGCAGCCGATGGACGCCGCCGTGCCCGAGGCCCGCCGCATGGCCGAGGTGGACACGATAATCGAGACCTGCCCCGGCGCGGCGGCCACTGTTTATGAAGTGGCGGGCCGATTGAAGGAACAGGGCGGAGCGGCCCTGTTCATCGACTATGGCCACGACCAGATCCGCGACGGTTCGACGCTGCAGGCCGTGCGCGAACACCGCAAGGTCGATCCTTTCGTCGATCCGGGCGAAGCCGACCTTACCGCGCACGTCGATTTCGCCACTCTCGCCCAGATCGCCCAGTCGCGCGGAGTCAAATGGATGGGAACGGTGCCGCAGGGCCGCTGGCTGCGCGAACTCGGCATCGAAACCCGCGCCGAAAACCTTTCGGTCTTCGCGCCGCAGCATGAAGAGGCCATTCATGCCGCCAAGGACCGGTTGATCGGCGAAGGGCAGATGGGGATGCTGTTCAAGGTCATGGGGCTGGCCTCGCCGGAATGGCCCGACGGAGTCGGCTTCTGAGCCCGGCCGATTCAGCGTCCCGGCCGACGCTGCTTTCGCGCATGGTGCGAGGCTTTGTGCTGTGGCTTTACCGGCGCAAGGACATGCGGCTGGAAGGCCAGCCACCGAAGTCCAGACGTTGCATCATCGTCGGTGCGCCGCACACCAGCAATTGGGACTTCGTTTTCTTCCTTGGCGCCACGCATGAATGGGGCATCGAACCCTCGTTCATGGGCAAGAAGAGCCTGTTCCGCTGGCCGCTGAAGCGGTTCATGTACGATATGGGCGGGGTGGCGGTCGACCGGTCAAAACGCGGCAACTACGTGGAGGAAATGGCGGCGGAATTCGCGCGGCGTGAGGAATTGCGGCTGGTCATCGCGCCCGAAGGGACGAGGGGGGACATCAACCGCTGGCGGTCCGGTTTCTATCACATGGCCCTGGCTGCAAGGGTGCCGATTGTCTGCGCCTGGGTCGATCTTCCGGCCCGGCGCGGCGGCATGGGCGAGGAAATCGAACCCTCCGGCGATTTCGCCGCCGATCTCAAACGCATCGCCCTCTACTATCGTTCGGTTATGCCCGACCATCCGAAACTGCAGGCATTGTTCGCCCAGGCGGGGATTTGAACGCAGGGATTGCCGTCGCCGGTCGCCCGTGCACAATGGCGCGTGGAGCGGAGGTATGGCGATGCGGGTCGAAAAGAGCTTTTGCCGGTTATGTTTCGGTTTTTGCGGCATGGATGTGTCGCTGGACGACGCGGGCCATGTTGTCACCGTCAAGCCAGACAAGAGCAACCCGGCCACGCGTGGCTATTCCTGTGTAAAGGGACTCGAAGCGCCGGCCGCGATGTATGGCGAAAAGCGGATCATGCGGCCGAGGAAGCGCGTGGGCGACCGGCACGTCGACATACCGCTCGAACAGGCGCTCGACGAGATCGCAGCCAAGATGCGAACGATCATCGACGAAACCGGGCCGCAGACCCTTGCCTTCTTCCGCGGCACTGGGACTTTCGGTTCGAATGTGGCGATTTTCTCCTGGCCTAGCCTTGCCGAATGTCTGGGAGGGCAGAAGTTTTCGACCATGACCATCGACCAGTCGGCCAAATGGGTGACCATGGAGCGGCTGGGCACCTGGCCGGCGGGCAAGCAAGGCTTCATGGGCTCGGACGTCTATCTACTGGCGGGCAGCAATCCGCTGGTCTCGGTGTTCAGCTGGGACATGCCGTCGCAGAACCCGATGCTCAAGCTGAAGCAGGCCAGAGCGGCCGGAATGAAGCTGATCGTCGTCGATCCGCGGGAGTGCGAGACGGCGAAATTCGCCGACATCCATTTGCAGCCCTACCCTGGCGAGGACGCGGCCGTAGCCGCGGGGCTGATCCATGTGATCCTGCGCGAGGGATGGGAGGACGCGGAATTCTGCGCCGAACATGTAGAGGGGCTGGATCGCCTGCGCGGGGCCGTGCTGGAATTCACCCCGGAAGCGGTTTCGGCAAGGGCAGGGGTTCCAGCCGAGCAACTCGTGGCTGCATCGCGCCTGTTTGCACATGAATCACGCCGAGGCGGCACCAGCACCGGCACCGGCGTCAACATGGCCGCCTTCCCCAATCTTGCCGAGCACCTTTACCAGACCATTGGCGTCATCTGCGGGCGTTTCCTTCGCGAAGGCGAGCCGCTGCCCAATCCGGGCGTGCTGTCGAAGAAATCACAGCCGCGGGCCGAGGCAGTCAGTCCCGCGCGGGCCTATGAACAGGCCCCGCGCTCGCGCGTTCGCGGCGCGGTGCGGCTGATGGGCGAGAGCGCGACGCCGACGCTGGCCGAAGACATCCTTACGCCCGGCGACGGCCGCATCCGGGCCTTACTGATTTCCGGCGCCAATCCCGCTTCGGCCATCCCGGATAGCCACAAGGTGGTCGAGGCCATGCGGGCGCTCGACCTGCTGGTGGTGATCGAGCCGTTCGAAAGCGAAACCGCGGCGCTGGCGGACTATGTGCTGCCGCCCAGGATCCTCTACGAGCACGCCGATCTCACCTTTGGCCTTGAGATGAGCAATCTCGAAATGCCCTATACCCAGTATACCGCAGCCATTGCCGAACCGCCGGAAGGTTCGGAGCTGGCCGACGAAGGCTACATCGCCTGGGCCTTGGCCAAACGGCTGGGCGTGCAATACACCTATTTCGGGCGTGACATCGACATGGACAAGGCGCCGAGCGATGACCTGCTCCTGTCGATCCTCGCCGCCAATGCCGCCGTGCCGTTCGATGAGCTGAAGCAGACGGCGGTCGGTGGCAGGCTCTTCGATGATCTGCCCCCAGTGCTGGTCGAGGCGTCCAGCGGTTTTGGCGGCAGGTTCGCAGTCATGCCGCATGATGTGGCCGAGGAATTGCGCGCCTATTCGGCCCTACCCGGGATGAAAGCGGCTTCCGGCGATTATCCGCTACGGATGATTTCGCGCCGCATCCGCGAAGTATCCAACACTTCGTGCCGCCATTTCCCTTCGGCGCAAAAGCGCGCGCCGTTCAATCCGCTCTGCGCCCACCCCGACGACCTCGCAGCGCTGTCATTGGGCCATGGCGAGGAATGCTGGGTCATCTCCGATAACGGCCGGATCCCGGCCATAGCCAAGGCGGATGCCACTCTGAAACGCGGCGTGGTTTCCATGACCCACGGCTATGGCTGGGTCGTGGGGGAGGAAGCGGACTATCGCGAGCAGGGCTCGTCGATCTCGCTGCTCATCAGCCTCGATCGCGACTGCGAGCCCCTGCAGGCGATGCCGCGAATGTCGGGCGTGCCTGTGCGGCTGGAGGCGCGTTAGACGTCCAGGTTCGCCACGTTCAGCGCATTTTCCTGGATGAATTCCCGTCTCGGCTCGACGATGTCGCCCATCAGCCGGGTGAAGATCTCGTCGGTAACATCCGCGTCTTCGACTTTCACCTGTAGCAGGATGCGGTTGTCGGGATCGAGCGTGGTTTCCCAGAGTTGCTCGGCGTTCATTTCACCGAGGCCTTTGTAGCGCGCGATCGACAGGCCCTTGCGGCCGGCGGCGAGCACGGCTTCGAGCAGATGGGTGGGGCGCGTGATGGCATCGATTGCCGCGGCCGGACGCACAGGAGCGCTGGGCCCGCCTTCGATTTCGCTCTCTTCCTCGCCGGCCTCCACTTCGGGCTCGGGCATTTCGTTTGCCGCGGCGCCCTTGGCGAAGCGGGCTGGGCGGGCATAGATTTCGGCCGTTTCGGACACCAGGCGGTGCAGCTTGCGCGCCTCTGCGCTGCCGAGGAAGCGTTCTTCGATCTCGTGCACATCCTCGACGCCGCGCCACATGCGCCGGAACAGCACGTCGCCGTTGTCGCGCAGTTCCACGCTCCAGCGGCCTTCGGGATCGTCCATGGCAAGCCGCTCGGCGGCAAGCTGCAACGCTGCAAGCCGCTTGCCGCCTTCCAGCGCCGGATCGAGCGCGCCGGCCAGCGCCATTTGCTCGACCACTTCGATCTTGTATTTGCGCGGCACGAAGCCCAGCAGGCCTCGCACCCGCAGCGCATGTTCGACCAATGCGCGCAATTCCTCGCCACCGCGCGCGCCGCCTGCGGTTTCGAGTATCCGGCCAGTCAGCCCGGCATCGACCAGATAGCGATCGAGCGCGGCCTGATCCTTGAGGTAGACCTCGCTCCTGCCCTTCGCCACCTTGAACAGCGGCGGCTGGGCGATGAACAGGTGCCCGGCCTTGATGATCTCTGGCATCTGGCGGTGGAAGAAAGTCAAAAGCAGGGTGCGGATATGCGCGCCGTCGACGTCGGCGTCGGTCATGATCACGATCTTGTGATAGCGCAGCTTTTCGAGGTTGAATTCGTCGCGGATGCCCGTGCCCATGGCCTGAATCAGGGTGCCGACTTCCTTGGATGAGATGATCCGGTCGAAGCGGGCGCGCTCGACGTTGAGGATCTTGCCCTTCAGCGGCAGGATCGCCTGGATGTTGCGGTCGCGACCCTGCTTGGCAGAACCGCCGGCGCTGTCGCCCTCGACCAGGAACAGTTCGCACTTGGCGGGATCGCGTTCCTGACAGTCTGCCAGCTTGCCGGGGAGCGAGGCGATGTCCATCGCCCCCTTGCGCCGGGTCAGCTCGCGCGCCTTTTTGGCCGCCTCGCGCGCGGCGGCGGCGTCGATGATCTTCTGGATCACCGCCTTGGCATAGGCCGGATTTTCTTCCAGCCATTCAGTCATCTTGTCGCTCATCAGGCTTTCAAGCGGCTGACGCACTTCGGAACTGACCAGCTTGTCCTTGGTCTGCGACGAGAACTTGGGATCGGGCAGCTTGACTGAGACAATCGCAGTCAGCCCCTCGCGCATGTCATCGCCGGTGAGGCTGACTTTTTCCTTTTTGAGGATGCCTGATTTCTCGGCGTAACTGTTGATCGTGCGAGTCAGGGCGGCGCGGAAAGCGGCGAGGTGGGTGCCGCCGTCGCGCTGCGGGATGTTGTTGGTGAAGCACAAGACGTTTTCGTAATAGCTGTCGTTCCATTCCAGCGCGACGTCGATGCCGATGCCGTCGCGTTCGGCCGAGATGGCGATGGGATCGGGCAGCAGCGCGGTCTTGTTGCGATCGAGCCAGGCGACGAAAGCGGCGATCCCGCCTTCGTAGAACAGGTCGTGCTCCAGCACCTCGGCATGCCGCTTGTCGCGCAATTTGATGCGCACGCCCGAATTGAGGAAAGCGAGCTCGCGGTAGCGGTGTTCAAGCTTTTCGAAATCGAACTCAGTGACGTTCTTGAAGGTATCGGTGCTGGCTAGGAAGGTGACGCGGGTGCCTTTCTTGACGCCCCCCGTTTCATTGGCCGGCGCGGGGCCGACGACGCGCAGGCTTTCCACCGCATCGCCATGGGCGAATTTCATCCAGTGCTCTTCGCCATCGCGCCAAATGGTCAGTTCGAGCCATTCCGATAGCGCATTGACCACCGAAACGCCGACGCCGTGGAGGCCGCCAGAAACCTTGTAGGCATTGTCGTCGCTGGTGTTCTCGAACTTGCCGCCCGCGTGCAGCTGGGTCATGATCACTTCGGCGGCGGAAACGCCTTCCTCGGCATGGATGCCGGTGGGAATGCCGCGGCCATTGTCCTCGACCGAAACCGAACCGTCGGGGTTCAATTCGATCAGCACCAGATCGCAATGGCCGGCCAGGGCCTCGTCGATGGCATTGTCGGAGACCTCGAACACCATGTGGTGCAGGCCCGAACCGTCGTCGGTGTCGCCGATATACATGCCCGGCCGCTTGCGCACGGCGTCGAGGCCCTTGAGCACCTTGATCTGATCGGCGCCATACTCGTTGGCGTTAGGGAGGTTTTCGGGGGTTTCGTCCATGCCGGGCATATAGGCATGGAAGGCCTGTTTCGTAACCCTTTTGCGCCCCGTCCATCCACAGGCAAAAGCAGCCCGGACCGATTGAAAACGTTGCGACGCAGAGCGCCAATTTTGCGCGGGGGAACCAGAGAGGTACAGGCGCGGTCTGGTGGTTACTTCAGATTTGCCGAAAATTGCGCGCGGGCATTGGAATGAAGCAGTTCGGCCCTGCCGGATGGTCTCTGGCGGGGATCATCAGCGGCAGGGCCGGCTCGAACATCCGGTCATGATCAGACCAGGGTAACGGCGAACATCAGCCCGCCAGTGCCCAGGGCGACTGCGAATCCGAGTGCGGCGTGGATCAAGCGTTCCATCGTCTTTCTCCTTTGACATTGTGCGTTTGCGAACATCGCTTTCGCATGTGCAGCATAACAGATTCGTTAATTTACACTCGTGCCAATTGCGCATGTGCGATTGAGAAAAAAGCAATCATGCAATAAATTAGTAATAATCTTACACCGCGCCGCATCTTATTCTCCGCTGTGGGCACCCGTCTGGACAGGCCTTCGCGGGCGGATTAACGCCCTGCAATGACCGTCCAGCATCCCGATTCCATCCTCATCGTCGACTTCGGCAGCCAGGTGACTCAGCTGATCGCGCGCCGGGTGCGCGAGGCCGGGGTTTATTCCGAAATCGCCCCTTTCGGTTCTGCGGCCGAGGCATTTGCCCGGATGAAGCCCAAAGGGATCATCCTGTCGGGCGGCCCGGCTTCGGTCACCGAGGTCGGCGGCCCGCGCATTCCGGACGAGATTCTTGCGAGCGGCCTGCCCATGCTGGGCATCTGCTATGGCCAGCAGGCCTTGATGCAACAGCTGGGTGGCCGGGTCGATCCGGGCGAGGCAGGGGAGTTCGGCAGGGCTTTCGTCGAAGTTCAGGACAATTGCGTGCTGTTCGACGGGCTTTGGCAGGTCGGCGAAAGCCACCAGGTGTGGATGAGCCACGGCGACCGGGTGGTCGAACTGGCGCCGGGCTTTCGCGCGGTGGCAGTAAGCGAAGGCTCGCCCTTCGCCGTCGTCGCCGACGACGAGCGGCGCATCTATGCCACCCAGTTCCACATGGAAGTGGTGCACACGCCCGATGGGGCGAAGCTGCTCAAGAATTTCGTCCACCACGTCTGTGGCATCGAAGGCGGCTGGTCGATGGCGGAATTCCGCAAGACCAAGATCGAGGAAATCCGCGCCCAGGTCGGCAAGGGCCGGGTGATCTGCGGGCTATCCGGCGGAGTCGATTCGGCAGTGGCGGCAGTGCTGATCCACGAAGCGATCGGCGACCAGTTGACCTGCGTCTTCGTCGATCATGGCCTGATGCGCATGGGCGAGGCCGATCAGGTCGTCTCGCTGTTCCGCGGGCATTACAATATCCCGCTGATCCACAAGGACGTCTCGGACATGTTCCTTGGCGGCCTGGCCGGCGTCACCGATCCCGAAGCCAAGCGCAAATTCATCGGCAAGACCTTCATCGACGTGTTCGAGGAAGAGGCGAGAGGCGTCGGCGGCGCGGAATTCCTGGCGCAGGGCACGCTTTATCCCGACGTGATCGAGAGCGTTTCCTTCACCGGCGGGCCCTCGGTGACGATCAAGAGCCACCACAATGTCGGCGGCCTGCCCGAGCGGATGAACATGAAGCTGGTCGAGCCCTTGCGCGAGCTGTTCAAGGACGAAGTGCGCGAATTGGGCCGCGAGCTGGGCTTGCCCGATGTGTTTGTGGGAAGGCACCCCTTCCCCGGCCCGGGTCTTGCCATCCGCATCCCCGGCGAAGTGACGCGAGAACGCTGCGATATCTTGCGCAAGGCCGACGCCATCTACCTCGAGGAAATCCGCAATGCCGGGCTCTATGACGCGATCTGGCAGGCCTTCGCCGTGCTGCTCCCGGTCAAGACGGTCGGCGTGATGGGCGACGGGAGGACCTACGACAACGTATGCGCTCTGCGCGCGGTGACATCGACCGACGGCATGACGGCGGACATCTATCCGTTCGATGCGGCATTCCTGAGCCGGGTTGCGACGCGGATCATCAACGAAGTCAAGGGGATCAACCGGGTGGTTTACGACTATACGTCGAAGCCGCCAGGAACAATCGAGTGGGAATGAGGACCTGAGGCCCCATGCCGACGGCGATGACACATGCTGTCGTGCCGCTGGCGGCCGCTATAGGTCTTGGCGCCAAATGGGCGCCAAGGCCGCTCACTCTTGCCGCAGCCTTGTTCGCTATTTTGCCAGACGCCGATGTCGTGGGCTTCCGCTTCGGCATAGCCTACGCCGACATGTGGGGCCATCGCGGGGCGACACATTCGCTCGCGATTGCGGCGATCCTCGCCAGCCTTGCCGTCGCCTTGCGCCGCGAATGGCGAAGCCCTTTTGCCTGGACTTTCCTGTTCCTCGCTGCCGCCTCGCATGGCCTGCTCGACATGCTGACCGACGGCGGGCGTGGCGTGGCGCTGTTCTGGCCGTTCGAGAATAGCCGGCACTTCTTTCCGGCACGGCCGATCCGGGTTTCACCAATAGGGGCGGGTTTCTTTTCGGCGCGGGGTTTGGAGACGGTCGTGTCCGAGATGGTGTTGATATGGCTGCCGGTCGCGATTGCCGCCGCAACCGGAATGATGCTGCGCAAGCTCGGGAACGGTCAATCTGCTGTCAAATCGCGGCGGCGCTGATATTGGTCGGACGCCGAGCCGGGAGACATCTGATGCGCCGTTTCAAGATGCTGGTCTTTTCCGAACCCTTCGAGGGCCGGGACGAGGAATTCAACGAGTGGTACACCACCCGCCACCTCGACGATATCTGCGCTTTGCCCGGCTTCACTTCGGCGCAGCGATTCACCCTCCACAGCGTCTCGATGGGCGCCATGCTCAACAAGTACCTGGCGATCTACGATGTCGAGACCGACGATCCGGACTGGGTGATCGAGAACATGTTCGCCAATCGCGATACTCCGGCCATGCCGATGTCGCCGGCCTTCAACATCGATCCGACCAGCGTGATGCTCTACGAGGAACTGACGGGCACGGTTTACGCCAAGGACAAGAGTTAAACCGTCTTACCAGGCGTGGCCCGATGCTACCGCGCGCACTTCGGCGGCGGTGCTCTTTCGACCCAAAATGGCGTTGCGGTGCGGGAAGCGCCCGAAGCGCAGCACCACCTCGGCGTGGCTTCGGGCGAAGCTGAGAATGAAGGGATCGCCCAGCGCGGCATAAAGCCGCCGGGAGAGAAGCTGGTCGCCCTTCAACTCGCTGTGCATCAGCGGCATGTAGAGGAACTGGAGCTCATGCTTGTCCAGGCCCCGGTCCCAGCCACGCCGGATCGCACCTCTGGCAATCGTGCGCGCCAGCAAGTCGAAGGCAAAGGCTTTGCTGGAGTCGCGGAACAGATTGCGCGGGCACTGGTCGAACAGCAGCACCGCGGCGCGCGCTGTTTCCCTGTCACGAAGAAAGTGACGGGCGGGCACATTGCCCAGCGCGGCCAGCTCACGCGAGAAGCGGCGACGCAGCGCTGCATCGACAAAATCGTTGCGCCCGAACCAGTGGCGCGGGCGCAAGCGAAGAAACCAGAAATGCAGCAGTTCCGCCGGCCAGCCTTGCCGGGCAGCGGTCATGGCCTAGTTGTTCTGCGCCACCCGGCGATAGGGCACGAACTTGTTGAGCCCGACAAAGCCGCTGTAGAAGAAGCTGGAGCGGTCATGCATGCGGACCACATCGACGCTGCACAACTGGCTGCCATGGAGTGTGGTCACCATGATATCGTCGTCGTCCAGATCGGACGCCTGGTCGGGACGGTTGACGTAGATGACATTGCCCCAGTCATAGACGATCGCCGTCTTGTCGATGATCCGGGCTTCGCGGGTGCTGCTGTGCGGGATGCAGTTGACCGGTTCGCCGGCCTCGCGGCCTTCGAGCAACTTGGCGAGTTGTTGTTCGCCGGTGAGTCGTTCCTTGGCCTGAAGTGCAGGTGCGGTGAGCAGCGCGGCGGCGCTGGCCAGGACGAGGGCGATCTTGCGCATGGTCCGTCTCCAATTTCGCGGTGGCGCGAAGGTATCATACGAAGCTGATTGGTTGCTGACTATCTGTGCATGGCCCTGTGCCGCTACCGCCGCGCGGCGGAATATTACGCCGTCCCGCCCACAGGCAGCCCTTCGATCAGCAAGGTCGGGTGCCCCACGCCTGCCG
>JBFWSE010000125.1:0-10478 GCA_050248535.1 Novosphingobium sp.
TTGCGCCCGTGCCGGCTGGCGGCATTGGCGAAGCCATCCGAGACCGCTTGCGCCGCGCTGCGGCGTGACGCTGCTCAGGCTGGCGCGCCGTCGAGGTTCATCTTCGAAGGCGCGGTCGAACGTTCGAGCATGCCGGTCGCCGTCTCTCCGTCCCACGTGTAGGTCGCGTGCGATTGCTGGACGATGGGCCAGTCGGCCGGCGGCTCGAAGCTGCTGTTGTTGTGGACCGAGCGGCAATTCACATATGTCGTACCCGTGATTGTCTCGCGGCGGCCGTCGTCGGTTTCGAGAACCAGCCTTACCGGCTCGCCGCTGACCCGCAGGTCCTTCATCCAGGGAATCTCCACCGCGCGCGCCGGGATCAGCTCGCCGCTGCCGTCGAAAATGAACCCTTCGTTGAAGGTCGCTTCGCCGTCGCCGCGCGGCGGAAAGGTGTTGACGCCGAAGCCCTTGCCGCTGGGAAAGATCGCAGACACCCAGCAATGGCCCCAGAACCCCTCGAACTTGCGCACGCCCTGGCGCTTGATTCGCAGCAGGTTCGCGTCGAAGTCCTGCCGTTTGCCGTCGATCGAAAGCCAGCCTTTGGCGCGGCACAGCTGCTCGTAGCGCGGGCTGATGAAAGAGCCTTGCTTGCCGGCCATCAATTCGCGTGAGGCGGCTGTCAGCGTGCCGGAAATCAACGGCGGTATGGCCGGGTAGAAATCGAATTCGAAGGCGGTCTCGCGCATCGGCGGCGCTTCGGGAATTTGCTGCATGCGCAGTTGCTGCGTGGAAAGCTCGCGCACCTTGTGGGGGTCGAACGTCACTTTCCAGTGCTTGAACGGCTCGATACAGCGATATTCGAGCGGGCCGCAGCGCTTGGTTCTGGGGTCGCCGCCTGGACCCGAAGCGCCATATTCGCGTCCGCTGATCACGCGCCCGTCGGGAAAGGCGATGTCGAGCCACAATTCGGGCGTATCCCATTGCTCGGCGACATGTTCGATGCCCACCCGCATGGCGAACAGGCCATTGGCTTCCTCGACCCAGACGTTGGCCGCGTCGCGGACTTCGGGATCGGGCTTCTCGGCGAAAAAGAATTCGCGGTCTGCAGGCAGTCCGCCGGACAGGTCGGTGGTCATCGTTGTTCTCCCGGATATTCTGGATGTCGAACCACTGGCGGCACAACCGCCCAGCAATGCCGTGGTCGCGCCGCCCGCGAGGAGGCCAAGCGCGCTGCGACGGGGAATTGATGGTAGCCGGAACCCTGCATTGCCTGAAATTCGATCGGGCAAAGCGCCCTCCCCCTGCTGTTTTGCCGGAGCGTGGGGCAATGCAATGGCGTTTGCAAGGGCGCGGGCCGGCCATTTGCTTCCGACAAAAGAAAAGGGCCGCTCCATCGCAGGAGCGGCCCCTTTTTGGCCTTGCACCCCTAATCAAGCTAGGGGCACAGGGTGATCGGAAAGTGCTTCAGGCAGTAGCCGCTGTTTCGTAATACTTCGGCGCATGCTCGTTAAGGATCGCCAGGATCTTGCCGAGCGCGGCCTTCTCGTCGGTCTTTTCCATCGCCGCCAGCTCGCGGGCGAGGCGGGAAGAGGCCGCTTCGAAGATCTGGCGTTCGGAATAGCTCTGTTCGGGCTGATCGTCGGCGCGGAACAGGTCGCGCGTCACCTCGGCGATCGAGACGAGATCGCCCGAATTGATCTTGGCTTCGTATTCTTGGGCGCGGCGCGACCACATGGTGCGCTTGACCTTGGGCTTGCCTTCCAGCGTGGTTAGCGCTTCGCGCAGGGTCTTGTCGCTCGACAGCTTGCGCATGCCGATCGATTCGACCTTGTTGACCGGAACGCGCAGAGTCATGCGCTCTTTCTCGAAGCGCAAAACATAGAGCTCAAGGTGCATGCCGGCGATTTCCTGCTCCTGCAGTTCGATCACCCGGCCCACGCCGTGCTTGGGGTAAACCACGTAGTCGCCAACAACAAAAGCGCTCGTCTCAGAAGACATGTACTAACCTTTCTCTCGGCAGGATTTCCGCAAGAACCGGCACCGGCCGCGCGCCACAAGGACCCCGGCCGGATGATGCCATCAACCGATTTTCGCGTTCCTGCCTTCCTTGATAGACTCCACCGGAGCGACCGAATCTCCCGGCGTGCAAGGCTTTATATAACACTTCGGCAACAAAATTACCAGCCATTGTATCGGAATGCCACTCGCGGCCCAATTCGGCACGCTGACGATGGCAGCAACGCAAATATCAGCTTCGTGTCAGCGCCCTGTGCGCGGCGGCCATGGCTTCGATCCGAGCCGCCGGGTCCGCCTCTCGGTCAAGTGAGTGGAGCAGGCTGCGCAGGGCCTCGGACAGTTCGAGCAATGCTTCGCCCTGGCCGCGCAGATCCTGCTCGGCAAGCGCAACGCGTCCGGCCAGATCGGCCAGCCGCGGCGCATAGCGCATGCTCGCCACGGCATAGCCGCCCAGCGCGGCGGCCGAGGCCGTCAGCAGATATCCTGTGCCAGCAAATCCAGGGTCCACCCGGCCCGCTCCTGCAACCCGCATGGCGAACCATGCACCCGCCGCAGGGACTAACAGGCGTAGACTTTGTCAGCAATATGTTGAAGCGAAACTGCTTTCGTTTCGGATCAATCGCCTTCGCCGGGCTCGGTCGAGAAAAACTTTTCGAACTTCTCTTCCATGCCCTTGAATTCGTCCGCATCCTCGGGCGAGGGCTTTTTGACGGTGATATTTGGCCATTCGGCCGAATACTTGGTGTTGAGTTCCAGCCACTGTTCGAGGCCATTCTCGGTATCGGGCAGAATCGCTTCGGCCGGGCATTCGGGCTCGCAGACGCCGCAGTCGATACATTCGCTGGGATTGATCACCAGCATGTTCTCACCCTCGTAGAAACAGTCTACCGGGCAGACTTCCACACAGTCCATGTACTTGCAGCGAATACAGGCGTCGGTGACGACATAGGTCATGGCTGCAAATCCCCTTTGGCAGCGTGGTTGATTTGTTCCGCTGCTAGAGGGAATTGCGCGGTCCCGTCAAGCACCCGGTAACAGCTTTGCGCTTCTACTGCCGGACCGCGCCGCGAAGGGAGCGTCAGCAGCTCGATTACCCGCACGCCCTGGGCCAGCGGAAGCACCAATGTGTCGCCCACCGACACTTTCTGGTGGGCGCGTTCGATGCGACGGCCATTGAGGCGGATATGGCCAGCCTCGGCCATGGTCTGGCCCACGGAACGTGTCTTGGCGAACCGCAAATACCAGAGCAATTTGTCGATTCGCATCAGCGCACCAGTTCGGCAAGCGCCGCGAAGGCTCCTTCGCGGCGGGGCGGCGGCGCAGCGGCGGGCGCCATATGGCGGCGCGGCGGCCGCCAGCGCCAGGTCAGTGGTTCCGGCGGTCCGTGCGCGCCTTTGGCCAGCGGCCGGGGGATTCGCGGCTGGAAACCGGCGCGGCGCAGCAGAGCGGCATAGCTGGCCGTCGTCAGCCCCATCGATATGGCCTTGGCCGGATCAAGCGAGAAGCTCTTGCCCTGGGCCGCGACGCGCAGGCCATGTGCATCGCGCAGCAATTTCTCCGCCATGTCGATGCGCAGCCATTGCTTGCCGAAGCGGCGATAGCCCGGCGGCCCGGACTGGCCGGAAGCGGCCGCGACCGGCGGCATCTGTTCCAGCGGGAGCGTTACTCTGTCGCCAAGCAGCGCGGCAAGTTCGCGCCACAGGGCAAGCGGCGCGGGCCGCAACATTTCCGGCATGAAAATGTCGAGAGCACCGACGCGCACGCCGTATCGGGCAAGCGCCTGGCGTTGTTCCTTGCCCAATAGTTCGAGCCCCGATTCGGACCGTTCCAGCATGCCCCCGGCTTCGACCAGCCTGATCAGCAAGGCGCGCAATTCGGCGCCGGCTTCGGCGCTGCGGCTGGCGTCTTCGAGGCGGCGCAACGGCAGAAGCGGCGCAAAATGCCTTTCCAGCCAAACTTCGATTGCCGCCACGAGCCGTTTGCGCTGCGGCGCGGGGACCACATCCAGCGCCGAATCGGGAATGATTTGCGGCGACAGGGCCGAACGGCCGCGCGCAAGGCGGGCGAGTGCCATGCCCTGCCAGACCACATGTCCCTTCTCCAGGCCCAGCTCCTCCTCGCGCTGCTCCAGCCGGGCAACCAGTCCATCGGCGCGCCCGGCCAGCAATGCCGGCAAGTGCCGTTCGGCGGCGGCGAGCAGCAGCTTGCGGTCCTCGTGGCGGGCGAGCGGATCGACCTTGAAGCGGAATCCCTCCAGGGTGCCGATATGTTCGTTGTCGACCAGCAGTTCGTCCGCTTCCAGCCGCACCGGCAGCAGGCCTGCATCCTGCCCCAGCTTTTTCATCAGCACTGTAGTGCGCCGGTTGACGAAGCGCTCGGTCAGCCGCGCGTGCAAGGCGTCCGAAAGGCGGGCTTCGACGCCGCGCGCCCGCGCCGCCATTTCGTCGCGCGCCAGCACCCAGTCGGGACGCTGGGTAATATAGCTCCAGCTGCGCACCGAGGCGATGCGGTGTTGCAACGTGTCGATGTCACCCGAAGGATTGTCGAGCGCGGCAATCGCCTGGGCGACATAGTCCGCGCCCAGGTGGCCATGGCGCAAGTCCTGCCAGATCCGCGCGACGAAGCGGGCATGGACCTCGTCCCCCTGCTGGCGGAAATCGGGCAGTCTGCAGGCCTCCCAGAAGCGGGCGATATCGGCGGGTTGGCGCAAGTGTCCCGCGATTTCGCTATCGTCGGCAAGCCGCTTGAGCACCTGCAAGTCGATCGCCTCGGGCGCGGGCGCCAGTTGCGGCAGGGAGGGCGGCGCTTCGAGATCGGCGATCAGCGTGGCGAGATCGGCGAAGCGTGGCTCGGCCTCGCGCCAGAACAGGCGGGTGACCGGCTGGAAACGGTGCTCCTCGATGGCGTAGACTTCCTCGTCGGTGAACGCGGCGTCATGGCTTCCGGTGCCGGCCAGGGTGCCGAACGTGCCGTCGCGCTGGTGACGGCCCGCGCGGCCGGCGATCTGCGCCATTTCCGCCGTTGTCAGCCGCCGCTGCCGCACGCCGTCGAACTTCGACAGACCGGCAAAGGCAACATGTTCGATATCGAGATTGAGCCCCATGCCGATGGCGTCGGTGGCGACAAGGTAATCGACTTCACCCGACTGGTACAATGATACCTGCGCATTGCGCGTCTGCGGCGAAAGCGCGCCCATCACCACCGCCGCGCCGCCGCGAAACCGCCGCAGCATCTCGGCAATGGCGTAGACTTGCTCGGCGGAAAAGGCGACGATCGCACTCCTGGGCGGAATGCGCGACAATTTGCGCGCACCGGCATGCGACAGAGTGGAAAAACGCGGACGGGTGACCACTTCGGCCTCGGGAACCAGCGCCTTGATCATGGGCTCCAGCGTCGATGAGCCGAGCAGCATGGTCTCTTCGCGCCCGCGGGCATTGAGCAGCCGGTCGGTGAAGATGTGCCCGCGCTCGCGGTCCGCGGCCAGTTGCGCCTCGTCGAGCGCGACGAAAGCGAGGTCGGCGCCGGCCGGCCCTTCGGCTGGCCGGCCAGGCCGGCCGCTCAGGACAGGCATGGCTTCGGCGGTGCATAACAGCCAGCGTGCGTCTTTGGGCTCGATCCGTTCTTCGCCGGTGATCAGGGCAACCTTGCTTTCGCCCTTGATCGCGCAGACCCGATCGTAAACTTCGCGCGCCAGCAGGCGTAGCGGGAAGCCGATCGCGCCCGAACTGTGCGCGCAAAGCCGTTCTATGGCGAGATGGGTCTTGCCAGTGTTGGTCGGGCCAAGCACTGCCTTGACGCGGCTGTCGGCACTTGTGCGCGGCTTGCTGGGCGTGGGCTGGGCCATCGATGCGGCAATCTGGCACCTGCCCTGCCTGCCTGCAAGCAGCGCTAGGAAATTTTGCCTCTTGCTGGCGGAAATGCCCGAAAAATCGGCAGAGTTAGACCAATATTAACCCTCCCGGTGCAGGAGTAATGCATTCACGCCGCGCCGGACGGTTCGCGGCGGCATGGGTTGCAACAAGGGGCGAGACAGCGTTGTTCAGATCTGGCGATCCGATGGACCTGGCATATTCCGGCCCTTCAACGGGTTCGGCATCGCTTGCGCCTTCCCCCGGGCCTGCCGAGCGCCTGCCCTTGCGCAGCGACTTGAAGGCCACTGTCAGCCGCAATCTCCTGCTCTGGAAGGACCGGCTGGAAAGCCACTGGCAGCGGCTCGACATATCGCACGATCTTGCCGAGAACATCGGCAGCGCCCGCTGGTTCAAGAGCTTCGGCACCATGGTCACGCTGGGCGTGGTGGCGCTGTCGTTCTGGCCCGATTTCAGCGCGGTCGAAGCGGCAGCCGCCATTCCCGGCGATGCCTCCACGCGCGACGAATTCCGCAGCCAGATGATCTTGCCGCTCTCGCAAGGCAGCGACAGCGGCAGGCATATGGGCGCGACTGCCATGGTCGTGCCGATTGCCAATGCGCCCGAACGGCCGACAATCCGGCTGGTGGCGAGATTGGGCGAGGGCGACAGTTTCGCGCGCATGCTTCAGCGCGCCGGCGTCAGTGCCGGCGATGCCGCCCGCGCCAGCGAGCTGGTGGCTTCGAAAGTGGCCTTGGGCGAGATCGACCCCGGAACCCGTTTCGATGTCACACTGGGGCGGCGTTCCGCCCCGGGGGAGCCGCGCCCGCTCGACAAGCTGGCGTTCCGCGCCCGTTTCGATCTCGATCTGTCGCTCGCGCGCCGCGGCGGCGAACTGACCATGGCCGCCCATCCTATCGCCGTCGATACCACGCCGCTGCGGATTACCGGCACGGTAGGTTCCAGCCTTTATCGCTCGGCGCGCGCCGCCGGGGCTCCGGCCAGGGCCGTCCAGCTCTATCTCCAGACGCTCGATGGCCACGTCAGCCTCGAAGACGATGTCGCCGCGACCGACAAGTTCGATTTCGTAGTGGCCTACAAGCGTTCCGCCACGGGCGAGAGTGAAACCGGGCAATTGCTCTATGCAGGGCTCGAGCGTGGCGGGAAACCGATCGCGCAACTGGTGCGCTGGGGCAGTGACGGCCAGTTCTTCGACGCCGCCGAGGCGGCCAGTCCGGTCACCCGGGTTTCCTCGATCGGCGCACCGGTGGCCGGGCGCATTACGTCAGGTTTCGGCATGCGCTTTCACCCGATCCTGCGCTATGCCCGGATGCACTCCGGGGTCGACTTTGGCGCCGCCTGGGGCTCGCCGATCCATGCGGCGAGCGACGGTGTCGTCTCTTATGCCGGGCGGCATGGGGGGCATGGCAACTATGTGCGGATTGAACATGGCGGCGGCCTCGCTACCGGCTATGCCCATATGAGCCGGTTTGCCGTATCGCCGGGCACGCGCGTTCAGGCGGGGCAGATTATTGGCTATGTCGGCTCGACCGGCCTGTCGACCGGCCCGCACTTGCATTTTGAGGCCTATCGCGCGGGCCGGACGATCAACCCGCTTTCGGTGAAATTCGCCATGCGTACGGCGCAAGTCGATGCCAAGCAGCTCAACCAGTTCAAGGCGCGGCTGGCGCAGCTGAAGGCGATCAAGCCTGGCGCGGCGCTGAAAAGTCTCGGCCCCAAGCAGGCGGCGCCCAAGTAATTCTTGGCAATTCCGCGCCATTTCCGCCAATAGCGGCGTCATGACTGCCTCCTATCCCGCCATGCGCCTGCGCCGCACGCGCGCCACTGCCTGGAGCAGGGCGATGCACCGCGAAACCGTGCTGACGCCCGCTGACCTGATCTGGCCCTTGTTCGTCACCGAGGGATCGGGTGTGGAAGAGCCGGTGGCCTCGCTGCCCGGCGTCTCGCGCTGGTCTGTGGACCGCATTGCCGAGCGGGCCAAAGAGGCCATGTCGCTGGGCATTCCCTGCCTCGCGCTGTTTCCCAATACGCAGCCCGGCGCGCGCAGCGAGGACGGGCGCGAGGCGCTCAATCCCGACAACCTCATGTGCCGCGCGATCCGTGCGATCCGCGAGGCCTGCGGCGACGGCATCGGCGTGCTGACCGACGTCGCGCTCGATCCCTATACCAGTCACGGCCAGGATGGCCTGATCGATGCGGCGGGCTATGTGCTCAACGACGAGACCGTCGAAGTGCTCACCGGCCAGGCGCTCAACCAGGCCGCGGCAGGGGCGGATATCATTGCCCCGTCGGACATGATGGACGGCCGCGTCGGCGTGATCCGCGCGGCGCTCGAAGCGGCCGGGCACCGCAACATGCAGATCATGAGCTATGCGGCCAAATATGCCTCTGCCTTCTATGGCCCGTTCCGCGATGCGGTGGGCTCGCGCGGGCTTCTGCAGGGCGACAAGAAGACCTACCAGATGGACCCGGCCAATGCCGAGGAGGCGCTGCGCGAAGTGGCCATGGACCTTGCCGAGGGAGCAGACAGCGTCATCGTCAAGCCGGGGCTGCCCTATCTCGACATCGTCCGGCTGGTGAAACAGCGCTTCGAAGTGCCGGTCTTCGCCTATCAGGTGAGCGGCGAATACGCGATGATCGAGGCGGCGGTGGCGGCGGGCGCGGGCGAACGCGATGCGCTGGTGCTGGAAACCCTGCTGGCTTTCAAGCGGGCAGGCTGTTCGGGCGTGCTGACTTACCATGCGGCGCATGCGGCGCGGCTGATGGGAGCATAATTACGGTATAGAAATTATACCGTAATTATGTTATTGGCTCGCGATGTTCGAATTCGACCCGGAAAAAAGCGCGGCGAACCTCGCCAAGCACGGAATCGATTTCGAGACGGCGCAGAAATTATGGGACGCAGAGCGTTTTGCCGAAGGCCCAACTGTATCGCCGGACGAAGAACGCTGGATGCGGGTCGCCATGCTGGAAGAAAAGCTCTGGTCGGCAATCTTCACCTATCGGGATGATCGCATTCGGTTGATTTCGGTCCGGCGTTCCCGCCCGAAGGAGGTATTGCAATATGAGCGTCAAGACGATCAAGGCTGACGAATTCGACCGTCGCTTCGACGAAGGTGAAGATATGGCCGACTACATCGACTGGAACTCGCCCCGCGGTCCCGGCTTTGAGCCCAAGCGCGTCAATGTCGATTTCCCGGCCTGGCTGGTGGATCGTCTCGATAAAGAGGCCAGGCTACGCGGCATTTCGCGACAGGCCTTGATCAAGACTTTGGTGTTCGAGCATTACCGGAAGGCCGCATGATTGCCGCCGCCAATGGCTGAATTCCGGCTGGAAACCGAGCGGTTGATCCTGCGCGAATGGCGCGAGGAAGACATCGCCCCGTTCCAGCGCATCTGCAGCGATCCCGACGTCATGGCGACGCTCGGACCTCCGCTCGATCTTTCCGCAACCACTGCGCTTGTCGGACGCCTGCGGCAACGGCAGGAACAGTTCGGATATTGCCTTTGGGCAGTCGAAAGAGGCGAAGATGCGCGCCTGATAGGCTGGTGCGGGCTCACACGGGGCGCTGTCGGCCCCATCGAGGGGAAACTGGAGATCGGCTGGCGGCTGGCGCACGACTGCTGGGGCAAGGGTTTGGCCACCGAGGGCGCTAGGGCGAGTCTCGATTGGGCTTTTGCCAATCTGGGCAATACGGCGATCTGGGCGATGACCGCGCAAATCAACTCGCGAAGCCGCGCGGTAATGGAGCGACTGAAGATGCGCTACCGCCCCGATCTCGACTTCGATCATCCGAGTTTTCCACCGGGGCATCCCTTGCGCGAACACATCGTTTACGCCATCGATCGCCCGCAATGAGCGCGACATCGCCCGCATCTACTTCGCCGGTAAATCGCGCGCTGTTCGTCGCGACTATTCTCACCGGCTCGTTCCTGTTGTTTCTCGTCCAGCCGATGCTGGCGCGCATGGCCTTGCCGCGGCTTGGCGGCGCGCCCAATGTCTGGAACAGCGCCATGCTGGTCTATCAGGCGCTGCTGCTGGCGGGCTATTTCTATGCCCACCGGCTGTCGCTGATGCCAGTGAAGCGCCAGGCGACAATCCATATCGCCCTGCTGGTGATTGCCGCAGTGACCTTGCCCATCGGCCTCGCCAACATGCCGCCGCCCCGCTCGGGAAGCGAGGCGCTTTGGGTGCCGCTGCTGTTCCTTGCCTCGATCGGCCCGGTTTTCTTCCTTGTCTCGGCCCAGGCGCCGATGATGCAGCGCTGGTTTTCCGCCCATCCCGGCGCGGGCGAGCCCTGGGCGCTCTATGCCGCGTCGAACCTGGGCAGTTTCGCCGGCCTGATCGCCTATCCCCTGGTCGCCGAGCCGCTGTTGCGGCTGCGCGATCAGAGTCTGGTCTGGACAATCGGTTATGGCCTGCTGATCGTGCTGATCGCCCTTGCCGCCCGCGCACGCTGGCGGGCGGGGCCGGTTGAAGCGGCGGCCGTAAGCACGACGGACGATGGCGCGGGCGAGGAGCACATTGGCGCCAAACGCATTATCCACTGGCTGCTGCTCGCCGCCGTGCCTTCGGGGCTGATGCTGTCGACCACCTCGCATCTCACCACC
>JBFWSE010000126.1:0-10472 GCA_050248535.1 Novosphingobium sp.
GGTTGTTGCGCTCGTCGATGGTCGAAGGGGTGCGCTGAACGACATAGGTTTGGCCGGCATATTTGGCGAGATAGGGCACCACCTGGATCGCCGTCGCCCCGGTGCCGATGATCGCCACTTTCTTGTCGCCGAGTTTGTCGAGCGCGGGATTGCGCCACGAACCGCCGGTGTTGTCGTAATCCCAGCGCGCGGTGTGGAAGATCTTGCCCTTGAACGTGTCGATCCCCGGAATACCGGGAAGCTTGGGCTTGTTGAGCGGCCCCATGGCCAGCACCACGAAACGTGCCTTGATCGCATCGCCGCGGTTGGTGCCTACCGTCCAGCGATTGATCTTGGGATCCCAGACCAGCGTTTCGATCAGGGTATGGAACAGCGCGTTGTCGCGCAGACTGAAAGTGTCGGCAATGATCTGGCAGTGGTCGTAGATCTCGTAACCGTCGGCGAACTTCTTCGACGGCATGTAATCGGTCTCTTCGAGCAAGGGCATATAGACGAGCGAATCGTTGTCGCACTGGATGCCGGGATAGCGGTTCCAGTACCAGGTGCCGCCAAAATTGCCGCCATGGTCGAGCATGTAGAAATTGTTGATGCCGGCTTTTTTCAGCTGGTGCGCGGCCATCATGCCGCAATAGCCGGCACCGAGAATAACGACATCGGTCTCGCCGTCGATCGGTTCGCGCGGTGCGACTTCGGTGTAGGGATCGACTTCATAGATTTCCGCCCACTTGCCGCTGGCGGGAATATATTGGTCGTTGTGCTCTTTCTTGATGCGCCGATCGCGCTCGCGCAGGTATTTGGCATGAAGCGCATCAATCTGCTCGCGCGTGACTTCCGGGCAATCCGATGGGGTGCAAACAGTCATGTCTCTTCCAATCCGCTGTCGGCCTTGGCCGAGGGGGTCTCATTTAAGTCCGGCGATTTCACCGATGCGCCGCCGCATCGTTGACGGGGATCAATTCTTCGAAATTCCCCCGTCGGAAGCAGGAGCGGCGAAGGCTTTATTTCAGTGGTCTGGGCGCACCCGTCCCCATGTAGCGTGCAAGGTTGGTGTGCAGGCTGACTACTGCCCCTTCGGACTTGGGATTAGGCATATTGCCACGGTAACCTGCCATTTTCATGCCCTGCTGCACTGCCGCCATGTTTGAGAAGTCCTGCAGCAGCACGTGCGGGAAGTCGCCGGGATCGGCATAGGTCCATTGCGTCTCGGGCGCCTGGCCCTCGGGATAAAGCTCGTAGACCGCCACTTCGAAATAGCACTTGTCGGGATTGGCGCCGTAAGGCCGCGCCTGATAGCAAAGCATGTTGTTGACCGCGTGACCGATCTGCTGGTTCGGAAAGATCTGCCAGCTGGTGCCGCTGCGGCCCACCCATTCGCTGTCCACCTTCGGCCAGATCACGCCGCGTTCCTCGTCGATCTTGCGCGCGGTTTCGAGCCAGTATCGCGAAACTTCGGCGGCCGGCGTGCCTTCGGGCAAGACATCCGGAAGCGTTTGCGCGACATCGACCAGAGTCTTGGTGGTGTTGGTGTTGACGCCTTCCCAAGTGTATTTCTGCATTTCGGCCGTCGAAACGCGCGGATCGCCGATGCCGAGCCGCAGCTTGCCCTTGTCCTCGTCGACGCCGGTCTTGGCGTCATAACCGATGTGGCTGTGCTTGCCCTGCGGGCGGCCCCAGCCGGTGAAATCCCCGAAGGCGGTGAATTCGGGGTGCGTGCCGGGCACGTGGTAGGTTTCGTTGAACGCCTCGAGCGCGACTTTCCAGTTGCAGTCGAAGATCGTCCAGTTGCGCCAGCGCGGGCGCATGTTTTCCAGTTCGAAAGGATCGAGCAAAGTCGCGGCCGGCTCCAGCCACTCGCGCAGGGGCTCGGTCTCGTCGCTCATGCAGATCCACAGGAAGCCGCCCCAGGCCCCGATCCGCACTTCGCCGAGGCGAGTCACTTCATCGCACAGCGCCGGGCCCCAATCGGCCTTGTCCTGGATATAGGTGCAATTGCCCTCGATATCGAAAGTCCAGGCGTGGAAACCGCAGACAAAACTCATCCGCTTGCCGTGAGCGTTGCGTTCCCCTGCAGGCGTATCGACCAGGCGGCGGCCACGGTGGGTGCAGACATTGCGGTAAGCCTTGATGCGATCGAAGGCCGTGCGCACGATCAGTACCGAATCGTCCATGATGTCATAAGTGATGTAACTGCCGACTTCGGGCAGGTCTTCCACCCGCCCCGCCTGCAACCAGACCTTGCGCCACAATTTGTCGCGTTCGGCGCGCGCATAGTCTTCCGAAATATAGGCCTCGACCGGAATGACTACCGGCGCGGGTACAGCTGTATCCGCCTCCGGCACGATCTTCGACTGTTCGCCCATGATGCAAATCCCTTCCGCTTCGATGTGCTGGCTTTACGCGCAGCGCCGGCCGCATGCGGCGGCACGTTCCATGACCCCGCGCAATGCCAGCACGCCGGCTTTTGGCATTTGACTTCGGTCAATGCCGCGGCCCGGAGAAAAATCGAGACGGGCTCGGTTAGCTGTGCCTCAGGCCGCAAGGCCGAATCGGCCCAATCAATTTTGCGGAGAGAAAAGCCATGCAAATGAACGACCTGGTGATCGTCAGCGTCGACGATCACATCTGCGAACCGCCCACCTTGTTCGACAACCAGCTTTCGGGTGACCTGCTCGCCAGCGCGCCTAAGTTCAAGAAGGACAGAAACGGCAAGAATTTCTGGGAATACCAGGGTTACATCCGTCCCTCTGTCGGACTCAATGCGGTTACCGGCCGTCCCTTCGAGGAATACGGCATGGAGCCGACTTCGCTCGATCAGCTGCGCGAGGGCTGCTACGATGTCCATGCCCGCATCGACGACATGGACGTCAACGGCATCGCCGCCTCGCTTTGCTTCGGCAATGGCATCTCGTTCGATGGCCAGACATTCCATAAGGCGCCAGACAAGAAACTCGCCCTGCGCCACATGCAGGCTTACAACGACTGGCACTATGACGAATGGTGCATGGCCTATCCCGGCCGCTTCATCCCCATCGGCGTGCTGCCGACCTGGGACATGGATGCGACCGTCGCCGAAATAAACCGGCTGGCCAAGAAGGGTTTCAAGACCCTGCAGATGAACGAGAACCCCACCGTGCAGGGCCTGCCCAGCATCCACAACGACTATTGGGACCCGTTCTTCAAGGCCGTGATGGACAACGACATGACCATCGCGCTGCACATCGGCAGCGGCAATCCCGCGCCGCATGCCTCGATGGAAACGCCGATCGAGGCGTGGATTTCGACCATGCCGATGTCTGTCGCGCAGGGCGTCGCCGACTGGTTGCAACTTCCCGAACTGCAGGAATATCCGACCATGCGAATCGCCATTTCCGAAGGCTCGATCGGCTGGATTCCCTATTTCATGGAACGCGCCGATTTCTCCAACTGGCGGCACAAGGCCTGGACTCATTCGCGCTTCCAGGATCTGAAACCCAGCGAGTTGCTCAAGCGCCACTTCATGCATTGCTACCTGTGGGATCCGTTCGGGCTCAAGAACCTCGACGTTATCGGCGAAGACAACGTCTGCTACGAAGTCGATTATCCGCACAGCGACGCCCTGTGGCCGGACGCGCCCGAATACCTGTGGGATCACGTCAAGCACCTGTCGGACGAAGTGATCGACAAGGTAACCCACACCAATGCCTTGCGCTTCTTCAAGTTCGACGACCTGTTCGCCAACTACAAGCGCGAAGACGTAAATGTCGGAGCGCTCAGGGCCAAAGCAAAGGCCAAGGGTGTCGATACCAGCCCGAAAAGTTCGGGCGGCGCCAAACCAATGGCAGTGGACAGGCCGGTCACTTCAGGCGACATCATGTCGATGATGAAAGACCAAGCCGACGCGCGCCAGATGGAGAACGCCTGAACATGCCCAAAGTAACCTATGTCGCCCATGACGGAAGCAGCCAGGAAATCGACGTGCCCTTGGGCGAAAACGTCATGCGCGGGGCGCTGTACAATGGCGTGGAGGGGATCGTCGGCGAATGCGGCGGCGGCCTCTCCTGCGCCACTTGTCATTGCTATGTCGATGAGGCCTGGACTGCCAAGGTTGGCGGCCCGGCCTCGCAGGCAGAGGAGGAGCTGCTCGAATCAGCCGCTGCCGAACTCAAGCCCACCAGCCGCCTGTCATGTCAGATCGTCATGAGCGCCGAGCTCGACGGTCTCGTCATCCACATGCCCGAAAATCAATACTGAGGAAACCCGCCCCGTGACAGGTGATATCGCCACATACGTCCAAGACGTCATCCACCCCACCCCCCCCGATCTGCCGCGATCGCGTGGTGCCGACCAGATTCCGGCGCATGTGCCGCCCGAGCTGGTCAAGGGCGGCGGCTTCATGACCAGCCCCGAATTCCTTGCATCGCCGCACGAATACATGGCGGCCATGCACGAGACATTCCCGCCGGTCTTTTACAGCACCAGCCCGATGGGCAACCAGTGGAACCTGATCAAGCACGAGGATGCCCTGTTCGTGCTGCGGCACGCCGACTTGTTCCGCAATATCGACGCCACACCCTTCCCGCGCGACAAGGATGATTATTTCTTCTTCATCCCGCAGGAAATCGACCCGCCGGCGCACCGCAAATACCGCAATATCGTCGATCCGCTGTTCTGCCCTGCCGGGATCAAGACCCTAGAAGGCCTGATCCGCCAGCGCGCGATCGACCTGATCGAGGGCTTCGTCGACAAGGGCGAGTGCCAGTTCACCACCGATTTCGGGCGGCCGCTGCCGGTTTCGGTGTTCCTCGATATCATGGGCCTGCCGCAGGAGATGCGCGATACTTTCGTGTCGTGGGCCGACGACATGATCCATGGCGAGAGCGTCGAGATAGTGGGCGCCGCCTTCAACAAGGCGATTGCTTACCTCAAGACCGCGATCGAAGAGAAAAAGGCCAATCCCGACAAGGGCGTTGTCAGCCTGATCGCCAATGCCGAGATTGACGGGCGCAAGCTGTCCGACAAGGAAGTGTTCGGCTTTGTCTGCTTCCTGTGGATCGGCGGGCTCGACACGGTCTACGCCACGCTCAACAACATCTGGTACTGGCTGGCGCAGAACCCGGACCGGGTCGAGGAAATCATCAGCCGCCCCGACGACATCGACGACATTGTCGAGGAGCTACTACGCCGCTATTCGGTGACATTCTCTGGCCGGGTTGTCACCCAGGATCTGGAAATGCGTGGCGTGCAGATGAAAAAGCACGACCGCGTGATCTGCGTGCTGCCGGCCTGCAATTTCGATCCCGAAGTTTTCCCCGACCCGCTCAAGGTCGATTTCGACCGTCCGCGCAAGACCATCCTGGCCTTCACGGTCGGCGTCCACAGCTGCATGGGCGGGCACCTGGCGCGCATGGAGCTGAAGGTCGCGCTGCAGGAATGGCTGAAACGGATTCCGAAGTTCTCGGTGAAACCGGGAGAAAAGATCGAATTCAAGCCGGGCGGGGTCATCGGACCCAAGGCGTTGCCGCTGGTCTGGTAAGAACGGGCTGACTTCGCCGACGCCACCAGGGCAACCGCATGTTGGTTGCCGGTGAGGAAATGGTGGGCGGTAACGGGCTCGAACCGCTGACCCTCTCGGTGTAAACGAGATGCTCTACCAACTGAGCTAACCGCCCGGACCGCGCGCTTCTACAGCGGCGCGCGGGGCGGTCAACCTCTGTCGCGCAGGATGCCGGTCAAAGCCTGCGCCGCCAGAGTGACTTCGCGCCAGGTCTCTTGGAAATCGGCCTCGTCGCCGTAATAGGGATCGGCCACGCTTTGGCCTTCGCGCCCGGGCACAAGGTCCAACAGAAGTGAAAGGCGGGCCGGCGCATGAGCGGGGGCAATGCGACGCAGGTCGGCGAGATTGGCGCCATCGAGCGCGAATATCCGGGTAAATCGACGGAAATCGTCCGCCACCACCTGCCGCGCCCGGTAATGGCCGATATCGCAGCCATAGCGCAGGGCCACGTCGCAGGCGCGGCGGTCGGGCGGCTTGCCCGCGTGCCAGTTTCCAGTACCAGCTGAATCGACCATGACGTCGAGTCCCGCAGACCCAGCCTCCTGTCGAAATGCCGCTTCGGCAAGAGGCGAGCGACATATGTTGCCAAGGCAGACGAACAGGATAGCGTGATCGGGCGCGGACATGAGCCCGCCTTATCCCGGCACGAAGCATTACGAAAGGGCTGCCGCGTCAGACCAGCCGCGCGGCCGCAGCACCCATTTCCGCGAAATAGCGCGCCATGCCGTCCGCTGCCTTATCGGTCAGAGCAATGAAAGCCCGGCGACGATCGGCCTCATCCTCCACTCGCTCGAACAGGCCTGCCTCAGTCATCTGGCCGATCCAGCGCAAGGCAGTGGTAGGCGGTACGCCCGAGGCAATGCACAGCGACGTCACCGAAACCCGCGCGTGTTCAGCCCTTGCGGCAGTAAGATCGAGTAGCATGTCCCAAGCGGGATCGGCGAACATATCGGCATCGAAAAAGCGCCCGCGCAATTGCCGCTGGCGGATGATACGGCGCACCAGCCGGGGATCGGGAAGCGGCGGCCGCGTCGCGCGTACCAATCGTGCGCTGGCATCCTCCGCCGGCCCGGCAAAGGCGACTTTCGGTGATTCAAAGTGGAACGCGCTGTCCACACCGGCGTAGTTTCCAGAAGATTCCGGAGCCTGTCCTTCGATACGGTCCAGCCGCTCGGCGATCTGGCTGACTTGTTCGGTCAGCCGCAATAGCATCAGCCGGTCTTCCTCCGACAGTTCGCGCAGGCGCAGATCGGGAATCCTCGCCAGAGCACGACCCAGCGCGATCACCCGGTCGGCCCGGCCCGGATCGACCAGGATCTGCGCGCCCGACTGATCGAGGCAGGCAAAGACATCGTCGAGCGCCTCGACACTTGTCGAAACGATCAACTGCGCCCCGCAATGCGCCGCGCGCATGTCCAGCCGCGACAGCGCCGCCAGTACAGCCGCGCCAACCTCCGGGCAATCGATCAGTACGACTTCGCCGATCGCCCGGGCATCGCGCTCCAGCCATGTGGCAATGTCGCCTTGCTGGGCGATGCGGAACCCGGCCGCCTCGGCATCCTCGCACATTGTCGCGCGCAAATGCGCCCGGTCCGCGAACAATGACAGCGCAAGAGGCAGCCCGGCTGCATCGTTGGCCGGCATGGCATAGGAAGTGTCGATTGCGGCGGGATTGGCCTGGTTCATGAAAGCGACTCCTGAAACGCGAACAGGAGTAGAACAAACCAAGACTAAGTCAAGAATAATTCCATCTAACTAGGTCCAGCCGTTCAGGGCCTGCCGCATCAGCCCCTCGAGCATCGCCATGCCCGCCGCACTGTCGTTGAGGCAATCGAGCGCGGCGAATTCGCGCCCGCCCGCTCCGAGAAACTGCTCGCTCCCCCTGATCGCCAGTTCCTCGCGGGTTTCCAGACAATCGGCGGAAAAGCCCGGCGCGGCGACGGCAAGACGCTCGACGCCCTGCTTGGCCAATGCACGCAAGGTGTCGTCGGTGGCGGGCGACAGCCATTTGGCCGGGCCGAAGCGCGACTGGAACGATATCTCGATGCGCAGCGAAGGCACGTCGCGCTGCAATGCTTCCCCAAGCAGCCGGGCCGTGGCCAGGCAATGACCGTAATAGGGATCGCCCTTGAGCCGGGTCCGCTCGGGCATGCCATGGAAACTGAGCAGCAGCACTTGCGGCGCGAAGGGCAGTGCGACGAGTTGCCGGGCCACATCGTCGCGCAGCGCGGCGATGTAGAGCGGATCCTCGTAATAGGCGGGCAGAATGCGCACCTTGGGCCTGTCGGCCATGCCCGCCAGCGCCGCCTCGAGCCCGTCGATCGCGCTCGTGGTGGTTGCCACCGAATATTGCGGATAGAGCGGCGCAAACAGAATCCGTTCGCAGCCCCGTTCGCGCAGTTCCATCAGGCTGGCCGCAATCGCCGGCTTGCCATAGCGCATCGCCCAGGTGACCGGCACATTCTCCCCCAGCAGCTCTTGCAGAGCGCGTGCCTGCGCCCGGGTTATCGCGGCGAGCGGCGAGCCTTGCTCGGTCCAGACCTGGGCATAGGCATGCGCCGATTTTTTGGGACGGGTCCGCAGGATAATGCCGCGCAGGATGGGCTGCCACAGCAACGGCGGCAGATCGACCACGCGCCGATCGGAGAGGAATTCGGCGAGATAGCGCCGCACGGCTTCCGGCGTCGGCGCGTCGGGCGTGCCGAGGTTGACCAGGAGGATGCCGGGGCGGGTGCCGGGAGCGGCGGTTCGTTCGGCATCGTTCATGGTCCGCGCTTATCCCGGCGTGGCGGACAATTCAACGCAGGGTGTGAAAGGTGGACGCGGCTGCGTGAGACGGGGACATGGTATTCCGTGTCCTCATCTCACGAGACTAGGCGACCTTCCTTTTCGGCCCGCGCCTTTGCGGGGCCAGTGTCATCCCGGTCCGCGCCTCCATTTCCGCCAGCCACGCCTTCGATCCCACCGGCCGCCCGACGCTTTCGGCCTTGCGCAGCGCGGCATAGGTCAGCGCTTCGTCGAATGGTTCGCCCAGAAATGTCGCAAAGTCCCCCACCCGTTCCAGCGCCGGGGCGACGGTGACGACATGATCGTCTTCCCCTGCGATCAGTGCGCGGGCGGACGACCATTGCCATTGCTCGGGGCGTTTGGTCAGTCCGGCGCGGACCGGGTTCAAGGCAACATAACGCAAGGCCGTGACAAAATGCGGCTCGTCCATGGCGACCGAGCTGAAGCGGCCTTGCCACAAGTGGCCGGTCACGCGGAGGCGGGCATTGATGTAGCCGGTGTAGTGGCGGTGGACATAGCGAAAGGTTCTTCGAAGTCCGTCCTCATCCGCAGGCGTTGCGATGACATGGACGTGATTGGGCATCAGGCAGTAGGACCATATCTCCACACCCGAGCGACCGGCGGCATCGGCGAGAAGATCGAGGTAGAGGGCGTAGTCGCCGTCTTCGAAGAAAGTCGGCTCGCGGCGATTGCCGCGCTGGGTGACGTGGTGCGGGATGCCGGGGATGACGACTCGGGGGAGGCGGGCCATGAGCGCGCTATAGCCATGGGGCGTAGGGCCGACAATAATTAGAGATGGGGTGGACGCCCCCCGACGGTATCGATGTACCAAGGTGGTGTTGTTGAACATCACAAGAGGAGGCGTCCGTGAAAGAAGTTATCACGATTGGTCTGGATATCGCAAAGAGTGTTTTTCACGCGCACGGCGCGGATGCGGCGGGGCGGCAGGTTTTCAGCCGCCGGATTGCGCGGAACAAGGTGCTGGAGTTTTTCGCTTCGCAGCCGCGCTGTCTTGTGGCGCTGGAGGCTTGCGGCGGCTCGCATCACTGGGCGCGAGAGCTGACTGTCTTGGGGCATGAGGTGCGGCTGATCCCACCTGCTTATGTCAAGCCGTTCGTCAAACGACACAAGAACGATGCGGCCGATGCCGAGGCGATCTGCGAGGCGGCGGTGCGCCCGAACATGCGCTTTGTCGCGGTAAAGAGCGAGCAGCAGCAGGCCTTGGCTTTGGTGTTCCGCATGCGTGATCTGCTGGTGCGCCAGCGCACCCAGACGATCAACGCCCTGCGCGGTCACATGGCCGAGTATGGCTGGGTAGCTCCCAAGGGGCCGTCGCATGTGGCGCTTTTGGGCGATCTACTGGAAGCGGAGCTGGGGGCTTCGCTTCCCGTTGATGCACGCACGATGTTCAGGATGATGTTGGACATGATCGAGAGCTTCGATGCGAAGATCGCCGAGCTGGACAAGGAGATCGCCCGTCGCTCGCGTGAAGATGTGATGGCCCGGCGGCTGATGACCATTCCCGGCATCGGACCGATTGCAGCGACCGCTATTGCCGCGCTGGCCCCGCCGCTTGAAGGCTTTGCAAGGGGACGTGATTTTGCCGCTTGGCTGGGGCTGACACCCTTGCAGAAATCGACCGGCGGTCGACAGAAGCTGGGGCGCACCTCAAAGATGGGTGAGCGCACAATCAGGCGATTGCTGATTATCGGTGCCAGCGCGGTGGTGCAGCATGCCGCCAGACGCGGTGTGCCAGAGGGATCGTGGCTGGGCACCATGCTGGCGCGCAAGCCGCGCATGCTGGTTACCGTTGCGCAGGCCAACAAGACGGCGCGCATCGTCTGGGCGGTGCTGACGAAAGGCGAGGATTATAGGGCTTTGGCAGCAGCGGCGTAACACCCGCTCCGTCAGGGGCCGTCGCAGGACGGCAAGTGATCGAAGGAGAGTATGGCACAACAGTCGGCTAATCGGGGCCGGAAAACCAGGAACTAACCCCTGTGCCCAAGAGCACGCTTTAGAGATATGGATCCGACCCGCGCACTCCCATTCTGGCCAGCAGCCACACGCTGCGTCAACAGGCCGGACAGAAGGCAGCATCCGGCACCGTGCCCGTACCCGAATTTATCGCTTGCATCCGTGGGGGCGTCCACAG
>JBFWSE010000127.1:0-10243 GCA_050248535.1 Novosphingobium sp.
CGACGCAGGCTTTACAGGAGATTTGGAATACTATAGAAGTATGTCTGCAAGCGGGGCAGAGCAAAATCATTTAGATTCATCAACTTACATGATAGTAATGGGTTGTGCGAATTGATTCGCACACGGGCTGCGCTTCGCACAAAATCTCACACAGAAATTATGGAACTGGCAACTTGTCTAATAAAATCAATTAGATATCAGATAGATTGTCCGACTCATAACCTGAAGGTCGTAGGTTCAAATCCTACTCCCGCAACCAACAAAGGCCCCGGCGCAAGCCGGGGCCTTTGTTGTATCTGCCGCCCGCGTCTGCACGGCCGCAGCTTTCCGGGTGTGGACACTGTTCATGATTGCGTTAGCTTCGTCTCGATAGGCTTCATCGGAACAGGGGGAATTCAATGTCACGCGTCCGGAAAAATGGCCTCACCGCACTTGCCGCTTTTATCCTTGCCGCGCCGGTGGTCTGGGCCTGCTCCGATGGTCCGGACAATCCTGCCTGGGCGCTGCGCAAGCCCGATTACGATGCCTATGGCGCAAGCGCCATGCTGGCGCCCAGCAACGACACACGCGTCAACCTGGCGCTGGTGATGGCGGATCGTTCGGGCATGCCGCCCGGCGAGACCGGGCCGGGCCCGCTCTTTACCTGGGACCGGCTGCGCAGCCAGATCGCGCCAACCCGGGCCGAAGAAGAAGGCAACGAATTCGCGGGCAGCCGCTGCCAGACGCGCGCCAGCGGGGAAGCGGACTTTGCCGCCGCACTCACCGCCAATCCGGCTGTCCCCGCTTCGGAGCGCGAGGCCTTGCTGACTGTCCGCAAGAACTTCGATTTCAACTGTTCGGATGCCGCCAATCCGGTCGTGCCCGAGCTTGCGCTCGAGAGCGTAAAATCGCAGCAGGGCAAACAATTCGCGCAATATCTGCAAGGCGCCGCAGCCTTCTACGCCGGTGATTTTGCCGCCGCGACCCGGGTCTTTTCAGACCTCGCCAATGCCAGGGATGCCTGGTTGCGCGAGACTGCGGCCTATATGGCGGCAAGATCCGACATCAACCGGGCGCAGACCGATGCCTTCGACGACTGGGGTTCGATCGCCAGTCCGCGCAGGAACGACCAGGCCGCCGCCCGTGCCGCAGCATCGGCGCTTCAGGCGTATCTTCAGGCCTGGCCGCAAGGCCGCTATGCCGGATCGGCCCAGGGCCTGCTGCGCCGCGCCCATTGGCTGGGCGGACAGGATGCCGAACTGGCGAGCGCCTATAGCGACACGCTGGCACGCAGCTCCGGGCCGGCCATCGCCGATACGGCGCAGGAACTCGACAACAAGCTGCTGTTCACGGTCGATGCCGCCAATTTCACCGATCCCGCCATTCTCGCGGTGTCCGACCTGATGCGGATGCGCAAGGCGAGCGAGGAAGCGGAGAGCGACAGGAAACCGATCACCCGGGCAGAACTGGAACGGCAGAAGCAATACTTTGCCAATACGCCAGACCTTTACTCCTACTTGCTGGCTGCCGAGGCGCTCTACCTGCGCAACCAGCCGGGCGAAGTGCTGGCCCTGATCCCCGATGCCTCGCACCAGAATCCGTTTACCTATCTCCAGTTCAGCCGCCAGATGCTGCGCGGCATGGCGCTCGACGCCGCGAAAGATCCCAATGCCCGCCAGTTCTGGCTCGACCTGTTCGATGGCGCCACGGCGCCCTGGCAGCATGAAGCGATCGAGCTGGCCTATGCCATGCATGAAGAGCGGAATGGCGGGCTGGCCAATGTCTTTGCCAAAGGCTCGCCAGTGCGAAATGCCGTCATTCGCGAGATTCTCCTGGAAAACGTTGCGGGCGCGGACCTGCTGCGTCAGCAGGCCCGCGATACGGCTCTCGCCAAGCGCGAACGTGAGGCGGCGCTGTGGACATTGCTCGCCAAGAACCTTTCGCACGGCCAATTCCGCGATTTCCTCAACGATCTGAAACTGGTTCCCGCCGATGCCAGCACGGACTCCGGTCAGCTCAATGGCGCGCGGTTCGCCTCGACCTGGTACGATCCGTCCAAGGAGTCCGTGTCGCTGGGCACGTTCACCGGTCATGGCTCGAATGGCGATTTCGGCTGCCCGGCGCTTGCCGTGACAGTCGAGCGCCTTGCCCGCAATCCAAAGGCCGCAACACCGCGGCTGTGCCTGGGCGAGTTCTGGCGGAGCAACGATTTCGATCCCTCACCCTATGACACAGCGCTTACACCGGACGAATTGGGCGGGACACCCTCGCTGTTCGCCGGCAAGCAGATCACGCGCCAGTCGATTTATCAGGAAGTGATGGCCGATCGCACGGCCACGCCCGACGAACAGGCCTATGCGCTCTACCGCGCGGTCCGCTGCTATGCGCCCGCCGGTCAAAACGATTGCGGCGGTGCGGATGTAACGGTGTCGCAGCGGCGGGCCTGGTTCAACCGGCTCAAGGCGCAATTCCCGCGCTCGCGCTGGGCGCAGAGCCTGAAGTTCTACTGGTAGGTGCGCGCAATCCCCCTTCCGCTGGCGGGAGGGGTTAGGGGAGGGTGGGATGCCCGGACGTAACGTGTTGCGAGAGAACTGGCCCACCCCCAGCCCCTCCCGCAAGCGGGAGGGGAGCAGTTGGCGCGCGCATTAGTCAGGTCTTCCTCGCTTTCTGGCAGAAGCTTCTGCGCGGCCCTGGCCTGCATGCTCATGCTCCTCTCCGGCTGCGCGCGCGAGAACGGCAGGGTCGATGCCCGCGATTACCAGGCCTTCTGGCTATGGGCGGGCGTGCAGCCGCAGCCGGTGCTCGACAAGGCGCGCACGGTCTATGTGCTCGACAGCGAATTGCGCGATGGCGCGAACGCGCTCACCCCGCTGCGCCCGGCCGTTCCGCGCGTGCCGGGCAAGGAGCTGTGGCTGGTGACTCGCGCCGAAACGCTCGACTGGCCCGACGGCACCACGGCCCGGCTGGTGCGGCGGCTCGATGACTGGCGTGCGGCCGGCAACAGCGTCGCCGGGCTGCAAGTCGATTTCGACGCCAGGACTCGCCATCTCGATCGCTACGTCGAGTTTCTGCGCCAGCTGCGGAGAGACCTGCCGCCGCAATACCGGCTTTCGATCACGGGGCTGATGGACTGGAGCGCGCATGGCGATCCGGCCGAGCTGCAGGTGCTGGCGGGTACTGTCGATGAAGTGGTGATCCAGACCTATCAGGGGCGGGCGACGATAGCCGGATACGAGGCCTATTTCGCCCGGATGGGGCGGGAATTTCCGGTGCCGTTCAAAGTCGGGCTGGTGCAGGGCGGCGCCTGGAAAGTGCCGCCGGGGCTGGAGCAGCAGCCGGGATTTAGGGGCTATGTCATCTTCCTGGTCAATCCGGTCAAACGCCGCAAATGACCATGCCTCCGCCTGAACAGGACAGGCTCTGGTATGGCGAAGGCAAAGGCCGTTGCATTCAAATCCCGTCACCCTGAACTTGTTTCAGGACCAATTTCGCCTTTCGCACCTGAGCATCGTGGGGCAGGATAACGGCAAAGTCGCGCGTCCATGGTTCGCGGGGTTTGATGGAGCCCGATGGGTGTTCAAACAAGTTCAGCATGACGTCTGAACTTTGCAACGGATTTCAGTTCCAGGTGATTAGGAACAGTCAGCCCAAGGCGAGAGATGCGGCAAGGGCGAGGCAGGTGATGAAAGCCGAGCCGAGAAAGGCATACATGACATACCACCAGCAGCCGCGACGCGGGCGCGCAAGGTCGGGGCGCCCGGGCGGATAGCTCAGTTCGATCATGGTTCCTATCGGCGGCCTGGGTTCGCCGGGACTCGATACGGGATCGACGATCGTTTGCGGCCCGGCCTCGCTTTCGAATTCATAGACCGGCGCGAAAAACTGGCTGCGTGTCGTGGCCTCTCCGCCGCCTTTCCGGCGAACCTGGCGGTGGCCTGTAACGCGCGCGATGACTTTCACTGCGTCGCGGTAAAACAGAGGCTGATCCTGCCACAGGGCCCAAAGTGCGATGCCGAGCACGGCAGCAGCGACAAGTGGCAGGAAAGCTACCATGCGACAAGGAAGCTGTCGGGCGGGGGGACCATGGCCATACTATGTGGCGGGGCCTTGCCTATTGCAACCGTGGCCGGGGTGAAAATTGGCCAATCCGGCAGAGTGCCACAGGCAAAAAAAGGCCCGCCGCGCCACAGGGAGTGGACGCGACGGGCCGGGCTTTCCTCCCCAGGAAAGTCTTGGTTCGTTTCAGCCGCGATAGGCGCTGCCGAGACGGTGATAGAGGTTTGAATACTTGGCCGATTCCGGCGAATCCTCATTGTGCTGAAGGTAGAAGCGAACGGCTTCCTTCAGCAGCTTGAAGTCTTCGTTCGACAGGACGGCGCGGGATCTAGTGGGTTCTGCCATGGCAAATCCTTTCCTTGCTCCCCCTACCCTTTAGGGAGGGGCTTCCCAGACTCACGCGGCGAACTGGTTCATCGTATTGTCCTTGCCCGCCGCCTTCAAGGCTGCTTCGCCGGCGAAGTATTCCTTGTGATCGTCGCCGATGTCCGAGCCCGACATGTTCTGGTGCTTGACGCAGGCGATGCCCTGGCGGATTTCGGCGCGCTGCACGCCCTTGACATAGCCCAGCATGCCCTGGTCGCCGAAGTATTCCTTGGCGAGGTTGTCGGTGCTGAGCGCCGCGGTATGATAGGTCGGCAGTGTGATCAGGTGATGGAAGATGCCAGCCCGCGCAGCGGCGTCGCGCTGGAAAGTGCGGATTCTGTCGTCGGCTTCGATCGCCAGCTCGGTCTCGTCGTATTCGGCGCTCATCAGGCGGGCGCGGTCATAGGCGGACAGGTCGCGGCCTTCCTTCTCCCAGCGGTCATAGGCCTGCTGGCGGAAGTTGAGCGTCCAGTTGAAGCTGGGCGAATTGTTGTAGGCCAGCTTGGCATTGGGAATGACTTCGCGGATGCGATCGACCATGCCGGCGATCTGCTCGATGTGGGGCTTTTCGGTTTCGATCCACAGCAAGTCGGCGCCGTTCTGCAGCGAGGTAATGCAATCGAGCACGCAGCGATCTTCGCCGGTTCCAGGGCGGAACTGGAACAAGTTCGAAGGCAGGCGCTTGGGGCGCATCAGCTTGCCGTTGCGCGTGATCAGCACGTCGCCGTTGCCGATTTCGTTGGCGGCGACTTCCTCGCAATCGAGGAAGGCGTTGTACTGGTCGCCAAGGTCGCCCGGCTCGCGGCTGAAGGCGATCTGCTTGGTCAGGCCGGCGCCAAGGCTGTCGGTGCGCGCGACGATGACGCCGTCATCGACGCCGAGTTCGAGGAAAGCGTAACGCACCGCACGGATCTTGGCGAGGAAGTCCTCGTGCGGCACGGTGACCTTGCCGTCCTGGTGGCCGCACTGCTTCTCATCCGAGACCTGGTTTTCGATCTGGATGCAGCAGGCGCCGGCCTCGATCATCTTCTTGGCGAGCAGGTAGGTCGCCTCGGCATTGCCGAAACCGGCGTCGATATCGGCGATGATCGGCACGACGTGTGTCTGGTACTCGTCGATCTTGTGCAGCAGGCGGTGCGCATTGACGGCATCGCCGCTCTCGCGCGCCTTGTCATAGTCGCGGAACAGCATGCCCAGCTCGCGCGCGTCGGCCTGGCGCAGGAAGGTGTAGATTTCCTCGATCAGCATGGGGACAGAGGTCTTCTCGTGCATCGACTGATCGGGCAGCGGGCCGAATTCGCTGCGCAGCGCGGCGATCATCCAGCCGGATAGATAGAGGTAGCGGCCTTTGGTGGTCTTGAAGTGCTTCTTGATGGAAATCATCTTCTGCTGCGCGACGAAACCGTGCCAGCAGCCGAGCGACTGGGTATAGTTCGCGGGATCGCGATCATAGGCTTCCATGTCGCGGCGCATGATGCCGGCGGTGTAGCGGGCGATGTCCAGCCCGGTGCGGAAGCGGTTCTGCAAACGCATGCGGGCGACGGCGTCGGCTTCGATTCCCGCCCAGGGGGCGCCATTGGCTTCGATCGTGCGGCCGGCTTCGAGCTTGGTGTGCAGATAGGTCACTGGGGAAGTCCTTGAGAAAATGCGTTGATGTGGGCGGCGCACTAGCCCCCGGCGCAGGGGCGGGACAATGGCCGGCGGAGTCACGCTGTAAGGCTTTACAATTAAAACTTGTAAAGTTGTCATAACATGACAATGTGCCTTGCATGGCTGACATGCAATCGCTCTATCTGGGACCGCGGCTGAAGCGCCTGCGCCGTGAACTGGGGCTGACCCAGCAGGCCATGGCCGAGGACTTGGGCATTTCGCCAAGCTACGTCGCGCTGCTCGAGCGGAACCAGCGCCCGCTCACCGCGCCCCTGCTGCTGCGCCTGGCGCAGGTCTACCGGCTGGAAGTGGCGGACATCGCCAATGAAGACAGCGGCGACTATGCCCGGCGGCTGGCCGAAGCGCTGCGCGATCCGATCTTCGCCGATATCGACTTGCCCGCGCTCGAAATGGCCGACGTCGCCACCAACTTCCCAGGCTTTGCCGAAGCCCTGCTGCGACTCCACGGCGCTTACCTCCGCGAACAGCGCGCGCTGGCCGAACAGCGCGCCATGGGTGGGTCGGGAGACAGCGATCCGGTGATCGAGGCGCGTCGATTCGTCGCCGAGCGGCGCAACTATTTTCACGCCATCGACATGCGCGCCGAGGCATTGGCAGAGGAGATCGCGGCGGCGGGCGGGGCCGAAACCTGGCTGCGCGCGCGCGGCGTGCGCGTGCGGTTCCTGTCCAGCGACGTGCTGGTCGATTCGTTGCGGCGCTACGACCGGCACAACGAACAACTCCTCATCGACGATTCGCTCGATAGCGCCAGCCGCACTTATCAGCTCAGCCTGCAGATCGCCTACACCGCGATGCGCAGCGAAATCGGCCAGGTGGTGCGAGAGGGCAGCTTTTCGGGTGACACTGCGGCCAATCTCGTCCGCCGCGCGTTGGGCGGCTATGCGGCGGCGGCGCTCATCATGCCCTATGCGAAGTTCGCCCAGGCCGTCGAGGCGCGGCGCTACGATATCGAGAGCCTGAGCCGCCTGTTCGGCGCGAGTTTCGAGCAAGTCGCCCACCGGCTCACCACGATGGGCCGCCCCGGCGAGGAATGCGTGCCCTTCTTCTTCATCCGCGTCGACGAGGCGGGCAATGTTTCCAAGCGGCTCGACGGCGCGGGCTTCCCGTTCGCCGCGCATGGCGGCGGCTGCCCTTTGTGGAACGTCCATTCGACCTTCCGCCGGCCGGGCGAAGTGCTGACCCAATGGCTCGAACTGCCCGACGGCCAGCGCTATTTCTCGATCGCGCGCACGGTGCGCGCCGGCGGCGGCGGACACGGCCGGCCCAGCGTGCTGCGCGCCATCGCGCTGGCCTGCTCGGCCGAGCACGCCCCGCGCCTGGTTTACGCGCAGAGCCCCGAGGCCGAAGCCACTCCCATCGGCATCGCCTGCGCCCTGTGCCAACGCGCGCAATGCACCGCCCGCGCGGTGCCGCCCATCGGCCGCGAAGTGCTCCCCGACGACTATCGCCGCAGCGCTCAGCCGTTTGCATTCTCGGAAAGTTGAGGCAAAGCGATCCGATGAGCGAGGAAGCATACCCGGCATGGCCCCCTGGCCTGTGGCGCCGCATTGTCCTCCAGCCCGGACCGGGAGCGGACGGGGCCTGGATCGGCGGCGCGCTGGAAGACGACATGCACCGCTTCCACTTGCGCTTCGACCACAAGGACGGCGTCATCACCCAGGTCAAGGCCGCGGCGCTGCGCCATCCCTGGTCCGAATGCCCCGGCGCCGCGCCGCACATCGCCGGGGAACTGACCGGCCAGCTGCTGAGCGAAGTGGCCAATCGCGACCCCTTCCAGCACTGCACCCACCTCTTCGATCTCGCCGTGCTGATGGCCGCCCATGCCCATGACACCGCACCCACCCGCTTCGACATGCGCGTCGCCGACCGCGTCGAGGGCAGGACGACCGCCACGCTCGAACGCAATGGCGAGGAACTGGTGCGCTGGCTGCTCGACGATACCGCCCTATCCGGCGCCGAGCCCTGGCACGGCAGGGACCTTCGCCAGCTGTCCAGGTGGAAGCGCGAGCTCGATCCCGAACTCGCCGAGCTCGCCACCCTGCTGCGCCGTGCGATCTTCGTCTCCGGCGCGCGCCAGTTCGTGCCGCCGCCGGACGAGGAAATGGCCGAGTGGCAAACCTTCCGCCAGGGCGTCTGCTTCAACTACCAGCCGCCGCAGATCGAACGCACGGTGCGCAGCCCGGGCTGGCACCAGGACTTCTCCGAAAGCGGGCTGGAACCCTTGATGCATTTCGACTCCGCACAGGCGTTTGCCGAATAGGACCCGAAAAATCCCGCGCCAATTGACCACGGTCATGTCCCCCGGCAGCCGGGCGGGCATGGTGCCGGGCAAGCCGCGCAGGCTGAGGGGGCAGGCGCGCGGCAGGTCACACAAAGGAACGCCCCATGCGCAAATTGCTATTGTCCGCCGCCGCTCTCGCCCTGCTGCCGCTCGCCGGCTGCGCCACCGATGGCTATGGCTATTACGGCCTGTCGTGGAGCAGCTACCCCTATGACGTCTGGTACGACGGCTACTATGGCCCGATCTATGATGGCTACTGGGGCACTGACGGCTTCTTCTGGTACCGGCCCGACCGTAGTGTGAACCGCTACCGCCGCGGCGAACACAGCCACTTCCGCCGGGGGGATGCGCCGCCTTCGGGCAATTTCCGCCGCTACGAAGGCCAGATCCAGCCCCCCGAACGCGGCATGCGCGCGCCCAACCTGCCCCGCCGCGCGCCCGGCGACCAGAACCGGCAGCGCGACCGCCGGGGACCGTGATCCCGCGGCCCTGAGCCGGGTCTAGCCCGCACTCTCATCCACTTCATCCCGCACATCGGGCGCCATCAACCGCCGCCGCATCGTTTCGAGCTTGCGGTTGATGCTCTCGATGACTTGCTCCGATTCCGCCTCGCGCCGCTGGCGGTCCTCTTCCACCCACTCGCGCTTGAGCCGCTCGTAAACCGGGTGCCCGGGCCGCAGGTTGGCGAAATGCGTGCCTTCCGCATTCCACCGCTTGCCCCGCCGCTGGCGCAGCAGGAACATCAGGAGCTGCGTATCATACCGCGTCCAGCGTGCGACAATTTCGCCCTGCCGCAGCACCACTCGCTCTTCGCCGGCAATGGCGCGCTCCAGCGCACAATCCTCCAGCCGCGCGATCCCCCGGTCGATGGCCAGCTCCCAGGCCGCCGAAAATTCTTCCGCCCCCGGCTTGTGCCGCAACTTGTAGAGCGCCTCCAGCGAAGCCCCGATCTCCCGCGCCGCTTGCGTCACGATGCCGCTGGCGGCCAGCGTGGCGATGAACTGGCGCTGGCGATCCGGGGTAATCGAATTGCGGCGCGGCGCCTTGTGCTCATAGGGCGCGAAGCCGAGCAGCGGATCGTCGGGATCGGGCGGAAGATCGGCAAAGGCGGTGCGGCTGGTGCGGCGGCCGGGGCGCGGCGAAGCGCAGACCAATTCAGATCCTCCCCGCTTTTGCGAAGCACAAGGGGGGAGGTGGCAGTCCGCAGGACTGACGGAGGGGTCTCCGGGTTCGCGCAGAGACGCAGAGGCGCAAAGGGGAGAACGCGGAGAGTCCTCATTCTTATCGGAATGCAAGGGGAAAAACCTCCGTCAGGACCAAAGTTGGATTCGGCCCCCCGGTTGGAGGTTCGGGGCTAGCAGGGGCGCGACTGTGTAGGAAAATGGTTTTTTGCCGGGCACTCCCATGCTATATGACCAACAAGTTGGTCAGGAGTCTCGTCATGGACGGAGTCAATATTGCCGAAGCCAAGGCGCATTTCAGCGAACTGGTCGATCGCGCCGAAGCGGGTGAGACAGTGGAGATCATGCGGCGCGGCAAGCCGGTGGCGCGGCTGGTTCCGGCCGAGCCGAAGAAAAAGAAATTCGACGCTGCCGCGCTGAAAGCCTTCGCCGATACGCTTCCCATGCAGTCGCAAAGTGCCGTCGATCTGATTCGCGAAATGCGCGATTCCGGTTATTGAGCCGTTTCTTGCGCAAGTGGTGGCCGCGATGATCTATTGCGACACTTCGTTCCTGATCCCCTCCCTGGTACCCGAACCGGCATCCCAAGCGGTTCGCCTCTGGCTGGCGGCGCAGGAAGCCGGCACAGTCTGCATCAGCCCTTGGGTCGCAACTGAATTTTCCAGCGCCATCGCGATCAAACTGCGCCACGGCGCGCTCGATGGCGATC